>NZ_CP092473.1:540000-890000 GCF_014287515.2 Roseburia rectibacter
CGCATAGTACTGTGAAGGAAAGGTGAAAAGGACCCCGGGAGGGGAGTGAAAGAGAACCTGAAACCCTGTGTTTACAAGCTGTGGAACATCTTTATATGATGAACCGCGTACTTTTTGTAGAACGGTCCGGCGAGTTACGCGTGCCGGCAAGGTTAAGCACTTAAGGTGTGGAGCCGAAGAGAAATCGAGTCTGAACAGGGCGTTCAGTCAGCACGCGTAGACCCGAAACCGGGTGATCTACCCATGTCCAGGTTGAAGTTGCCGTAAAAGGCAATGGAGGACCGAACGCACATCCGTTGAAAAGGGTGGCGATGAGGTGTGGGTAGGGGAGAAATTCCAATCGAACCCGGAGATAGCTGGTTCTCCTCGAAATAGCTTTAGGGTTAGCCTCATTTTAGTCTTATGGAGGTAGAGCACTGAATTTCCGCGGGGGCGTCAAAGCTTACCAAAGAATATCAAACTCCGAATGCCATGTAGATGATGAATGGGAGTCAGACTGCACGAGATAAGTTGGGTGGTCAAAAGGGAAAGAGCCCAGACCTACAGCTAAGGTCCCAAAGTGCGTGTTAAGTGGAAAAGGATGTGGGATTTCAAAGACAACCAGGATGTTGGCTCAGAAGCAGCCATACATTCAAAGAGTGCGTAACAGCTCACTGGTCGAGAGGTCCTGCGCCGAAAATGTCCGGGGCTGAAACACGACACCGAAGCTTAGGAATCACATAGTGATTGGTAGAGGAGCATTCTTAAGACCGACGAAGCTGTACCGGAAGGAGCAGTGGAGGGATAAGAAGAGAGAATGCCGGAATGAGTAGCGAGAGGAAGGTGGGAATCCTTCCGGCCGAATATCTAAGGTTTCCAGAGTAAAGCTGATCTGCTCTGGGTAAGTCGGGGCCTAAGGAGAGGTCGAAAGACGTATCCGATGGACAACAGGTTTAGATTCCTGTACCACATATAAACAGAACTGTGGGGACGCATGTGGAAAGCATAAGCCGGGAATGGAAATACCGGTACAAGCGGAAGAGGTGTCAGGCTGGCAAATCCGCCTGATAAGCCAAAGACGTGATGTGTAGCGAAATAAAAGTAGCGAAGTGTGTGAGCCATGTGCCGAGAAAAGCCGCTATTGTTTTATATGTGCCCGTACCGTAAACCGACACAGGTGGATGAGGAGAGAATCCTAAGGCCGACGGAAGAAGCATTGTTAAGGAACTCGGCAAAATGACCCCGTAACTTCGGGAGAAGGGGTGCCCACTTCAGGGTGGGCCGCAGAGAATAGGCTCAAGCAACTGTTTAGCAAAAACACAGGTCTATGCGAAACCGTAAGGTGAAGTATATGGGCTGACGCCTGCCCGGTGCTGGAAGGTTAAGAGGAGAGGTTAGTCGCAAGATGAAGCTTTGAATTTAAGCCCCAGTAAACGGCGGCCGTAACTATAACGGTCCTAAGGTAGCGAAATTCCTTGTCGGGTAAGTTCCGACCCGCACGAAAGGCGTAATGATTTGAGCACTGTCTCGACAATGCATCCGGTGAAATTGAAGTACCAGTGAAGATGCTGGTTACCCGCGCCAGGACGGAAAGACCCCATGGAGCTTTACTCCAGTTTGGTACTGGGATTCGGTACTGCACGTACAGGATAGGTGGGAGACTGAGAACTTGGGACGCCAGTTTCAAGGGAGTCGCTGTTGGGATACCACCCCTGCAGTATTGGGTTTCTAACCAGCCGCTGTGATCCAGCGGTGGGACAATGCCAGGCGGGGAGTTTGACTGGGGCGGTCGCCTCCGAAAGGGTATCGGAGGCGCTCAAAGGTTCCCTCAGAATGGTCGGAAACCATTTGAAGAGTGCAAAGGCAGAAGGGAGCTTGACTGCGACACCGACGGGTGGAGCAGGTACGAAAGTAGGACTTAGTGATCCGGTGGCATAAAGTGGGATTGCCATCGCTCAACGGATAAAAGCTACCCTGGGGATAACAGGCTTATCACTCCCAAGAGTTCACATCGACGGAGTGGTTTGGCACCTCGATGTCGGCTCATCGCATCCTGGGGCTGTAGCAGGTCCCAAGGGTTGGGCTGTTCGCCCATTAAAGCGGTACGCGAGCTGGGTTCAGAACGTCGTGAGACAGTTCGGTCCCTATCCGGCGCGGGCGGAGGATATTTGAGAGGAGCTGTCCTTAGTACGAGAGGACCGGGATGGACGGACCACTGGTGTATCTGCTGTCGACCAACGGCATGGCAGAGTAGCCAAGTCCGGAAGGGATAAACGCTGAAGGCATCTAAGCGTGAAGCCCCCCTCAAGATGAGATATCCCTTCCATAAGGAAGTAAGATCCCTTGAAGAGTACAAGGTAGATAGGGCAGAGGTGGAAGCACGGTAACGTGTGGAGCTGACTGTTACTAATCGATCGAGGGCTTGACCAAATAATAGCGAACGATGTTCGCATTGGAAGTTGCTTCGCAACTTCACAGATTATGTTATTGATGGTGTTCTGTATGAAGTTTTGAAGGTACTAAGAAAATACCTTTAGATTATTCCTCGATAGCTCAGTTGGTAGAGCACGCGGCTGTTAACCGCGCTGTCGTAGGTTCGAGTCCTACTCGGGGAGTTTTTTTAATGAAAGAATAAAGATAAGGCTCCGTGGTCAAGCGGTTAAGACATCGCCCTTTCACGGCGGTAACACGGGTTCGATTCCCGTCGGAGTCATTCAGGAATATAAAGAAATAAAGTATTGACAGATTTGTATTCTTGGTATATATTTAGGCAGTAATATTAATAGCATAAAGTATGTTGTTGATAGAATACGTGCCGATGTGGCTCAATTGGCAGAGCAGCTGATTTGTAATCAGCAGGTTATCGGTTCGAGTCCGATCATCGGCTTTAAACATTTGGACCATTAGCTCAGTTGGTTAGAGCAACCGGCTCATAACCGGTCGGTCCTGGGTTCGAGTCCCCGATGGTCCACTAACTAAATAAGGCCTAATGGCTCAGTTGGTTAGAGCGCCGCCCTGTCACGGCGGAGGTCGCGGGTTCGAGTCCCGCTTGGGTCGTTTTGCAGTGAGGAAAATGTGAGTGTGTATGCCAGTTCTACGAACTGCCATCCCGCGCTAACGCTCGGATAAAATAAAAGATTCTGAGTCTTAGCCATGCAAGCATGTCACAACTCAGAATCTTTTATTTTAGCACTCACTACAAGTAATCGCGTGGGATCTTAGCTCAGCTGGGAGAGCATCTGCCTTACAAGCAGAGGGTCATAGGTTCGAGCCCTATAGGTCCCATTCAATGAGTTTATCTCATTATGCCGGCGTGGCGGAACTGGCAGACGCGCAGGACTTAAAATCCTGTTGTAGAAATACAGTACCGGTTCGATTCCGGTCGCCGGCATTGTATCTGGTTTCAGATACAATGAATTAAATATGTGTGCGTAGCTCAGCTGGATAGAGCACTTGGCTACGGACCAAGGTGTCGGGAGTTCGAATCTTCTCGCGCACGTATGTATGGAGACATGATTTATCATGTCTCTTTTTCTATATATAATTTAAAAAAGTTCTTGACGTAATCTCCTCTCTTGTGCTATCATATACGTTGCACTATTGTGGTGCAGTGGACTTAGTGCGCTTATTCGCAGAAGTCCGGTAACGTTATAAACAACGGGTTCTGCCCTTATGTTAATAAAAACGAGAGGTGAAACGTCAAATGGAGAAAAACAGAATACGACCAGTCAAAGCCGGTAAAGGCATGCGTATGAGTTACTCAAGACAGAAAGAGGTATTGGAAATGCCGAATCTGATAGAGGTTCAGAAAGACTCCTATCAGTGGTTTTTAAAAGAAGGCTTAAAAGAAGTTTTCGACGATATCTCCCCAATCGCAGATTACAGCGGTCACTTGAGTCTGGAATTTGTTGATTTTACATTATGTGAATCAGATGTAAAATATACAATTCCGGAGTGCAAAGAGAGAGATGCAACTTATGCAGCACCTTTAAAGGTAAAGGTAAGACTTCACAACAAAGAAACAGATGAGATTAATGAACATGAGATTTTCATGGGTGATCTTCCTTTGATGACCGAGACAGGTACTTTCGTAATCAACGGAGCCGAGCGTGTTATCGTCAGCCAGTTGGTACGTTCTCCGGGTATCTATTACGGTATTGCTCACGATAAAGTGGGTAAAAAGCTGTATTCCTGTACCGTGATCCCGAACCGTGGTGCATGGTTAGAGTATGAGACAGACTCCAATGACGTATTCTATGTTCGTGTTGATAGAACGAGAAAGGTGCCGATCACAGTATTGATCCGTGCACTTGGTATCGGAACCAATCAGGAAATCATCGATCTGTTTGGTGAGGAACCGAAGATTCTTGCAAGTTTTGGAAAAGACGTTGCAACAAATTATGAGGAAGGTCTTCTTGAGTTATATAAGAAAATCAGACCAGGCGAGCCGCTTACAGTTGAAAGTGCGGAGAGCCTTATTTCTGCTATGTTCTTTGATCCGCGAAGATATGATCTTGCAAAAGTAGGCCGTTACAAATTTAATAAGAAACTTATGTTAAAGAACCGTATCAACGGACAGGTTCTCGCAGAGGATGTTGTAAATCTTGCAACTGGTGAGATCATTGCAGAGGCTGGTACGGAAGTGACAAGAAGTCTTGCAGATGATATCCAGAATGCAGCTGTTCCATATGTATGGATTCAGACAGAGACTAGAAATGTCAAAGTTCTTTCTTCCATGATGGTTGATTTAAGAACATATGTGGACTGCAATCCAAAAGACCTTGGTATCACCGAGCTGGTGTACTATCCGGTACTTGCTCAGTTGATGGAAGAACATACAGATATTGATGAATTAAAAGAAGCGATCAAAAAGAATGTGCATGACCTGATTCCGAAGCATATTACAAAGGATGATATTTTTGCATCCATTAACTACAATATGCACTTAGAGTATGGTATCGGTAATGATGATGATATCGATCACCTTGGAAACAGACGTATCCGTGCAGTTGGTGAGTTATTACAGAACCAGTATCGTATCGGTCTTTCCAGATTAGAGAGAGTTGTTCGTGAGAGAATGACTACTTTAGATTTAGACGGTATTTCTCCACAGAGTCTGATCAATATCAAACCGGTAACAGCAGCGGTAAAAGAGTTCTTTGGTTATTCCCAGTTGTCACAGTTTATGGATCAGAACAACCCATTAGGTGAGCTGACACATAAGAGACGTCTTTCTGCATTAGGACCTGGTGGTCTTTCCAGAGACCGTGCCGGATTCGAGGTACGAGATGTACATTATTCCCATTACGGAAGAATGTGCCCGATCGAGACACCTGAGGGACCAAACATCGGTCTTATCAACTCACTGGCAAGTTATGCAAGAATTAACGAGTATGGTTTCGTAGAGGCACCATACCGTAAAATCGATAAATCAGATCCTAAGAATCCGCGTGTCACAGACGAAGTAGTTTATATGACAGCAGATGAAGAGGATAATTACCATGTAGCGCAGGCGAATGAGGCACTGGATGCAGAAGGACATTTTGTCCGTAATTCCGTATCTGGTCGTTACAGAGAGGAAACACAGGAGTATGAGAAGACTATGTTTGATTACATGGATGTATCTCCGAAGATGGTATTCTCTGTCGCAACAGCACTTATTCCGTTCTTACAGAACGATGATGCAAACCGTGCGCTGATGGGATCTAACATGCAGCGTCAGGCAGTGCCGCTTCTTACCACAGATGCTCCGGTAGTCGGAACAGGTATGGAGACAAAGGCAGCGGTTGACTCCGGTGTATGTGTGATCGCAAAGAAATCCGGTATTGTAGAAAGCTCTGAGTCAAACCAGATCATCATTAAGAGTGATGAGGGAACCAGAGATGTATATAAACTGACAAAATTCTCAAGAAGTAACCAGTCTAACTGCTACAACCAGAGACCGATCGTATTCAAAGGTGACCGTGTGGAAGCCGGAGAAGTGATCGCAGACGGTCCGTCTACTTCAAACGGTGAGTTAGCACTTGGTAAAAACCCACTGATCGGATTCATGACCTGGGAAGGTTACAACTACGAGGATGCCGTTCTGTTAAGTGAGAGACTGGTACAGGATGATGTTTATACATCTATCCATATCGAGGAATACGAAGCAGAAGCACGTGATACAAAACTCGGACCGGAAGAGATCACAAGAGATGTTCCTGGTGTCGGTGATGATGCGTTAAAAGATCTTGATGAGAGGGGTATCATCCGTATCGGTGCAGAGGTTCGTGCCGGTGATATCTTAGTCGGAAAAGTTACTCCGAAGGGAGAGACAGAACTGACTGCTGAGGAGAGACTGCTTCGTGCGATTTTCGGTGAGAAGGCAAGAGAAGTACGTGATACTTCCTTAAAGGTACCACATGGTGAATATGGTATCGTAGTTGATGCAAAGGTATTTACAAGAGAAAACGGTGATGAGTTATCTCCTGGTGTAAATCAGGCAGTCCGCATTTATATTGCACAGAAGAGAAAGATCTCTGTCGGTGATAAGATGGCTGGTCGTCATGGTAACAAGGGTGTCGTTTCCCGTGTACTTCCTGTTGAGGATATGCCATTCCTGCCAAACGGACGTCCGCTTGATATCGTATTAAATCCTCTTGGTGTGCCGTCCCGTATGAACATTGGTCAGGTCCTTGAGATTCACTTAAGTCTTGCTGCAAAAGCACTTGGATTTAACATCGAGACACCGGTATTCGATGGTGCGAAAGAGATTGATATCCAGGATACACTTGAGCTTGCAAATGACTATGTAAATATGCCGTTTGATGCTGCAGAAGCAGAAAAAGAAGGCAAAACAGAGAGCTTTGAAGAAAAATATAAAGATATATTAAGAGAAGACGTTATGAAGTATCTTTCTGACAACCGTGCACACCGTGCACTGTGGAAAGGCGTTCCGATCTCCCGCGACGGAAAGGTTCAGCTTCGTGACGGACGTACCGGAGAGCCGTTTGATTCACCGGTTACCATTGGACACATGCATTATCTGAAACTCCACCATCTGGTAGATGATAAGATCCATGCACGTTCTACTGGTCCTTACTCCTTAGTAACGCAGCAGCCGTTAGGTGGTAAAGCACAGTTCGGTGGTCAGCGTTTCGGAGAGATGGAGGTTTGGGCACTGGAAGCATACGGTGCATCCTATACCTTACAGGAGATCTTAACAGTAAAATCCGATGATGTTGTCGGACGTGTTAAGACTTACGAAGCAATTATTAAGGGTGATAATATCCCTGAACCGGGTATCCCAGAGTCTTTCAAGGTTCTGTTAAAAGAGCTTCAGTCACTTGGTCTGGATGTCAAAGTCTTAGATGAGGACAGAAACGAAGTAGAGCTGATGGAGACAAGCGAATACGGCAATACAGATCTGAATTCCATTATTTCCGGAGATAAGGATTTTGCATTTGAGGACAGTGATTCCTTTGCAAAGATGGGATTCTCACAGAAAGAGTTCAATGCGGAAAATGAAGAACTCGTAGATGTGGATGAGGAACCGGAGGAAGATGAGGATGATTCCGACTTTTTCGACGATGCAGAAGAAAATACTCTTGACGAAGAATAAATAGAAAGGGAGTGTCATAATGCCAGAAACAATGAGTAAAGAAACCACAGGTCAGTCTATCTCATTTGATGCCATTAAAATTGGATTGGCGTCTCCGGAAAAGATCCGGGAATGGTCCAGAGGCGAGGTAAAGAAACCGGAGACCATTAACTATAGAACTTTAAAACCGGAAAAAGATGGTCTGTTCTGTGAAAAGATATTTGGACCGAGCAAAGACTGGGAATGTCATTGTGGTAAATATAAGAAAATCCGTTACAAAGGCGTTGTCTGCGACCGATGCGGCGTTGAGATTACAAAAGCAAGCGTTCGTAGAGAGCGTATGGGACACATTGAGCTTGCTGCTCCGGTATCCCATATCTGGTACTTTAAGGGTATTCCGTCACGTATGGGATTAATCCTTGACTTATCCCCAAGAACTCTTGAAAAAGTTCTTTACTTTGCTTCTTATATCGTACTGGATGCGGGCAACACCGCATTGCAGTACAAACAGGTACTTTCCGAGAGCGAATACCAGGAAGCAAGAGAGCAGTACGGCAGTTCTTTCCGTGTTGGAATGGGTGCTGAGGCTATTCAGGAATTATTACAGGCAATCGATCTGGAGAAAGATTCCGCAGAATTAAAGGCAGAGCTTGAGGATGCAACCGGCCAGAAACGTGCAAGAATCATCAAGAGACTGGAAGTTGTAGAGGCTTTCCGTGAGTCCGGCAACAAACCGGAGTGGATGATCATGACAGTGATCCCGGTTATCCCGCCAGATTTACGTCCTATGGTTCAGCTGGATGGTGGACGTTTTGCAACATCCGATCTGAATGATTTATACAGACGTATCATCAACCGTAACAATCGTTTAAGAAGACTCTTAGAGTTAGGAGCACCGGATATCATCGTCCGCAACGAGAAACGTATGCTTCAGGAAGCTGTTGATGCCCTGATCGATAATGGTCGTCGTGGCCGTCCTGTTACAGGTCCTGGTAACCGTGCATTAAAATCTCTTTCAGATATGTTAAAAGGTAAATCCGGACGTTTCCGTCAGAACTTACTTGGAAAACGTGTTGACTACTCCGGACGTTCCGTTATCTGTGTAGAGCCGAAGTTAAAGATTTATCAGTGCGGTCTGCCAAAAGAGATGGCAATTGAGCTGTTCAAACCGTTCGTAATGAAAGAGCTTGTTGCAAACGGAACTGCACACAATATCAAGAGTGCGAAAAAGATGGTTGAGAGACTCCAGACAGAGGTTTGGGATGTTCTCGAAGACGTTATCAAAGAGCATCCGGTTATGTTAAACCGTGCTCCTACACTGCATCGTCTTGGTATTCAGGCATTCGAGCCGATCCTCGTAGAAGGTAAGGCAATTAAGTTACATCCATTGGTATGTACCGCGTTCAACGCCGACTTCGATGGTGACCAGATGGCTGTGCATCTTCCACTTTCTGTAGAAGCACAGGCAGAGTGCCGTTTTATGTTACTTTCACCGAATAACCTGTTAAAACCGTCTGATGGTGGTCTTGTTGCCGTTCCTTCACAGGATATGGTACTTGGTATCTACTATCTGACACAGGAGAGACCGGGAGCAAAAGGAGAAGGTAAATTCTTCAAGAGTGTAAACGAAGCAATTCTTGCATACGAGAATGGTGTAGTAACACTTCACTCAAGAATCACTGTCCGCATGACAAAGACCATGCCGGATGGAACAACACTTACCGGAAATGTAGAATCTACATTGGGACGCTTCATTTTTAATGAGATCATTCCACAGGATCTTGGATTTGTAGACAGAAGCATTCCGGGCAATGAATTAAAACTGGAAGTAGATTTCCTCGTTGCAAAGAAACAGAATAAACAGATTCTGGAAAAAGTAATCAATATCCATGGTGCAACAAAGACAGCAGAAGTTCTTGATGCCGTAAAAGCTATGGGTTACAAATATTCCACAAGAGCAGCTATGACCGTATCCATTTCCGATATGACCGTACCGCCTCAGAAACCGCAGATGATCAAAGATGCACAGGATACTGTTGACCGTATCATGAAACAGTATAAACGTGGTCTTATCACTGAGGAAGAGCGTTACAAAGAGGTTGTTGAAACCTGGAAAGAGACCGATGAGGAGCTGACACATGCACTTCTTTCCGGACTTGATAAATACAACAACATCTTCATGATGGCTGACTCCGGAGCCCGTGGTTCCGATAAACAGATCAAACAGCTTGCCGGTATGCGTGGACTTATGGCAGATACAACCGGTCGTACGATCGAGCTGCCGATCAAGTCAAACTTCCGTGAAGGTCTTGACGTACTCGAATACTTCATGTCCGCACATGGTGCCCGTAAAGGTCTTTCCGATACCGCACTTCGTACGGCTGACTCCGGTTACCTGACCAGACGTCTTGTTGATGTTTCACAGCACATGATCGTTCGTGAGTCTGACTGCTGTGAGGGTACAGGCAGAGAGATTCCGGGAATGTGGGTAACTGCATTCATGGATGGAAAAGAAGAGATCGAGAGTCTTCAGGAGCGTATCACAGGACGTTTCTCCTGCAATACGATCTGTGACAAAGATGGAAATGTCATTGTAAAAGCAAACCATATGATCACACCGAAGCGTGCAGCTGCAGTTATGAGCCAGGGGGTTGATGAGAATGGCGAGCCGCTTAAGAAAGTTAAGATCCGTACCGTATTATCCTGCCGCTCCCATATGGGTGTCTGTGCAAAATGTTACGGTGCAAACATGGCTACCGGCCAGGCTGTACAGGTTGGTGAGGCAATCGGTATTATCGCAGCACAGTCTATCGGTGAGCCTGGTACACAGCTTACCATGCGTACGTTCCATACCGGTGGTGTTGCCGGAAACGATATTACACAGGGTCTTCCTCGTGTCGAGGAGATTTTTGAGGCAAGAAAGCCTAAGGGTCTTGCTATCATCACAGAGTTTGGCGGCGTAGCAACGATTAAGGATACCAAGAAGAAACGTGAGATCATCGTTACCAATAATGAGACCGGAGAATCAAAGGCATATCTGATCCCTTATGGTTCCAGAATTAAGGTTATGGATGGCGCAGTACTTGAAGCCGGTGATGAGCTGACAGAAGGTTCTGTAAATCCACACGATATCTTAAAGATCAAAGGTGTCCGTGCAGTTCAGGATTACATGCTCCGCGAGGTACAGCGTGTATACCGTCTGCAGGGTGTAGAAATCAACGATAAGCATATCGAGGTTATTGTGCGTCAGATGTTACAGAAAGTACGCGTTGAGACAAACGGTGATTCAGAGATGCTTCCGGGTGTATTGGTAGATGCACTTGATTTCGAAGATACCAATGAGAAACTGGTAGAAGAAGGAAAAGAGCCGGCAGAGGGCAAACAGGTATTACTTGGTATTACCAAGGCTTCCCTTGCAACGAACTCCTTCTTATCAGCAGCATCCTTCCAGGAGACAACAAAAGTTCTTACGGAAGCTGCAATCAAAGGTAAAGTCGATCCATTGATCGGTATGAAAGAGAATGTTATCATCGGTAAACTGATTCCTGCAGGAACAGGTATGAAGAGATACCGCAACATTAAACTGGATTCTGATATCAATGAGGATGACGAGCTGATGTTTGATGATTTTGATGACTTCGACGATTATGAGGAAGAGATTCCGAGGGACGAAGAAAATGAAATCGAAGAAGCTCCGGTAGAGGAAGAATAAAATAATATTTATGAGAAGAACTGTCGCACCAGCTGATAAAAGTCAGTGGTGCACGGTTCTTTTTTTAATTTATAGGATTTTTTTGATTCATAGGATTCTTTTTTCTGGCAGCTGGAAAAAATATGTATAATTCACAAGAAACTGGAAAAAATAGATAAGGGTGCAAAAAAAACAGATTATTATAGAAGAAAGTCTGAAAATAGAAAAAAGGCTTGACATACAGGAATTGCACTTATATAATAATTTAGCATGCATATTTAGGGATGCATATTTAATATAACAGGAGGTGAAAATAATGCCAACATTTAACCAGTTAGTAAGAAAAGGACGTCAGACATCTGTTAAGAAGTCTACTGCACCTGCACTTCAGAAGGGTTACAACTCCCTGCAGAAGAGACCTACAAATACTTCTTCTCCGCAGAAGAGAGGTGTATGTACCGCTGTTAAGACAGCAACTCCTAAAAAACCTAACTCAGCTCTTAGAAAGATCGCCAGAGTTCGTCTTTCCAACGGAATCGAGGTAACAAGCTACATCCCAGGTGAGGGACACAACTTACAGGAGCACAGCGTTGTTCTGATCCGTGGTGGTCGTGTTAAGGACTTACCAGGTACAAGATATCACATCATCCGTGGTACACTTGATACAGCAGGAGTCGCTAACAGAAAGCAGGCTCGTTCCAAATACGGCGCTAAGAGACCAAAGGCTTCTAAGTAATTTCAGGTATTGGACCGAAGTTGCTTGATAATTTAGCGAACCATAGTATCACATTTGTTGTATCCGGCATCTTCTGCCGGATGGACTATAGGTTGGTGTTGGGATTATTATCACAAACGATAGATTTCCGCACGAACATTATGGCGAAATAGGTGGTCTTTGACCGATATTTTACACATTGTGAGTACCGTTGAATTAATCGAAATGAAGTTCACTGAAACAGCCTGCCGGATAGCGGTATGCTGTCAGGTTATAAGGCTGTAAATGGCGGCGCTGCCGCACTCAGTAAATGCAGAAGTTTTTTCTGTATAGTAAATTATGATTAAGGAGGGAAGAACCGTGCCACGTAAAGGACATACTCAGAAAAGAGACGTATTAGCAGATCCGTTATACAACAACAAAGTGGTTACCAAACTTATCAACAACATCATGTTAGATGGTAAGAAAGGTGTTGCTCAGAAAATTGTATACGGAGCTTTCACAAGAGTTGAGGAGAAAACAGAGAAACCAGCTCTTGAGGTATTTGAAGCAGCAATGAATAACGTTATGCCTGTTCTTGAAGTAAAGGCAAGACGTATCGGTGGTGCAACATATCAGGTACCGATCGAAGTAAGACCGGATCGTCGTCAGGCGTTAGCACTTCGCTGGCTGACCACTTACTCTCGTAACAGAGGAGAGAAGACGATGGAAGAAAGACTTGCGAACGAGATTATGGATGCAGCAAACAATACTGGTGCATCTGTTAAGAAAAAAGAAGATATGCACAAAATGGCAGAGGCAAACAAGGCTTTCGCGCACTACAGATTCTAAAAGAATTCAGAATATCTCCGCGATGCTTCAGCTTTCGTGCATTACAGATTCTAATAGAATCCAAAATGTTTCCGCAAAGCTGTTGCTTTTAAATATGGAATTTTTGATCGCTGCGTGAGCTTTTGCTTTCGCGGCGATAGCATATCGTTAGTAAATTAAGGAGGAAATACCTTGGCTGGAAGAGAATATCCATTAGAGAGAACCAGAAACATTGGTATTATGGCTCACATTGATGCTGGTAAAACAACATTAACAGAGCGTATTCTTTACTATACCGGTGTTAACTATAAGATTGGTGATACTCATGAAGGTACTGCTACCATGGACTGGATGGAGCAGGAGCAGGAAAGAGGTATCACGATTACATCAGCCGCTACAACATGTCACTGGACATTGGAAGAGTTCACAAAACCAAAGGCAGGTGCTTTAGAGCATCGTATCAATATCATTGATACCCCTGGTCACGTTGACTTTACAGTAGAGGTAGAGCGTTCACTCCGTGTACTTGACGGCGCTGTCGGCGTCTTCTGTGCAAAGGGTGGTGTTGAGCCTCAGTCCGAGAACGTATGGCGTCAGGCTGATACCTACAATGTACCGCGTATGGCATTCATCAATAAGATGGATATCTTAGGTGCAAACTTCTACGGTGCTGTTGATCAGATCCGTACAAGATTAGGAAAAAATGCAATCGTTCTTCAGTTACCGATTGGTAAAGAGGATGATTTCAAAGGTGTCATTGATTTATTCGAGATGAAAGCATACATCTACAACGACGATAAGGGTGATAATATCACTGTTACCGATGATTTAGGTGATATGAAAGATGATGCAGAGCTTTACCGTTCTGAGTTAATCGAGAAAATCTGCGAGTTAGATGATGACTTAATGATGATGTACCTTGAGGGTGAAGAACCATCCGTAGAGGAAATGAAAAAAGTATTGAGAAAAGCTACCTGTGAATGTACAGCTGTACCTGTTTGCTGTGGTTCTGCTTACAGAAACAAGGGTGTACAGAAGCTTCTTGATGCAATTATCGAGTACATGCCGGCTCCAACAGACATCCCTTCAATCAAGGGTGTAGATCTGGATGGAAACGAAGTAGAGAGACATTCATCTGATGATGAGCCGTTCTCAGCTTTAGCATTCAAGATCATGGCTGACCCATTCGTAGGTAAACTTGCATTCTTCCGTGTATACTCCGGTAGCATGGCAGCAGGTTCTTACGTTCTCAATGCAACAAAAGATAAAAAAGAGCGTGTTGGACGTATCCTTCAGATGCATGCGAATAAGAGACAGGAGCTCGACAGAGTTTACTCTGGTGATATCGCAGCAGCAGTTGGATTTAAGTTCACCACAACAGGTGATACCATCTGTGATGAGCAGCATCCTGTAATCTTAGAGTCCATGGAATTCCCAGAGCCGGTTATCGAGCTTGCTATTGAGCCGAAAACAAAGGCTGGACAGGGTAAGATGGGTGAGGCTCTTGCAAAACTTGCAGAAGAGGATCCTACATTCCGTGCGCATACTGATCAGGAAACAGGTCAGACAATCATCGCTGGTATGGGTGAGCTTCATCTGGAGATCATCGTTGACCGTCTCCTTCGTGAATTTAAGGTAGAGGCAAACGTTGGTGCACCTCAGGTTGCTTACAAAGAGACATTTACAAAACCTGTAGATGTTGAGTACAAATATGCAAAACAGTCTGGTGGACGTGGACAGTACGGACACTGTAAAGTTAAATTCGAGCCGATGGATCCGAACGGCGAAGAGACATTCAAGTTCGAGTCTAGCGTAGTTGGTGGTGCTATTCCGAAGGAATACATCCCGGCAGTAGGTGAAGGTATCGAAGAAGCAGCTCAGGCTGGTATTCTTGGAGGATTCCCGGTACTTGGTGTACATGCTAACGTATACGACGGATCTTACCATGAAGTCGATTCATCCGAGATGGCATTCCACATTGCCGGATCTATGGCTTTCAAGGAAGCTATGCAGAAGGCAAGTCCGGTATTACTTGAGCCGATCATGAAGGTTGAAGTAACTATGCCAGAGGAATACATGGGTGATGTTATCGGTGATATCAACTCCCGTCGTGGACGTATCGAGGGAATGGATGATATCGGTGGCGGTAAGCTTGTAAAAGCTTATGTTCCGCTTGCTGAGATGTTCGGATATTCTACAGACTTACGTTCTAAGACACAGGGACGTGGTAACTACTCTATGTTCTTCGAGAAATATGAGCCAGTACCAAAGAATGTACAGGAAAAGGTATTAGCAGACAAATCTAAATAATGCACCATCTGTTTTTCTGTGAATAATACTAAAACATCCGGATTTCCTATAAAATATAGGAAATCCGGTAAGAAATAGCTTGAAAAACGATTGATTATTTTATATAATCAGAGTTAGCCGAGTTATTGAAAATAACAACTATAGCCCATAGGGCATCATTTTAAGGAGGATATTCAAAAATGGCAAAAGCTAAGTTTGAAAGAACAAAACCACATTGTAATATTGGTACCATTGGACACGTTGACCATGGTAAAACAACTTTAACAGCTGCTATTTCTAAAGTATTAGCTGCAAGAGTTGCTGGTAACACAGCTACAGATTTCGATAACATCGATAAAGCTCCAGAAGAGAGAGAGCGTGGTATCACAATTTCTACTGCTCATATCGAGTATGAGACAGAGAAGAGACATTACGCACACGTTGACTGCCCAGGTCATGCCGATTACGTTAAGAACATGATCACTGGTGCTGCTCAGATGGATGGTGCTATCCTCGTTGTAGCTGCTACTGACGGTGTTATGGCTCAGACAAAAGAGCACATCTTATTATCCCGTCAGGTAGGTGTACCTTACATCGTTGTTTTCTTAAACAAATGCGATATGGTAGACGATCCGGAGTTAATCGAGTTAGTAGAGATGGAAGTTACAGAGCAGCTTGAAGAGTACGGCTTCGAAGGATGCCCGATCATCAAAGGTTCTGCTTTAAAAGCTCTTGAAGATCCAAACGGCGAGTGGGGCGACAAGATCATGGAGTTAATGGATACTGTTGATGAGTACATCCCAGATCCACAGCGTGATACAGATAAACCATTCTTAATGCCAGTTGAGGACGTATTCACAATCACAGGTCGTGGTACAGTTGCTACCGGACGTGTTGAGAGAGGTACATTACACTTAAATGATAACCTTGAGATCCTTGGTGTTAAAGAGGACGTTCAGACAACAGTTGTAACTGGTATCGAGATGTTCCGTAAACAGTTAGACGAGGCTCAGGCTGGTGATAACATCGGTGCATTACTTCGTGGTATCAACCGTGATCAGATTGTTCGTGGTCAGGTTCTTGCTAAACCAGGTACAGTTACATGCCATCGTAAATTTACAGCTCAGGTTTACGTATTAACAAAAGATGAGGGTGGTCGTCATACTCCATTCTTCAACAACTACCGTCCACAGTTCTACTTCAGAACAACAGACGTAACTGGTGTATGTAACTTACCAGCTGGTACAGAGATGTGCATGCCTGGTGATAACATCGAGATGACTATCGAGTTAATTCACCCAGTAGCTATGGAGCAGGGTCTTACATTCGCTATCCGTGAGGGTGGACGTACTGTTGGATCAGGTCGTGTTGCTACAGTTATCGAGTAATTTATAATTGCTTAAAATTAAGGGTTCCCAGTGATGGGAGCCCTTTTTTGATATTATTTTGAAACTATAATGTAATTTTAGTGAAAAAATGGTAAACTGTTATTTGTTATTTTAATAATTTGAAAAGAGGCAGAAGATGAACAACAAAACAACCAGAAACAGTTTACTACTATTAGTGACGGCAGCTGTCTGGGGGGCAGCTTTTGTGGCGCAGACAGTTGGCGGACAGGCGATCGGAGCGTATTCATTTAATTGTATCCGCAGCATTATCGGTGCATTGGTGTTGATTCCGGTTATGAAGTTTTTGGACAAAAAAAATTTATCACCGAAAAGACCAAAGACAAAGGAAGATTACAAACTTTTGATAAAAGGCGGAATCTGTTGTGGAGTGGCACTCTGCATTTCTACGAATTTACAGCAGGTTGGAATCCTGATGGGAGCCAGTGCTGGAAAAGCAGGTTTCCTGACAGCAGTTTATATTTTGCTCGTGCCGATCTTAGGTTTATTTTTACATAAAAAATGTGGTATGAATATATGGTTTGCAGTTGCGCTTGCACTGGTGGGACTGTATTTTTTGTGTATGCAGGATAAGAATGGATTTCACCCGGCAGATTTGTTACTTCTTTGCTGTGCGTTTGGGTTTTCTATTCAGATTTTATTTGTCGATTATTTTTCACCGAAGGTGGATGGGGTACGTCTTTCCATGATCCAATTTCTTGTAACCGGGGTGCTGACTTCAGTTCCAATGTTTGTGGTTGATATGCAGCATTCAATCCCAGGGATTGAGGTGTGGGCGCAAGCTTTTTTATCATGGTCGGCATGGGTTCCGATTTTATATGCAGGAATTATGTCCTGTGGGGTTGGATATACATTGCAGATCATTGGTCAGAATGGGCTGAATCCAACAGTGGCATCTCTTATCATGAGTCTGGAAGCCGTGTTTTCAGCCGTGTTTGGATGGCTGATTTTGAATCAGAAACTTAGTACGAAAGAGATATTTGGCTGTTGTCTGATTTTTGCAGCAATTATTCTGGCGCAGCTTCCGGTGAAAGGGAAAAATAGGAGAAAAATGAAAAAAACAAAATATTCTGGTAAACAGAATTTAACATTAATATTATTGTTTGCCGTATTTCTAGGGTTATTTGCAGATCCATGTGCGATCAATGCAAAGGCGGATCAAAAGAAAAAAGACTATGGTGTATTTTTAAGCATTGATTCGTCTAAGATGCAGAAATTATACGCATACAAACTTGTGGTCATTGATGCACAGTATTTTTCGGCAAAAGAGATACGCGCCCTGCATAAGAGAGGTGTAAAAGTTTATACCTACTTAAATGTCGGGTCCATTGAAAAATTTCGTGATTATTATAAAAAATATGAACATCTTACGATTGGGAGTTATGAGAACTGGGAAGAGGAAAAGTGGGTAGATGTTTCCAATAAGAATTGGCAGAAGTTTATCGGAAATTTGTCAAAGAAGCTGTTGAAAAAAGGCGTGGATGGTTTCTTTATTGATAATTGTGACGTTTATGATTACGCAAAGACAAAGCAGAATTTTACAGGGCTTGCAAAGATACTGAAAAATGTTAAGCGCCTTGGAAAAGATGTCGTAATCAATGGTGGGGATGTTTTTGTCACGAAATACAGAAAAACATATGGTTCAGCAAAAGACATTATGACTGCAGTTAATCAGGAATGTGTGTGGAGCAGTATTCAATTTAAAACAGGTTCGTTTGGAAAACAGACCAAAGCAGCGCGCGGATATTTTACTGATTATGTTAAGAAATGTAAAAAGGACGGAATGAAAGTTTATCTGCTGGAATATACAAAAGATAAAAAGCTGATCAGACAGATCAAAGAGTATTGCAAAAAAAATAAATTTCATTATTATATCTCAGATTCGATCGAACTTGATTAGTGCATTTTGCAGCGTGTAAACGATGGATAGAGTCTGGTAAACAAGGCATCGGTTGAAAATTCGGTGCCTTTTTGATATCTTTTGGGTAAAAAGGCTATGGATGTCAGACATGACAGGAAAGGAAAACTATGGAAGCAAAAGAATTAGGAGCATTTATCGCACAGATACGCAAGGAAAATCAAATGACACAGGCACAGCTAGCAGTCTGCCTGAAAGTCACAGACAAAGCTGTCAGCCGTTGGGAGAGGGGAATGGGATTTCCGGATATCCAGACACTAGAACCGTTGGCAGAGGCACTGGGCATTACTTTGACAGAGCTGATGAAATGTCAGAAGATGCAGCAGCAGGAGGTAAGTGTGCAGGATACTGATGCGGTGATCGAGGCGGGCATTGATATCGCAAAATATCAGCAGAAGATGCAGAGAAAAAAGATGATGCAGGGTTTTGGACTGATTGTAGCAGGTTCATTTGTAATTTTTAATGCAGTATATCTGCATGCCAGCGTAACATTCAGTGCGATATTGCCGAATAGCGCAGATGGACCGACTGCAGTATTTTATGCGGGAAAACTTGGTGATGTAAAACCATACATCTGGGGAATGGTCGGTGTAGCTGCGATCGCAGGAGGAATCATCCGAATCATCCGTGGACGGAGATAGAAACAGCAGTTACTGCAATTGACAGTGCAGAACAAAATCCTTATAATAAAAAGGTAACATTTATTGATTGTAAGGGGAGGAGTTTTGGAATGGAACAAAAAGAGATGGCAAAAAAGAGGTTAATTATTTATGTGCTTATTGCCTATGGTCTGACCTATCTCATGGGAATTCTGATGTGGTATGGCAGTACAAAAGGATATGATCTTACGGCATTTCCAACGGCGCAGATGATGTATCCGGCCACAGGCGTGATTATTGGACTTTTTCTGGCACACAAAGGAGAAAAGATTCTGCCGACAGGTTTTTTTATTACGGTTCTGGCAACAACTGGAGTCCTGATTGTACTTGCACTTTTATCCGTATTTTCTCCGGTAAATGATCTGAATATTGCAGGAATGACGATGTCCGTTTATAATCTGATCTCACAGTATGTACTTATCATTGGGAGTATCGTGGCATTCATTTTTCTTGCGGTTACAGGAAATGAAAAGAGGGCAGCTGCGGGACTGACCAGACAAAACTGGAAAAGTGCTGTGTTTATTGTACTTTTATTTGTGGGTATTTATATTGTAAGAACTGTAGTGTCGATGGCAGGACAGGGCGTGTCTGACGGCAATGGAATGCAGTATGTAAAAGAATGGGCGGCAATGTTTAAAGATCCTGTGATGTGGCTGAATATCGTTGCACTTCCGATCAATTATTTTTTTGTATTTATTGCATTTTTCGGAGAAGAATATGGCTGGAGATATTATCTGCAACCCATTTTACAGAAAAAGTTCGGTCTTCGTGCAGGTGTGATCGTGCTTGGTGTGGTATGGGGACTGTGGCATATTCCGGATGATCTGTTTTATTATACACAGACATCGGGAATCCAGATGATTTTTGCACAGCAGATCACCTGTATTGCACTTGGAATCTTTTTTGCATATGCTTATATGAAAACAAAAAATATCTGGGTGCCGGTCTGCCTGCATTATCTGAATAACAACCTGATACCGATCATTTCAGGTACATTTTCCGCAGATGTTCTGGAAAATCAGACTGTAAGCTGGAAAGAACTTCCGGCTGCGCTGGTGCTAAATGGATTGTGCTTTGGATTTTTTCTGCTGTCAGATGTGTTCAAAAAGAAAGAAGTTCAAAAAGAGGATTAATTTGAAGAAAAATTACCTGTAAAAAGCATATGGTGTCATATGAAAAAGCGCATGTACAGTAAAAAAGATTGTCAGAAAGATGATTTTACTGCATATGCGCTTTTGGTTCATGACAATAGAAAGCCTGCAAAACGTGAATTCTATTTTAAAACATGATTTTTGATTTATTTTTTAACAGTCTGGCACCATTTACGATCAGAAGAATCCCGGCGGTGATTCCACCCGCAAGGACACAGATACCAACTGCCAGTGTACAAGCCCCGGTAGAACCCATTGTCTTATAAATTTTTTCGTCCATCTTATATGCCCCCTTTGTTTGGATTTCTCATATTCTTAATGTATATTATTCTATCATTATTCTCATGAATATACAAACCTAGATTAAAAAATATCTGATAAAAATTACAGTTCATCGGGTGTCCAGTCACCGAGAACCAGTTTTCTTGCAAAGTGTCTGGCCTGTTGTTCATCCAGATTTTGAACAAAATCAGCCTGGTCAGAAAGTGGACGGCAGTCAGAGGTTGCGGGGTAACTTGCGTATTCGGCATAACATACCGTTTCATGTGTATTTTTGCGGTTCCAGTCATGAAAACCGGCAGGATGGATATGCGCGCCAAGTTCACAGGAAATCAGGATCGTTTTTGCATAGTCGCGCCATGGTCTGCCAAGATAGACAGATCCGGCAGGGCAGTCTTTGGAGATGAACCGGCAGTCGGAAAAAACGTAGCCGTATGTCTGACCTTTTGGTGTGGAGGCGGCAGTTACATAGCCCTGGATAAGAGGAAATGCAGATGTATCGGAAAGCGCATCGGACAGGGCTGATGTTTTTGTGCGCAGCAGGGATTCTATGGTGCAATGTTCAAAATATGCTGTGGCACTGCCAAAAATAAAGTCAATATCGCCGCAGATATAGCAGTTTTTATAATAATGTCTGCCGTTGATACGCGGGGCAAACTGTTTTGGACCGATGAATCCTCCGGGCTGTCGTTCTGTTTCAGGAAGCGGTCCGGTAAAAAGTGTGTCCTGATGTCCGAGAAGGCGGCAGGAATCGATCGTAAGGCGGTCACCGTCAGCATAGAGAGCGATCGCCTGTCCATGTGTGGCAGAATCTCCCGAAGCGTTTTCAACGGTGAGATTTTGAAGCGTTACATCATGTGTATCTATAAACAGTGTATATGTGCGGAAGGTACCACGCTTACTTCCATCGGGCATCAGATCCAGGGCATAATCATCATAGGTGATGACAGTATCGGAATTGTTTTTACCCATACCACGCAGTGTAACATAGGGTTTATCTATAGTCAGTTTTTCATGATAAATGCCCGGTTCGATTTCAATGACAGTTGGTGTCTGATCAGCGGCAGGAATATGTGCTATTGCAGCACTGATAGTGGAAAAATGATCCGGATTGCTGGAAACATGGAGTATTTTTTGCATGGGAAAATCCTTTCTTTGTTTCTTAATATTTTCTGAGGATAGTATAACACAGATATTGTCTGGTTGAAATTGGGAAAGAGGATGTTTATAATAGAATATAAAATAGGAAAAAGGTACAGTATTGAAAGGTGTGGAGATTATTATGGAACTAAGTTATAAGGAAATCAGGGCACAGATCTGTGATGTATGCCATAAGATGTGGCAGCTGGGATGGGTTGCGTCAAATGATGGAAATGTGTCGGTAAAACTTTCGGATGGTACATTTTTGGCAACACCGACAGGCGTGTCAAAAAGTATGGTAACCCCGGAAATGATCGTGCATATAGATAAAACAGGGGAGATTATTGAAGCCATGGACGGTTATCGTCCGTCGTCTGAAATGAGGATGCATTTCAGATGCTATGAGGAACGTGAGGATGTTGGCGCAGTTTTGCATGCACATCCTCCGGTTGCGACAGGGTTTGCCGTGGCAGATATCCCTCTTGATGAATATTCCATGATTGAGACTGTGCTCGCACTTGGTTCGGTGCCAGTTGCGCCTTATGCGACACCTTCCACGGATGAAGTGCCGGATGCCATTACTCCGTATCTGCCAGAGCATGATGCGATCCTGCTGAAAAATCACGGAGCTGTGACGGTAGGTGCTGATGTCTATACGGCATACTATAGGATGGAAACATTAGAGCAGTTTGCAAAGATCACGCTGACGGCACATCTGCTTGGTGGTGCAGAAGAGATCGACCGGGAAAATATCGACAGACTTGTGGACCTTAGAAATAATTATTATAAAATGAGTGGAAAACATCCGGGGTATAAGAAATATAGCAGGCATTTTGCTCCGCAAAACAAGGAGGAAAATACTCCCAAAAAGAAAGGAGGATTAAAATGAGTACAGGCAGACATAAACAGGAACGCGGCGTTGGGCTGCAGCCATTGGATGAGATCAATGGATATCAGGTACGTCCGGGTTTTTATAACAGGGATGGTGCGACAGCAACCACAAGAGGTGTCAGCTTTACGATCCATTCCTTTGGTGCGACAGCATGTTATCTTCTGTTGTTCCAGCCGCAGGAAAAAGAGCCATATGTGACCCTAAAATATCCGGAGGCTTATCATATTGGAAACACATATTCCATGTTCGTTTTTGGATTGAAAATCGAAGAGTTTGAATATGCATTTCAGTTGGACGGACCTTATGATGAGAAAAAAGGTTTATTGTTCAATAAAGAAAACATTTTGCTTGATCCGTATGCGAGGGCGGTGACAGGACAGCGGAACTGGGGAGAGCGTCCGGAAGGCGGAGCAGATTTTATTTATCATGCCAGAGTTGTGGAAAATAACTTTGACTGGGGAGATATCCGCCCGACTGAGCATCCGTTTGAAGATCTTGTCATCTACGAGATGCATGTAAGGGGATTTACAAAAGATGCATCGTCCGGTGTGACACCTGGAGCAGAAGGCACCTATGAGGGACTGCGGCAGAAAATCCCATATTTAAAAGATCTTGGGGTAAATGCAGTTGAACTGATGCCGATTTTTGAATTTGACGAGATGGAAAGCACCAGAGTAGTGGATGGAGAACGTCTGTATAATTACTGGGGGTACAATACTGTCTGCTTTTTTGCTCCGAATACCAGTTATACATCAGTTGTAGAGCATAATCATGAAGGTGATGAGTTAAAAGAACTGATCTATGAGTTAAAGGAAAACGGTATTGAGGTCATTTTGGATGTTGTGTTTAACCATACAGCGGAGGGAAATGAACAGGGACCGTGTTTTTCTTTTAAAGGAATTGATAATAATACTTATTATATTCTGACACCGGATGGCTACTATTATAATTTCAGCGGCTGCGGTAATGTCATGAACTGTAATCATCCGGCAGTAAGACGTTTTATCATTGACTGTCTGCGCTACTGGGTAACGGAGTATCGTGTGGATGGTTTCCGTTTTGATCTTGCATCTATTCTGACGCGTGATGAAAAAGGAGCACCGATGGCGGATCCACCATTACTCCAGGCTATCGCATGTGATGCGATCCTTGGAAAGGTTAAACTGATCGCAGAGGCATGGGATGCAGGCGGACTTTATCAGGTTGGAAGTTTTCCGTCATGGAACCGTTGGGCAGAATGGAATGGAAGATACCGTGATGATATAAGACAGTTTTTAAAAGGCACGGATGGAATGGCAGGAACAGCGATCACACGTATCACAGGCTCGAAAGACCTTTACCCGAAGCACCGTGGTGACAGTGCATCTGTCAATTTCATCACCTGTCATGATGGATTTACATTGTACGATCTATATGCCTATAATACAAAGCACAATGAAAAAAATGGCTGGAATAATTCTGACGGAGATAACAACGGAAATAGCTGGAACTGTGGAGCAGAGGGTGAGACGGATGATCCGCAGATCGAAGGCCTGCGCCTTAGAATGGTCAAAAATGCATTTGCGACACTGATGTGCAGCAGGGGACCTGCCATGTTTTATGCTGGAGACGAATTTTGTAACACACAGTTTGGCAATAATAACGCTTATTGTCAGGATAATATCATATCCTGGCTTGACTGGAGCAGGTTGGAAAAATATCGGGAGATCCATGATTTTTTCCGTTATATGATCGCTTTTCGTAAAAAATATCCGGTTCTGCGCCGCTCGACAAAAAAAGCGCTTTGCGGACTCCCGGAGATCAGCATTCACAATGGTTTTCCATGGAATGGAGGAACTGATTTTACCAGCAAACTGATTGGTATTATGTATGCCGGCAGGGATGATGCAAATACCAGAGATGATATTATTTTCTATGGAATGAATGCGTACTGGGAAACGCTTGTCATGCAGCTTCCGGAATTACCGAATAATCTGCAGTGGAAAATTTGTGTCAATACGAATGTAGAGTATGAGGACGGAAAAGATGTAGAATCACAGACGGAATTTTATTATAAAAAATCGTTAAAAATCCCGCCGAGAAGTGTGGTTATTTTAGTGGCAGAATAGATATATAACAAAATCAGCCAGTGACATGCGATCGTGCATGAAACTGGCTGATTTTGCAGAAACATCTATAGCCAGCCGCCATCAAGTGTGATGATCTGTCCAGTCAGATAGTCATTTCCATTAGCAAGCTGCACGGCAAGATGTGCAACTTCTTCCGGTGTTCCAAATCTTCCGGCAGGAATCTCATCGGCAAGTTCTTTACGTTCTTCTTCAGAAAAGCAGGCATTCATCTGTGTATCGATCACACCACATGCGATCGCATTGACCTGGATATTACTCGGAGCAAGTTCCTTTGCAAGTGCTTTTGTAAAAGAATTGATTCCGCCTTTGCATGCGGAGTATGCAACCTCGCAGGAGGCGCCGGCGATGCCCCAGACGGAAGAAATATTGATGATCTTACCTTTTTTTTCATGCACCATATGCGGGATGGCGAGCCGGCTGGTAGAAAAAACAGAGGTAAGATTTGTGGAAACGATATGATTCCAGTCATCAATTGACATATCTGTCAGCAGACCTATATAGGAAATTCCAGCATTATTGATCAGGATATCTATGCCACCAAAATGCTCTGTGATCTGGGTAAATAATTGCTCGACATATTCAAAGGAGGAAATATCGCCGATACTGGCGAGTACCTCGGTATGATAAGTATCTTCCAGTTCTGTTTTTAAACTCATAAGTTCCTGTGTGGATTTCGAACAGGTAATGATCAGGCGGTCGCCTTCTGCTGCAAATGCAGTTGCGATCGCGCGTCCGATCCCGCGGGAAGCTCCGGTGACTAATACAGTTCTATTCATAAAAATCTCCATTTCTTAATAATTTGTTGTTTTAGTATATTGTGTGTAAAATCAGCACATGATCCAATTCGTTGTCCGTCAATCATGCAAGCATGTTGACTCTCTTGCGCTCATTGTATCATGAAAAAAATCAGAAGACAATTTTTGAAAAATGATGAAATTTAAATAAAAAAGTAAAAATTAGGTATGGACATTTTCAGAAAGATGTGATAATATAATCAAGCACGATTCAAGACAACTTGATTACGGCGCGTGGCTCAGCTTGGTAGAGCGCTGCGTTCGGGACGCAGAGGTCGCAGGTTCGAATCCTGTCGCGCCGACTATATGAAACCTTTGAGAATAAAGGGAGAATGAAAAAGGACTTTCCAAGATGGAAAGTTTTTTTTTGTGGTCTGACTAACAATGCTATTAAAAATGATTCCCTATTTTCTGAATATGTGATATAATACAAAAATGTAACCGTTTACATTGCAAAAAAAGAAGGGGGAATTTCACAAATGAAGAAAAAAACAAGTCTTAGTGTAAAGCTGATCGCAGCTTTTATGGTTGCGATCCTTGGAAGTGTTTTGATCTGTGCACTTCTTACACACAGTAAGGTAAAAAGCGTGTTAAACAGTAACATGCAGCTTACGAGCGAGCAGACATTAAGCAGTGCAATGACGAGTCTGCAGACATATGAGAAAACGATCAGTCTGCCGGTCGATCTTCTGACTAGAAAAGACAGTATCAAACAGCTTTTGATCGAGCCGGAAAACTATGATAAATATATCGACAATGTAAATGACGAACTGGTTGCAGCCTGTAAAGTCGTGAATGGATCTGTGCGTGCATATTATGCTTTAAATGACGGCAGAACGATCACCGGATGGGTAAAATATGAAGCTGACGGTTCAAAGACAGCGATGAATACAGTAGAAAATAAGGATCTTTCCGGAAAAGAATGGTACACTGCATGTCAGGGAAGAAAGGCAAAAGTAAATTCTATTTTCAGTTATATTACAGCACCTTATACAGATGAGGAGACCGGAGAACAGATTATCACAGTCTGTCAGGAAGTAAAATACAAAGATGTTGTCCAGGGTGTTGTTGCCATGGATATCGAGGCATCTGCACTGGCAGATTATGTGGAAAACATCAGGCTTTTAAATACAGGATTTGTCATGCTGGTAGATGAACAGGGAAATATCATGGTTGACAGCGAAAGCAATACTTTTGCAGATGGTACAGTTGCAGACCTTGAATTTTTCGCTCCTTTGACAGAAGAATTAGATAATCTTGAAGAACAGAAAGCACAGCTGGAGGAAAGTGAAGATCCTGCAGCAGATGATATTGTATTACAGGCATCCTATAATATGCGTGCCGAAGGAAGAAACTGCGCGATCACAGCGATGACAGACCGCGTGACCGGATGGAGAATGATAGGATGCATCAGTGATCAGGAAAATCAGAAAAATCTCATCAATATTAATATTGGAACACTTGCAGCGGGAATGATCGGACTGGTATTTGGCTGTGTGATCGCAGTTGTGACAGCATTCAGTTTTAACCGTGAGATCAAAAAACTTCAGAATGCGACACATCGTGTTGCAGGCGGTGATTTCTCCGAAAAGATCAAAGTTACCAGAAGCGATGAATTTGGTGTACTTGAGACAAACTTTAACGGTATGATGGATGATGTGTCCGGACTGATTCATGCAGTTGAGGATAAGTCGAATCATATTCTTGAAGTTGCAGGTGGTATCTCTGAGGTCGCAGGCAATACGAAAACGACGATCGAACAGGTAACACAGGCAATTGACAGTGTTGCGCAGGGGGCAGTAAAACAGGCAGAAAGCACACAGGAAGCCAATACCCAGGTGGAGCATTTGAAGAATAGCTTAGATGAGACCAAAGAATATGTTTCCGGCATGAATGGCATGACGGAGAAGGCAAATGAGGTCAGCACCGAGGGAATTGAAAGCGTAAAAGACCTGATTGAAAAATCCGGAAAAACAGCCGAAAAATCCAAAGTTTCGTTAGAGGTCATGAACGAGATGGTCGAGAGTATTGATAAAATTTTCTATATATCAGATACGATCGCAGATATCACTTCCCAGACGAATCTGTTATCATTAAATGCAAGTATTGAGGCAGCAAGAGCCGGAGAGATGGGAAAAGGTTTTGCAGTTGTTGCAGATGAGATCCGTAAACTGGCAGATGAGTCGAAAGAGTCAACGGATGAGATCAAAAAGATCATCACGGAGATCACAGAGAAATCAAAACTGGTTGAGGCAACCATGCAGGAGAATGAGGTACTGCAGAGTGAGCAGCAGGAAGCAATCAACCGTACGGAAGAGATCTTTGGTGAGATTATGAAACAGATCGAAATGTTAGGATCTGGCATGGAACGAATCAATACATTAAATGAAAATATGTCTGCCAATAAAGATCTTGTTGTGGATAAGATGGGAACGATCGCATCGGTATCCGAGCAGTCAGCAGCGGCAACCGAAGAGGTTAATGCTTCCACGGAGCAGGTTAATGTTACAATGGCAGAGATCAGTGAACATACCGGCACACTACAGGCAATTGCCAAAGATCTGATGGAGACGATTAATCGATTCAAACTCTCTTAAGTCATGTAAAATGACTTGCAAAACACATTCTATACAGGTATAATTCATGACAATGGGGTTGCATCAAAGCGTGCAATCTATTGCATTTGAGAATTGAAAAACAAACCGGATGGGATGAAGCAGGAGGAAGAGATGGGAAGAGACGTTATTATTGCGTGTGATTTTAACAGCAAAGAAGAAGTGATCAGTTTTCTTGGAAAATTTAAAGAGGAAAAACCTTTTGTAAAGATTGGTATGGAGTTATTTTACGCAGAGGGACCGGAGATTGTCCGTACAATCAAACAGATGGGGCACAAGATTTTTCTTGACCTGAAATTACATGATATTCCAAATACCGTAAAAAAAGCAATGTCTGTATTATCGGGACTGGATGTAGACATGTGTAATGTACATGCGGCAGGCACTAAAGCGATGATGCAGGCTGCTATCGAGGGACTTACGAGAGAGGATGGAACGAGACCACTTCTGATCGCAGTCACACAGCTTACTTCCACCAGTGAAGAGGTAATGCAGCAGGAACTGTGGATCGAAAAACCGATCGACCAGACGGTTATGCATTATGCAAAAAATACAATGGAAGCAGGATTAGACGGTGTGGTATGTTCTCCATTGGAAGCCGGAAAAGTACATGAAGTATGTGGAGACAAATTCCTTACCATCACACCGGGAGTACGTTTTGCGGACGGCGATGTCGGTGATCAGAAGCGTGTGACAACGCCGGCGAAAGCAAAAGAGCTTGGATCTGACTATATCGTAGTCGGAAGACCGATCACACAGGCAGATGATCCGGTAGCTGCATACCGCAGATGTGTAGAAGAATTTGTAGGCTAGATGAAAAACAGGAAAAAGAGAAAGATGAACGGTCTTTCTCTTTTTTCGGTTAAAAGAGAGGATTGGAACAGATAGGGGATTTCATGGAAAGAAAAGGACTCAGTGGAAGTGCATTAAAGATGATCGCGATCGCCACAATGCTTATTGACCATATTGCAGCGACTGTGATCATTCGTGTATTAAAATTCGGAGGCTATAATGACAGCCTGTATCAGTTATACCGTGTGATGCGGAATATCGGAAGAATTGCGTTCCCGATTTTCTGCTTCCTTCTGGTGGAAGGATTTATGCACACGAGAGACCGGGAAAAATATGCGTTGCGTCTAGGGTGTTTTGCTGCAATATCCGAGATACCATTTGATCTTGCATTTAACGGAAAAATTTTAGAAGTCGGATATCAGAATGTGTTTTTTACATTGCTGCTTGGTCTGCTTACCATGATGGCATATGATTCTGTGATGAAACAGAGCCGTTTTAGCGTCTGGAAAAGGACAGGACTTTCCACACTTGCAATCCTCGTCGGGATGTTCGCAGCAGAGTTTTTATCGACGGATTATGGTGCGCTTGGAGTGATTTGTATCATGGTGTTTTATCTGTTTCGAAGAAGCAGGATGCAGCAGGTCGTATTTGGATGTCTGGCGTTTGTCTGGTGGGAATGGGCGGCAGTATTTGCATTTATTCCGATCTATTTCTATAATGGAAAACGTGGTTTTGGCATGAAATATTTCTTTTACGCATTTTATCCGGTACATCTGCTGATCTTGTATTTTATCGTATATAAAATGGGATATGGTGCTGTATCTGCAATCTGAAAATTTTAATATAAGGATTCATAGAAAAGGACTTTAGAAAACGGAGGGGATGTTTTCTAAAGCCCTCTTTATATGTAAACCTGCCGGAATATCTGGCAGGATTGTTTTTTGACGGAACTGACAGAACCCCAACCCCCGAGTCGAAACTCAACAGCTCCTTTTGATGTTATTAATGGTACGGGATAATTGTGACCATTTCTTGACTGGAAAATGAAGGAAATCTTAAAAACAGATAAGAAAATTATAAAGTCACATATGCGGGAGGGCAGAAATAGGGTATAATGTGCATAAGCAATGAGCAGTGCCAAACATGGAAATGACAAAAAAGACTGCTTGCAGGCGCTTTTTTGTTATTTTTATGTTTGATAGGGCGAATGTCCGTCAGTCCGGAAAATCTCTGATTTTTCGGACGTGCACTGCAGTTTGAAGTATTTATGATATAATAAGACTGCCGAGCGAAGCGAGTGTAGATCACGATCATGTGCTGCTTTTGCGCATGATATAATGTGCATAGAAGTAAACAGTATGGAGCAGAAAGATTTATGAAAAAGTATCTTGATAATGTGCGGCGTATAGCGCCGTTAATTCATAATATAACAAACTATGTGACGGCAAATGATGTCGCAAATGTTCTTTTGGCATGCGGAGCAAGTCCTATCATGGCAGACGAGGAAGCAGAGGCAGAGGAGATTACGGCACAATGCATGGGACTTAATTTAAACCTTGGTACGCCAAATCAAAAGAAAATTCAGACTATGTTAAAAGCGGGGAAGATGGCAAACAAACGGAAGCATGTGGTGGTGTTAGACCCGGTTGGAGTGGGGGCAGGCAGTTTTCGCAGACAGGCAGCAGAACAACTGTTAAAAGAAATACATTTTGATGCAGTCCGTGGAAATATTTCTGAGATCAGGGTGCTGGCATCATTATGTGAATCAGAAGAAAATAGCGGAAAAGGCGTGGATGCAGACAATACAGACAGAGTGACAGAAGAAAATTTAGCACAGAATATCGCAGCGGCAAAGATGCTGTCACAACAGTTGAAAACGATCATTGTGATTACCGGAGCTATTGACCTTGTAACGGATGGCAGTAAATGTTATGTGATAAAAAACGGCAATCCACAGATGAGCCGGATCACCGGAGCCGGGTGCCAGCTTTCTGGTATTTTAACGGCTTTCCTTGCAGCAAATCCAGAGGATAAGTTACAGGCGGCAGCGGCAGCAGTGTGTATGATGGGATATGCAGGGGAGCTTGCGGCGGAAAAAAGCGGGCAGTCAGGCAGTGGGACTTACCGTGTGAGCCTGATGGATGCAGTGTCATGTATGGATGGAGATATGTTAGAGAGAGGAGCACGTTATGAGATTCGATAAAAAGCAGTTATTATTATATGGGGTAACGGATCGAACCTGGTTAAATGGCCAGACCTTGTATGAGCAGGTCAGACAGGCATTGGAGGGTGGAGTTTCTTTTTTACAGCTTCGTGAGAAAAATATTTCAGAACAGGCATTCTTAGAGGAAGCAAGAGAAATACAAAAACTGTGCAGGGAGTATCAGGTTCCATTTATCATCAATGATAATGTAGATCTTGCATTAGAGATCGATTCGGACGGCGTGCATGTTGGTCAGGATGATATGGAAGCCGGGGAAGTACGCAGGCGGCTTGGCGCAGATAAGATCATTGGTGTTTCGGCACACTCGGTGGAAGAAGCACTGCGCGCTGAAAAATGCGGGGCAACTTACCTTGGTTCCGGGGCAGTGTTTGGAAGCGGAACCAAGAAAGATGTCGGAACATTAGACCATGAAGTGCTAAAAGAAATCTGTGCAGCAGTGCAGATCCCGGTAGTTGCGATCGGAGGGATCAGCCGGGATAACATTTTACAGTTAAAGGGCACGGGGATTGACGGAGTGGCAGTGATCAGCGCTATTTTTGCACAGAAAGATATCCGTGCGGCATCAAAGGAACTGAGGGGGCTGTCGGAAGAAATATGCAGATAAGGAACATACAGGGGGCAATCTTTGATATGGATGGAACACTGCTTGATTCCATGCCGGTATGGGAACATGCGAGTGAGCGCTATCTGCAGAACAAAGGAATCAAGGTAAGGGAAAGACTTTCGGATATCTTATTTTCCATGAGCATGCAAAAGGGCGCAGAATATGTGAAAGAAAATTATCATCTCGCAGAGTCAGTTGATGAGATTGTGGCGGGCGTGAATAACATTGTCTATACTGCATATGAAAAAGAGGTGCAGCCCAAAGAAGGTGTAAGAGAGCTGTTAGACACTTTGCAGGTAAATGGGATAAAGATGGCGGTGGCAACTTCGACTGACCGTCCTATGGTGGAAGCAGCATTGAAACGTACCGGACTGTTTTCCTATTTTGAACAGATATTCACATGTACGGAAGTTGGCAAGGGAAAAGTGGCTCCGGATATATATTATGCAGCGGCTGATATTCTTGGGACAGAGCCGAAAAATACGCTGGTGTTTGAGGATGCACTGTATGCGATCGGGACGGCAAAGAAAGCAGGATTTGTGACAGTCGGGGTTTATGATGATGCGAGCAGAAAAGAGCAGGGAAAGATAAAGGAGCAGGCAGATATTTATCTGGAAGGATTTGTGAGTGCTGTGGAAAGTCTGCAACAGTAACATAAAAAGTTTCATTTACATGGAATTTACAAATTTTACGTGGCGTCGTATAAAAAACTGTGCTATGATAGATAATATTGAGGTACAGTGTGAAAATAAGATTTTCACATGCAGGAATGAGGATTATTATGATTCGCAGAGCAGAGTTAAAAGACATTCCGGCATTGATGGATATTTATAACGATGCCATTTTACATACAACAGCAACATTTGATACGGAAGTCAAAGATTATGAGGATCGTCTGGCATGGTTCCATGCGCACACGGGACAATATGTGATCTTTGTATATGAAGAGGCAGGAACAGTCGCGGGTTATGCCTCTCTTTCGCGTTACAGGGAAAGGAAGGCTTTTGACCCTGCAGTTGAGATCTCTATCTATATTCATGCGGGTTATCGAGGGCGTGGCATTGGCTGCAGTCTTATGGAGAAAACATTGCAATATGCAAAAGAATGTCCGCAGATCGGAACGGTTATTTCACTGATCACAAGTGAAAATGAAGTCAGTATCCATCTGCATGAACGTTTTGGTTTTTCTTACTGTGGTCAGATCAGACAGGCAGGCGTTAAGTTTGGGAAAAAACTGGGCTTAAACGCATATCAGATCATTTATGACAGAGAAATTGAATAGAAAGATTCCCGGAAAGATGTAGTGTGTAAAAATCTGGCATAATACATGGCAGTATCCCGGGAAATTGAGGAAAATGCCATGATAAGATATTTTAAGACAGATAACCAGAGGATTCATGAGGAGGAAAAAATCGGTGATGGCGTATGGGTGCAGATGCTCCAGCCGACGCATCAGGAATGTGCCGAGATCGCAGAAGTATTGAATGTAGATATTGAGGACATCCAGGCCGCACTCGATGAAGAGGAGAGTTCCCGTATCGAACTTCAGGATGGTTATACACTGATCTTAGTCGATATCCCAACCGTTGAGATACGTCATGAAAAACAGAGTTATACGACAATCCCGTTAGGTATCATTTTAACACAGGATGTGATCGTGACGGTCTGTACGGATGATACACCGGTGCTGCAGAATTTTGTAAACAACCGTGTGAAAGAGTTCAGCACAAAGAAAAAACTGCGTTTTGTATATCAGATATTATTCCGTACGGCGACAAATTACCAGATGAATCTGCGCGTGATTGATAAGAAAAGAACAGAGATTGAGGAACGGATCGGAAAAAATACAGAAGATATCGATCTGATCGATCTTCATGAATTAGAGTCTACATTGGTCTACTTTGCAACGTCCCTGCGTGCCAACGGCGTTGTCTTAGACCGGTTGACCAGATATAAACGATTAGAGCAGTACCCGGAGGATAAGGAACTGTTAGGAGATGTGATCGTCGAAAACCGGCAGGCAATCGAGATGACATCGATTTACCGTGATATCATCAATGGTACCAGGGAACTGATGTCATCTGTGATCGACAACCGATTGAACAACGTTATGAAATATCTGACATCCATCACGATCGTTATGGCGATTCCGACCGTTATATCCGGTATTTACGGAATGAACGTCAATGAAAAATGGATGCCGTTTGCAAATACACCGCATGGATTTTTGATCATCTGTGTTCTGACACTGCTGATCTGTTTAGTCACGATGCTGGTGCTTCGGAAGAAGAAGATGCTGTAAAATATTAAGGAGTTCTGCAACAACAATTTTGGTTGATGCAGAACTCCTTTTTTGGAGAACATTATGCTAAAAAGTAAAATCCAGACAGTCTTTAGTTTCCTTCAAAGCGTCCGCTTGCGCCACAAGGCAGCACCAGTCCATTGGAGGATACCGGCAGACCGATCTCATCTGCGGTGACGGTTCCGTCATATTTTTCTAATGCAGTTGCGATCATATAACGCAGCACTGCTGGCTGAAGTCCGGTAGTGTAAGAGTTTACCAGAAAGAACAATGGCGTATCTGTCAGTAACTGTGCACAGAGCTTGATCAGCGGATACACAGATTCCTCGATCTTCCAGATCTCACCCTTAGGACCTCTGCCGTAGGATGGCGGGTCCATAATGATCGCATCATAGTGATTGCCACGGCGGATCTCACGTTCTACGAATTTCACACAGTCATCTACGATCCAGCGGATCGGTGCGTCCGAAAGACCGGAGGATGCAGCATTTTCTTTTGCCCAGGTAACCATACCTTTTGAGGCATCCACATGTGTGACAGAAGCTCCGGCTGCGGCAGCTGCAAGTGTTGCACCGCCGGTGTAGGCAAAAAGGTTTAAGACCTTGACCGGACGTTTTGCAGAGCGGATCTTATCTGAAAACCAGTCCCAGTTTACTGCCTGTTCCGGAAAAAGTCCGGTGTGCTTAAAGCTGAATGGTTTCAGTTGGAATGTTAAAGATCCATAACGAATACTCCACTGTTCCGGCAGATCAAAAAACTCCCATTCGCCACCGCCTTTTTTACTGCGGTGGTAGTGGGCATTCATATGTTTCCAGCCTTTTTCTTTTTTTGGTGTGTCCCAGATGACCTGTGGGTCAGGACGCACAAGTGTATAATTGCCCCATCGTTCTAATTTTTCACCACAGGAGCAGTCTATTACTTCATAATCTTTCCAGTTATTTGCAATCCACATAAAAAATCCTTTCATAATCATTCTACTATTCATGACAATAGAATATTCGCGAAGCGTATTCTATTATTTACGTTTCCAGGTTGACGGCATCAGAAGAATCATCATCGGAAACAGTTCGAGTCTTCCGGCAAGCATGTCAAACATCAGGATAAACTTGGAAAACGGAGAGAAAATTGAAAAATTCTGTGTCGGACCGACCAGATTTAAGCCCGGACCGATATTGTTTAACATTGTGACAACGGAAGTAAAATTTGTTGTGAAGTCAAATTCATCCACACTGATAAGAAGCATGGAAGTTAACAGCAGTACAAAATAAACGACCAGAAAAACATTTGCAGAACGTAAAGTCTCATGATCGACCGGGTGTCCGTCCATACGGATTTTTTTCACCTGACGCGGATGGATGATCAGGGAAAGCTCCTTACGGATCGTTTTTAATAAGATCAGGATACGGGACACCTTAATACCACCGCTTGTACTGCCGGCACAGGCACCGATAAACATTAGTGTAACCAGCAAAGTTTTTGATAAAGCCGGCCAGAGATCAAAGTCTGTAGTCGCATATCCGGTTGTTGTGATAATGGAGCCGACCTGGAAAAAAGCATGACGCACAGTGTCACCTAACGTTGGGTAAAACGAACGGATATTCCAGGTAATAATACACACCGATCCAAGTATAATGGCAAGGTACCAGCGGACTTCTTCTATTTTAAAGAAGTCTTTTAATTTGCCTGTCAGAATATAAAAATACGCAGTGTAGTTGATGCCGCTTAAAATCATAAATACGGTGATCGTAATCTGTATTGCAGGGGAATAGCTGGCAATACTGTCATTTTTTATTCCAAATCCACCAGTGCCTACGGTACCAAATGTAGTAGTCAGCGAATCGAATAGGGGCATGCCAAGCGCCCGCAGAATCGTTGCTTCACAGATCGTGATGGCAATATAAATACCGTAGAGGATTTTTGCAGTGTCTTTCACATGTGGAACCAGTTTACTTACAGAAGGACCAGGGCTTTCGGCTTTCATGAGGTTCATCGAAGAACCGCCCATCAGAGGGAGAATCGCCATGATAAAAACAAATACTCCCATACCGCCGATCCAGTGTGAAAAACTGCGCCAGAACAGGCTGGCTTTTGATATACTCTCCACATCGGACAGGATGCTTGAACCTGTTGTGGTAAAACCGGAAATCGTCTCAAACAGTGCATCTACATAAAATGGAATATCTCCGGTCAGTACAAAAGGAATAGCACCAAAAATACTCATGATGATCCAGCTTAAGGCAACCGTCACAAACCCCTCCCTGGTGTAAAGGTTTGTAGAATGAGGCTTTTTATGTGTCAGAAGCATACCAAGTACCAGACATAAAACAGCAACTGCAAGATAAGAGACAGAGGCTTTTTCCTGGTATATCAGCCCGACCAATGCGGGAAGGACTAAAAACGCGCTTTCGAATTTCAAAACACAGCCTAAAATATATAAAACGATCGAATAATTCATTGCCGTCTACTCCTCCAGAATCTCTTTGATATCGGAAATACGATAACCGGAAAGAACGACTAAAACGGAGTCACCAGCCATCATGATATCCTGACCACTTGGGATGATGACTTTGCCGTTACGGTAAATACAGCAGATCAGAGTGTTTTTGCGGAAATGCAGATCGGCAAGCGGGATGCCGGCAACGGCGGAATCTGCCTTGATGATAAATTCTAATGCTTCTGCTTTACCGTTTGCTAATTTATAAAGTGTTTCCACATTGCTGTCCTTGGAATTATAAGTTGAGCGTACATATTTTAAAATATAGTCAGAGGTAATAATACGCGGATAAATAATGCTTCCAAGATTCAGCTCATTAATGACGGAATGAAAATTGATCCGGTTGATCTTTGTTACAGTCTTGGCATTGGAGACATCATTTGCATAGAGGGAGAGAAGGATGTTCTCTTCGTCTAAGCCCGTTAAGGCTGCAAAACCCTGTGCATGTTCAAGACCTTCCTGCAAAAGGAGATTCTGATCGGTTGCGTCGCCGCAGATTACAGTGGCATGCGGCAGCAGTTCACTTAATACATCGCAGCGTTCACGGTCTATCTCAATGATCGTCACGCGGATACCCGAAGCAAGCAGACTTTTTGCCAGATAAAAGGATACTTTACCGCCACCGGCAAGAATGGCATTTCCAACACGGTTTTTTACAATACCGATCTTGCGGAAAAAGTCGATCGCATTGCGGCGTTCTGATGCTATCGCAACCACATCGTTTTCCTGAAATTCAAAATCACCATTTGGAATGATCACCTGATCGCCACGGATAACCGTGCAGACTAAGACATTACTGTGCAGTGTCTGATGCAGGTTAAACAACTTTAAGGCGATAAGCGGGGAACCTTTGGTAACTTTAAAATGCAGCAGTTCCACGTGACCTTTGGCAAATGTATCCACGCGGATCGCAGATGGAAACTGGAAAATACGTGCGATTTCATTTGCAGCGGCAAGCTCTGGATTTATGATCATTGCAAGCCCGAATTCTTTTTTTAAAAATTCTATTTCCTTATTATATATAGGATTGCGCACACGTGCAATCGTCTGACAGTGGCCAGTCTTTCTTGCGATCACACAGCAGAGAAGATTCTTCTCATCGTCACCGGTTACAGCAATCAGAAGATCGGCGGTCGTGATGCCGGCATCGATCAGTGTCTGGTGATTGATTCCGTTTCCTACGATGCCCATCGCATCGAGATTATTTGTGATGGCGGAAACCTTTTCCGGTTTCTCGTCAATGACTACGATATCGTGGTCTTCGCTGCCAAGCTGTTCTACGAGCGTGTAGCCCACCTTGCCACAGCCTACGATAATGATCTTCATGATATGATAACTCCTCTATTGATAATATTCTGGATTATGTGAAACTATAGTCTGCAAGCAGTCTTTTTGTTAGTTTCAAGTGAAACTGTAGTCCGCAGTGCACGTCCGTAAAATCAAAGATTTTCCGGACTGACGGGCATTCGCCCTATCAAACATAAAAATAACAAAAAAGAGCCTGCAAGCAGTCTTTTTTTGTCATTTCCATGTTTGGCACTGCTCATTGCATACGCACATTATACCATATGCGTGCAGAAATGCTACTAAATTTAGAAACATTAGCGGAGATATCATGGATGTGTATGCGCTTAGTGCGAAATAGGTGCGTAAAAGGAATATATACCCTGGTTTGTTGGACTATGAGTTCCCCAGCGAAGGGGCTTTGCGCAAGATGCCACTCACAAGCCTACGAAATACCATTTGGACGGGAGACTCATGTCATAAACACACCATCATTTGTTGTGCAACTTATTCTCCATGTAAAAATCATACAGTTTTTCCGGTACCGGGGATAAGAAATCTGATGTATATTAAAAGTATCATCAGATTTTTGCGTAATAATAGTGTTTTGATAAATACAGAGAACACATTATAATATGTGAAACAGGAATCGATGCATTGAAAAAATAGTGTAAAGAGGGGAAAATACATGTTTACAAAAAACAATACCATGAATGAAATTTTAAACACAGAACCAGTCAGCCGTGCGATCGGCAATTTATTTCCAACCTGTTTTTTAAACCGTGTGCCGCTGGAACACAGAGATCATACGATGGCGCAGATCGAAAAAGAAGAAACAATGGAATGGGGAGCCCCGTTTTTGGCGGATGCTTTTTTAGAGTGTGCGAATCTGATCAAAGAAACAGCGGAGACAAAGAAATTCAAATATATTCCGCTCTGGGGCGAAACAGATGACGCGTCTGCAGGCGCTAAGATGCCGCACTGGGAAAATGGTATTCCACAGTCGGATTTAAATACAGAGGAAGGCGTCTGGTTATTTACCGGTGATCCAGCAGTAGATAATGAAGCATTTGCGCATACAGCAGGCAGCGATTCTATTCCTCCTTATGAATCCACGGCGGTCGCAGAGGAGAAAAAAATTAAAACAGACTTAAAGCCGGCGGTAATTCTCTGTCCCGGCGGTGGTTACGAGATGGTGTCCTTTTATAATGAGGGACTTCAGCCTGCACAGCGTATGGAGCGTGATGGCGGCTACAAGGCATTTGTTTTATGTTATCGGATTCGTCCGAACTATTATCCGCTGCCACAGATGGATCTTGCAAGAGCAGTTATGTATGTGCGGGCACATGCAGCGGAATATCAGGTAGACCCGGAACGGATCGTGATCATGGGTGCGTCTGCAGGCGGTCATCTCTGTGCAAGTGAAGCGCTGCTCCATGAGGAATTAAAGGAAAATGTACTGGAAAACCTTGCAAAATTCCAGAAAGCTGATATGGTAGAACAATACAGAAAAATTTCTGCCAGACCGGATGCCATAGGACTTTTGTATCCTGTTATCAGTTTTACTTCGGAATATCACGAGGGAAGTTATCTTTATAATACCAATGAGGAAACAGGACTGCGTGAAAAATTATCGGTAGAGTTCCATATCACACCGGATTATCCAATGACCTATGCCTATGCAAATGCGGATGACGGCTGTGTACCGGCGAGCAATACCGTGCGTTTAAATGAAGCACTTGAAAAAGCAGGTGTAAAGCATCTGTGTGAGGTATATCCGACCGGAGATCATGGAATCGGGCTTGGATACCATACTTCCGCAAAAATGTGGAGTGAAAATATGCTTGCTTTTTTCGATAAAAATTTGTAAAACAGGGCTTTCAGTTAAATGTATAGATCAATCAGTGTTTTGAACTAATGTATAGATCAGTCTGTGTATTCTGGGCAGAAAACATAAGAGAGGAATATCGTATATGTTACAGGATATCAATGAGATTTCAGATGGAAAAATATATGGCATACATGATATGGTACGTGTTGGCTGCAGTGACTGTGCAGGCTGCCATAGCTGCTGTGAGCAGATGGGGGATACCGTTTTAGTTGATCCATACGATTGCAAAAGATTAGAAAAAGAGCTGGGGATGGGCTTTGAAGGACTGATGCAGTCTTATGTCGGACTTCATGTGGAAGATGGTCTGATCATTCCTCATTTGAAAATGCAGGAGCAGACGGGCACATGTGTATTTTTAAATGAGGAGGGAAGGTGCAGTATCCATGCATACCGTCCGGGCATCTGCAGATTATTTCCTCTGGGAAGAATTTATGAGGAGCAGGGTGTTTCCTATTTTCTGCAGAGTGGTGCCTGTGAACGCGGTAAAACGAAAATCAAAGTGGAAAAATGGTTAGATACGCCGCAGTTAAAACGATATCAGCAGTTTTTGACAGAGTGGCATAGTCTGAAAAAGAACATGCAGGAATATTTAAGCCGTATGACGAAAGAGGAAGAAAAGAAAACAGTCTGTATGATGTTTTTGCAGATTTTCTTTTTCCGTCCATACGATAGCAGGCGGGATTTTTATGAGGAATGGGGGGAGCGGAGAAAACAGCTTCATTCGCTCCTGCCAGAATAAAATGTTGTGTGATTCTGATGTTTTTTTAAAAATACAAGTGGGTAATTAGTAACAGAAAAGGTTGATATTCTAACAAAAAGTGCTATGATAATATCCGGCTGAAAATTGAAATTTCAGAGAAGCCTCTGAAGAAAAGGATATTTTATGAAGTATTTGAGACAATTTATGATCATTCTGTTGTTTACCTTTCTGGGAGAGCTGTTAAAATATGTGCTCCCGTTTCCGGTACCGGCAAGCATCTATGGCCTGGTTCTTTTATTTATTGCACTGGAAACAAGACTCCTTCCGCTTGCAGCAGTCAAAGATGCCGGAAAGTTCATGATCGAGATCATGCCGTTAATGTTTATTCCGGCCGGTGCAGGACTCATTGATGCATGGGATGCACTACGCCCAATTTGTGTACAGATCGTGGTGATCATGGTGGTATCAACGATCGTGGTTATGATCGTGTCCGGTCATGTGACACAATTTGTCATGCGCAGAGGGAAAAAGAAAGGAGAACAGAAATGAGAGAGTTTTTATGTGATTCCGTATTTTTGGGCGTTGCGATCAGCATACTTGCATATGAGCTTGGCGTGTTTTTAAAGAAGAAATTAAAACTTGCGGTATTTAACCCGCTTCTGATATCGATCGTTGCCGTGATCATTTTTCTGGTTGTGTTCCATATTCCGTATGAGCGTTACAACGAGGGCGCAAAATATTTAAGCTATCTTCTGACTCCGGCAACGGTATGTCTGGCAATCCCGCTTTATGAGCAGTTTGAACTGCTGAAACAGAATGTTGCCGCGATTTTTGCTGGATTGATTTCCGGTGTTCTGACGAGTGTGATCTGTGTTCTGGTCTTATCACTGTTATTCCATTTTGACCATGCGCAGTATGTCACGCTTCTTCCAAAATCGATCACAACGGCGATCGGAATGGGAATCTCGGAAGAACTTGGCGGTTATGTCACGATCACGGTTGCGGTCATCATTATCACCGGTATCATCGGAAATGTGTTAGCAGAGACAATCTGCCGGGTTTTTAAGATCGAAGAACCGGTGGCAAAAGGAATTGCGATCGGATCATCTTCACATGCACTCGGAACGGCGAAAGCACTGGAACTTGGTGAAATCGAGGGCGCGATGAGCAGTCTTTCCATTGCGGTGGCAGGTATTCTGACGGTAATCGCTGCACCGATTTTTGCAACGATGTTGTAAATATAATGCCGTGATTTTATTAAGGTGATTATTAATATTAAGCCAAATGTAGAATGTGAAATATCAGAGATGGTATTTCACATTTTTTTTCGATTTACATATCATAATATGAAAAAGTTATGGTTGGAAATAAAGATATGTATTGTCAGAACAAAATTGTGCATACGATACAGGCAGGCGATTCCCTGTATAAATTATCGAGACAGTATCACACGACAGTGACGGAACTGATTCTTGGAAATCCGGGAGTCAATCCATATAATCTCCAGATCGGGATGCAGCTTTTTATCTGCCCGGGAGAGGGATATGTGCCTCAGCAGAATCCGGGAGGCGGAAACATGGGAGGAGGAACAGGCAATCCGGGAGGCGGAAACATGGGAGGAGGAACAGGCAATCCGGGAAGTAACAACGAGACCGAATCGGAGCGTGAGGATTCCATCCTCCGCCTCAACGAGGATATGCGTCTTGCGTGGTTAAATCATGTTTACTGGACCAGGATGTATCTGATGAGTGCAGTCGCAGACAATGCAGACCAGCAGGCGGTGGAAGAACGGCTGCTTGAGACTGCAGACGAGATCACGGATGTGTTTGCAAGGTATCTTCCGATCGCAACGACCAGACAGCTCCGCAATCTTCTGACGGAGCATATTGAGATCGCAGGACAGATTATTCAGGCATTGAAGGCAAAAAATATGTCTGATTATGATGCGCTGGTGAAGGAGTGGTACCGCAATGCCAATCAGATGGCAGCTCTTTTTGCCAGTCACAATCCGTATTTTGAGAGCAGGGAAACCAGAAATATGCTGTTAAATCATCTGGATCTGACCAGGGAGGAGATTGAGCAACAGGTCAATGGAGAGTATGAGCAGAGCATTGATGTGTTTCGGGACGTAGAGCAGCAGGCACTTGCGATGGCGGATTACTTTGCGAGAGGACTGCTGGCAAGATAAAACGTATAGATTGAAGCCTTCTGCTAAATGCAATTCAACGGATCATTCATTCGTTAAAGCAGATAGAACAGCTGCAGAAAAAGCCCCATGCGGTAGAGTATGTTTTCAGACCGCATGGTGGAACAGCAGAAATACACAGGGGTATTCCGGACGATTCGAAAAATGCCAAAAGTAACGGAATCGCAAGATTTGCAATAAAAACAGCAATTAACTTGAATTGCCAGTAAAAAAATGTACATGCTATAATGCAATTATCAAGATTAAGGGGGAAAAAGATATGCCAATGCAGATGGGTTTCCGCTGGTATGGCGAGGGCAATGACAAGATCAGCCTTGCTGATATCAAACAGATTCCGGGTGTGACGAGCATCGTGTGGGCACTGCATCATAAACTGCCGGGAGAAGTGTGGACAGTAGAAGAGATTGCAGAAGTGCAGAAACAGCTTGAGCCATATGGTTTTAATATGGACGTTGTGGAATCAGTCAATGTACATGATGATATCAAGATCGGACTTCCGAGCCGTGACCAGTATATTGAAAACTATATCCAGACAATTAAGAACCTTTCCAAATTCGGTGTCAAGGTTATCTGCTATAATTTTATGCCGATCTTTGACTGGACGCGCACGGATTTATTTCATCCGGTAGGAGATGGTTCGACAGCACTTTATTACGAAGCAAGCAAGATCCATGATGATCCGAAGGAAATGGCAGACTATATTTTAAATAATTTACATGGAATGACATTTCCAGGCTGGGAGCCGGAACGTATGGAGAAACTGGACGAGCTTTTTGCAGCTTACAAGCCGGTGACAAAAGAAGTATTGTGGGAAAACTTAAAATATTTTCTTGAGGCGCTTATGCCGACCTGTAAAGAATGCGATATCAAAATGGCAATCCACATGGATGATCCGCCATGGGATATTTTCGGACTTCCACGTCTTCTGACCTGCGAGGAAAATATTGACCGTTTCTTAAAGATGGTTGACAGCCCGTACAACTGTCTGACACTGTGCTCAGGGTCTTTGAATGCCGACCCGGGAAACAATGTGGCAGATATTGTCCGCAAGCATTGTGACCGCATTGCGTTTGCGCACATCCGCAATGTAAAACATTTTCCGAATGGAGATTTTTCGGAGGCTTCCCATCGTGACTGTGATGGTGATACCGGAATCCTTGACATTTTAAAAGCATACCATGACTGCGGATTTGAGGGTTATATCCGTCCGGATCACGGACGCCACCTCTGGGATGAAAAGCCGGGCAATGTCCGTCCGGGTTATGGCTTATACGATCGTGCACTGGGTATTATGTATATGCTCGGCGTGTGGGATATGCTCGATAAGCTGGATGAAAATAAATAAGCATAAAATATGCATAATTAGGGACTGCCGTATGGCAGTCCCTTGTATTATGGAAAAGTCCGTGGCATATGCCGCGGATTTTTGTATGCTTATCTCTGGTTATCAAAAGGGCATTATTTGCCAGTCAAAAAATCTGAAGTTACCTTTTGACACCTGAATCCACATCAGTAAAAATCATGCGTTTCTTTTTCACGGGTCCGGAAGCTGCGTGGAGAGATGCCATATTCTTTCACAAACGCTTTGTAAAAAACAGAATAATCACAAAAGCCGCACTGTTCGGCAACTTCTTTCAATGGAATGCCGGAATTGATCAGATTTTTAGATTCGATCAGTCTCCGCTGGGTAACGATTTTGTAAAAGCCGGTGTCAAGCTGCTTTTTAAAAAGCTGGCTTACTGTCGACTGGCTTACCATAAACTGCGCTGAAATAGATGCGAGGCTGAGGTCTTCGGATAAATGCAATTCAATGTAGTTGAGAATCTGGTCTAACAGGCCTGTATTCTCCGGTTTGGGGATGTCTGACTGCGGATGGTCGTTCATACGGTAAAACAGACAGAACAACTGCAGAAAAAGCCCCATGCGGTAGAGCTCGCTTCCAAGACGCATGGTGGAACCCTCGTACAACAGTGCAGCCAGAAGCTGGTCGATCTGGTTTAAGAGTGTTCCTTCCGGGCGGATGACATAGGGGAGCTGCTTTTGTGGTGCATATTGGGAGGAGCCTGCATCCGCAAAGAAGTTCTGCTTACAGGTCTCAAAAAAATCGTTGTTGATCCAGAGTACGGTTCTCTGATAGGGTTCCCGAAGCTGCTCTAAAAATAAAGGGCGGTGGCTGGTGCCGGGGGGAACGAGGATGATATCATTTTTGCGGATCTGGTAACGGGTGTTTCCAATGAGATATTGCAAGTTTCCACTGCGGCAGAAAAGAAGTTCGTAAAACTCGTGGCTGTGGAGGGTTACATAGTCTTTCGTGTAACTGGTATCCTCATGTACATCCAGATAGGGGCTGTCCATTTCCAGTTCCTGGTATCCGATCAATTCCCCACCGGCAGTCAGGATGCCATCGAGCGTGGAAATATACGGAGGCTTCATCGAATCCTTATGTTCCATTAAAAAACGTTTCATTTGGCTATATTTCATAAAAACTCCTGTTCTGATTTGTTATATTTATACAATCCTACAAATATTGTAGCACAATAAATGTAAGATATGCAATGTATTTTGGTATAAATACAATTTAAATTGCAATAAAGCAAATGTATCATAAGGATATCGGTTCTTGTGAAATGTACAGACACAAAACCAATGCGCGCGTACAAATACCAGAAGGAGAAAAATTTATGAATAAAAGAAATGTAAGACCCTTTTCAAAAAGGGATGAGATCGGATATGTGTTTGGAGATATGGCGGGCAGTTTTGTCAATTTATTTGTAGACGCATATTTTTTGACGTTTTGTACTTATGTGCTGGGAATCAGTCCGGCGTGGATGGGTTCCCTGTTCCTTGCAGCGAGACTCTGGGATGCAGTAAATGACCCGATCATGGGTTCTTTTCCGGACCGTTGGATGCTTGGAAAATCAGGAGATAAATTCAAACCGTGGATTAAAATTTTTATGATACCGCTGGCGTTGTCAGGTGTGCTTTGTTTTTCCAAAGTGCCGTTTGAAGGTGTTGCACTTCATGCGTGGGTCGCTTTTGTGTATGTCTTATATGGAATGAGCTATACCGGAACTTCCATGCCGTTTGGTGCGATGGCAAGTGTGGTCAGCACAGATCCGATTGACCGGAGTAAACTCTCAAGGGCAAGAAGTCTTGGCGGAACATTTGTGGGAATTGCAGCGTTATCCTTTGTGCCGGTAGTCTGTTTTGACAGCGAAAGCAACATTATCCCGGAAAGATTTACACTTCTGGCAGTTATTTTTGGAATTTTAAGTGTGGTCTGCTACTGCCTGCTGTTACATTTAACGACAGAGCGTGTGCGTGAGGAAAAGAAACAGAATACAGAAAAGTTCAATTATGGAAATGTGTTGAAAGCAGTCGTAAAAAATAGGCCACTGATCGGTGTCATGGTTGCAACCATTGGAAGTATGCTCTATATCACCGGTTCAAACCAGATTAGAAGTTATGTATTCAAAGAGTACTATGGAAATACCTCTGCAATGACTCTGCTTAGTCTTGCAAGTGTGCCGATCATTATCATCTGTTTCCCGCTTGTGCCAAAACTGGTTGCAAAGTTTGGAAAGAAAACGACATTGATGTTTGGCGTAATCAGCAGTACCGTGCTCAGTGTAATCATTTTTGCCGTAAAAATACCAAACGTTTATGTTTATTCGGTACTGAATGTACTGGCAATGATCGGACAGACCGTATTTACCATGCTGATCTGGGCGCTTGTCACAGACTGTCTGGATTACAGTGAGTGGAAGTTCCATGAGAGAAGTGATGGCTCGATGTATTCCCTTTATACGTTCAGCCGTAAAATCGGTTCCACCATTGCTTCCGCAGGTGTTTCCTTCGGACTCCAGGCGATCGGATATATTTCTGGAAATAATGTGGTGCAGTCAGATGCAACCATAAACAATATCTACATGTTAGTGGCATTGATCCCGGTGCTGACCTGTGTGCTGGAACTCATTGGTATCGGCGCAATCTTTAATCTGGATAAGGAACAGACCAAAGAAATGTATGCGGAATTAAAACAAAGACGTGAATAGTAAAGAGGAGATTAGATTGAAAAAAATTGATATTCATCTTCATCTGACATTACAGCAGTATCCGAAAACAGATACCATGTTCCTTTCCAGTGCGGCACAGATGCTGCCGCACTTAGAGGAACTTGGAATTGAACAGGGAATCGTGTTATCTTCCGGCGAACAGGAAAATGAGCAGATCCTGGTTGCAGCAAATGAGGAGTGTAAACGCATCTGTGAACAGTTCCCCAAGAAGTTCCACTGGATGTGCAATGTGGATGCAAAAAACCAGACAGATGTGTATAAACGGATCTTAGCCTGTAAAGAGAGCGGTGCGGTCGGAATCGGGGAACTGATGGTAAACCAGAGGCTGGATGCTCCATTTTTACAGAGTGTATTTGAGGTGGCAGAAGAATTAAAATTACCTGTTCTTTTTCACATGAGTCCGAAAGAGGGCTTTCAGTATGGGGTTGTGGACGGGCCGGGGCTCCCGCTGCTGGAGGAAAATTTAAAGCGTTATAAAGGATTAAAGTTCATCGGGCACAGTCAGCCATTCTGGCATGAAATTTCAAAAGATGCACCGGCGACCCCAAAGGAACGGATGAAATGGGGAGAGGAAGCTGTATGTCCCGGCGGCAGACTGCCATATCTGTTTGAAACCTATGAAAATTTATATGGAGATCTGTCCGCAAACAGTGGCGGATGTGCAATCATGCGTGACGAAGAATTTGGGCTGGCTTTTCTGGAAAAATATCAGGACCGGTTGCTGTTTGGAACAGATATGGCAAATTGTGAAATGACATTTCCGCTTGGAAACTGGCTGGATGAGCAGGAACACGCAGGAAGACTCAGCCGGAGTGCCTATGAAAAAATCTGCCGTACAAATGCAGAAAAATTATTTCACTTATAAGAAAAAAGAGGGAGAGCCGAAAACATACCACATCCCTCAAAAACAGGAGGAAACATATGAGAACAAGAATATTACCTAGAATGTTAAATGATGAGGTGGAAGAATATCTTTCCAGAAATGACATTATCATTGTACCGGTCGGAACGGTAGAGATGCACGGGGGATTTCCACTGGATTCAGAAACCACCATCAGTGAGGCATTTGCACTGGAGATGGCAGAGGCGTGTGACGGGCTGGTATTGACAGGACTTCCGTATTTTTACGCAGGCGCAACGGCAAGCGGCAGGGGAACCGTCCAGGTGAGTGTGCGGGAAGGAATCGACTATTTGATGGCGGTGGCAAAAAGCCTGTTGCGCCAGGGATTCAAACGCCAGATCTACATCAGTTTTCACGGCCCGGCACATATGACATGCAGTCCGATGGTGCGGGATTTCTTTGATGAGACCGGAGTGCCGATTTTATATATGGACCTCACCATGCAGATGATGAAAAATGCAAGGGATATTTTTACATCAATGGACAGTTTCCACGCAATTACAGTGGGAGCTTATCAGAAAATGAACCGATTAAGTGACGTGCCGCTCACAACGGAGTATGCGCATAACGAGCCGCAGTCCTGTGCCGGATTTGAGGATATTTTCGGACTGGCATATCAGAGTGCTGCGATCGGTTATTATTTTGGCGAGAAAAAAGACCACATGAGTACATCGGTCATTGCAGATGAAGCAGCGAGGGAAACACTTGCAAAAGAGGGTGTGGAAATCATTGAAAAATTGGTGGAGCGCATGGATATGAACCATATCGTAGCACAGATGAGGGAATTGGAGCATTATAACAGCGAAGTTGCAAAAAAATGCCCATGGGTTCCCTCTAACACTAAAACAGAGCGGTAGATTCTACTGCGGTTTCTGCGCATAAAGTTCTTTATATTCTTTGGGTGAGATGCCATACTCTTTTTTGAATGCACGAAAAAAACTGGTGTAATCTTTGAATCCGTACATCAGGTAGATTTTTGTGATATTTTCATTGCTGAGAATGGCATCCCTGCACATGGATAACCTTTTTTTAGTAATATACTGATGGACGGATATTCCAAAGTTATCCTTAAAAATATGGGAAATATGGTATTTGCTCACAAAAAAAGCTTTGGAGAGGCTGTCTAAGGAGAGATCCTCATCCAGATGAGATTCAATGTATTGCAGGATGCCGTCATACAGACCAGAGGCATCTTTGCGGGCTGCAGGATGTTCTGCCTCATAGACAGCCCGGTTGATGTGGAGCATCAGATCGTTCACGCAGAGCTCGATCTTGGCAGCTTTTCCAAAACGGTCCGCATGGATCTCCTCGATCAGCCGGAAAATCTTTGCGGAAAGCGCATTGAAAGCCACGACATCATAGTGATAAATAAAATGATGGGTATCCTGTGCATGTTCGATCAGATAAACATAGTCTTTGGATAATTCTTTCAGTTTCTGACAGTAATCCTGACTGATCCAGAAAACAAAACGCTGATAGGGAAGTGTTTCCCCCACACTGGACACATGGTGGTGAATACCAGGGGGAATGAAGACCATATCCCCCGGTTTCAGATGGTGATGTTCCTTTTCAATGGAGATCGTTACATTTCCCTCCAGAAAAAAATAGAATTCATAGTAATCGTGAGTGTGATCTGTCACGCCATAAAAGTGGTTGTCATTATAATAGTAAATTTCAAAATCTTTGGACAGCATATACTGTCGTTCATTAAAAGGAGACTGTAACTGTCTGCGCATGGTAAAATCCTCTGAAATATTTCAAATATAAGGAAAAAGTGACGATCTGATATAAAAAATTTACCACAGAATCGCAATTTTTGCAATGTGAACAACAAGCAACTCTATTGGATGTCTTAAGGGGATTCACTTATAATAAACATATCAAAAAACGTTGAACAATGGAGAAAGGAAAAGCTATGGAATTAAGTACACTTGGTTTAAAAGACAGGGCACAGTGGGAAGCAAAGGGATATCAGCTTCCGCAGTTTGACCGTGCAGCAGTAACAGAGGCAACCAGAGAAAATCCGTGCTGGATTCACTTTGGTGCAGGAAATATTTTCCGTGCATTTCAGGCAAATGTAATGCAGAATATCTTAAACAGAGGGGAAATGGAAACAGGCCTGATCGTAGCGGAAGGTTTTGATTATGAGATCATTGAAAAAATGAACCGTCCGCATGATGATTATTCCATTCTTGTCACATTAAAGGCAGATGGAAGCGTCGAAAAAACAGTTGTCGGTTCTGTTGTGGAGTCCTGTATCCTCGATTCGGAAAATGAGGGCGAGTATGGCAGATTAAAAGAGATTTTCTGCAAACAGTCCTTGCAGATGGTATCCTTTACCATCACAGAAAAGGGATACAGTCTGGTAAACGGAAAAGGAGAACTGCTTCCGGCAGTCGCTGCCGATTTTGCAGCCGGCCCGGAGAAACCTGCAAGCTATATCGGAAAAGTTGCATCTCTTTTATACACACGTTTTAAAAACGGACAGCTTCCGATCGCCATGGTATCCATGGACAACTGCTCCCATAACGGGGATAAATTATATGCGGCAATCCATACATTTGCCGAAAAATGGGCAGAAAACGGTCTTGCAGAGAAAGATTTTGTAAACTATATCAATGAAAGGGAAAAGGTTTCGTTCCCATGGTCTATGATCGATAAGATCACGCCGAGACCGGATGCTTCCGTGGAAGAGATCTTAAAGAAAGATGAGATCGATGGGCTTGATCCGGTCGTTACATCCAAAAACACCTATGTAGCTCCATTTGTGAATGCAGAGGAATGTGAATATTTAGTGATTGAGGACTGGTTCCCGAACGGACGCCCGGAGCTGGAAAAGGGCGGCATCATGTTTACCGACCGCGCAACCGTTGACAAGGTGGAAAAAATGAAAGTCTGCACCTGCTTGAATCCGCTTCACACGGCTCTTGCAGTGTTTGGCTGTCTGCTTGGCTACACAAAGATCTCCGATGAAATGAAAGATGCAGAGCTTCGGAAAATGGTGGAGAGAATCGGATATACCGAGGGACTTCCGGTCGTTGTGGATCCGGGTATCCTTGATCCGAAAGAGTTTATTGATACCGTGTTAAATGTCCGCATACCAAATCCGTTTATGCCGGATACACCACAGCGTATTGCCACAGATACTTCACAGAAACTTGCGATCCGCTTTGGAGAAACTGTGAAAAATTATCTTGCATCAAAAGATAAGGATATCAAAAACTTAAAACTGATCCCACTGGTATTTGCTGGATGGCTTCGGTATCTCATGGCAGTTGATGATAATGGCGAAAAATTTGAGTTAAGCCCGGATCCACTGCTTGAGACCGTCTGTCCGGTCGTTGCCGGTATCAAATTTGGTGATACAGATGTGGAAGGAATGATCCGGCCATTGCTGACAAACCGTACTATCTTTGGTGTGGATCTTTATGAGGCCGGTCTTGCCGGACTGACGGTGCAGTATTTTAAAGAACTGATCGCCGGGGTGGGCGCAGTGCGTGCTACTTTAAAGAAGTATGTATAGGCGCTGATTCTGATGCCAAACCATTTTTCCCTGCATATCTTATAGTACAGGATGTGAATTCCTGAAAAAAATATGCAGGAGGGAAAAATGCCAGATTTTAATGTGATAAAAATTGGATGTATTGTGGTGATCCTGCTTGTTTTACTGATTGCAGCAGTGATCATCACGGTAAAAAGAGAAAAAAGTAAGAGAAAAATACGCCGGATGTGTGCTGCAGAGAAAATTCAGCTTCTGAATGAACTCGCAGAACCATTCGGCTTTTGTTATGTGCCGTGTGAAGACGTGTTCACGTCGAGGGAAGATGCGTGGCAGAGAAAACAGGGGTATGAGGCGCTTTACGACAGGGCAGCAGTGGGAGCAGGCATGGTGTTTGATGCACTGCCTATCTATTTTGATTATGCTGGCGAAACCTGGCTGATCGAATTCTGGAAGGGGCAGTATGGCATCAATACCGGAGGAGAGGTTGGCGTATATCATGCGGGAAAGGTCGTCCCGGAACGATATTACAGGATCGCCCATTTTGAGGCGGTGGAAGATCAGGATATGCCGTTTATCCAGTGCAGGCTAGACCGCAGGCGGAAAAAAGTTTATTTCCTGCAGAAGCGGCACTGGTGGCTGACCGGATTTGGGATGGGGACATTTTCGAGACCATCGGATCTGATATTGGTGACGACAATACGGTTTCAGAATGAATGCATGGCAGAAGCATTTTTTGAGGGATTAAAGCGGGCGAAAGGAAAAATACCGGGGAATAAATACCGGATCTGCCGCAATGAAGTTTATGTCAGAATGGATTTCTGTATGAAACACAAATTCTGTGCGTCCGTTTGGCGCTGCATGGTGCAGGCTTGGAACTGTTTCTGCTGTTTCCTTTACCGTCTGTTCACACATCCATTTATTGCTGCACCTGACCGTCTTTTATTTTTATACTATCAGCTTCCGTGGTGTTTGAAACATGCGTTTCGGATGCGGGGATGGAAGCATGGAAAATAAGAAAAGATATCCGCCCTTTTCCTGTCAGATGCGGATCGATAAAGCGCTTTCAGAAGCAGTCCATCTTCCGCTTAACAGTTGCAGCCGTTATATCATCATCAGCGACTGCCACCGGGGAGAGGGAGGGGCAAATGATAATTTCTTGAGAAACCAGCATCTGTATATGGCGGCGTTAAACTACTATATCGCGCATGGTTTCACCTATTTTGAACTCGGTGACGGGGAGGAATTGTGGGAAAACAGGCATCTTTCCCGCATTGAGGAGAGTCATCAGGATGTCTACTGCCGGTTTGAAACACTGCAGAAACAGTGCCGGATATACCGCATTTACGGAAATCACAATATGGAAATGAAAGGCATGTTAGGGGAAGCAATGATCTTAGATAACTGTGAGGGAGGCAGGGATATCTGCATGATCCACGGGCATCAGGCAGATTTTTTTAACTCAGTCTGCTGGAAATTATCCCGTTTTCTGGTGCGGTATTTCTGGAAACCGTTAGAGCGTTTTGGCGTCAGTGATCCGACGAGTGCGGCGCGGAATTATAAAAAGACCTTAAAATATGAAAAATGTTTAGATAACTGGACAAAAGATCATGACTGCTATCTGGCGGCCGGACATTCCCACCGTCCAAGGCTGCCGGCAGACGGCAGTCTGTACCTGAATGCCGGGAGCTGCGTGCATCCGTATGGCATTACCGGAATTGAAATCACAGATATGCAGCTTACACTGGTGAAATGGAAGATGGCGACGAGACCGGATCTGTCGCTTTTTGTAGCGCGCGAAGTGCTGATAGGACCGGTTGGTATTACCTGAATTTAAAGTACTTATAAGTACAGGTAATGAAAAGTTGACATAATATAGAAAAATACAAAAATTTTTGATTCCATGGAACTAAAAATCGGAAAAATCATTTGACGGAAACTGCATTTATGATAATATATATTCATTATATGGATAGTATCGGGTGTTTTCTTACACGCGAAAGTAAGTGGAGGTTCAGAAGAAAATGATTAAAGTTGTGAAATTTGGCGGCAGCTCTCTTGCAAGTGCAGAACAGTTTGCAAAGGTTGGTAAAATTATCAACGCAGATAAAGAGAGAAGATATGTAGTTCCGAGTGCACCGGGAAAAAGAAATTCCAAAGATACCAAGGTTACTGATATGTTATACGCATGTTATGACCTGGTGGAGGCAGATGAAGATTTCCGTGTGCCGCTCATGAAGATCAAGGACCGCTATGACACAATTATCAATGGTCTGAATTTGAAATTATCGTTAGAAGATGAGTTCAAGAAAATCGCAGAGAATTTTAAAAATAAAGCCGGTGTGGATTACGCAGCTTCCCGTGGAGAATATTTAAATGGTATCATCATGGCGAATTACCTTGGCTATGAGTTTGTAGATGCTGCAGAAGTTATTTTCTTTGATAAAGAGGGAAACTTTGATGCAGAAAAGACAGATAAGGTACTCAGTAAACGTCTTGCAAAGATCGAGCGCGCAGTAATTCCAGGATTTTACGGTGCTAATCCGGACGGAAGTGTCCGCACATTTTCAAGAGGCGGTTCTGATATCACCGGATCTATCGTATCAAGAGCCGTACATGCAACCTGTTATGAGAACTGGACAGACGTATCCGGTTTCCTGGTTGCAGATCCAAGGATCATCGACCATCCGGAAACGATCAAGACGATCACTTACCGCGAGTTAAGAGAGCTTTCTTACATGGGAGCAAGCGTACTGCATGAGGATGCGGTATTCCCGGTCCGCAAAGCCGGTATTCCAATCAATATCCGTAACACCAATGCGCCGGAAGATGCAGGAACCTGGATTGTTGAGAGTACCTGTCATCAGTCGAAATACACGATCACGGGTATCGCCGGAAAGAAAGGTTTTGTTTCTGTCAATATTGATAAGGATATGATGAACTCCGAAGTTGGTTTTGGAAGAAAAGTTTTATCCGCATTTGAGGAAAATGGAATTTCATTTGAGCATATGCCATCCGGTATCGATACGATGACGATCTTTGTGCATCAGCCGGAATTTGAGGGCAAAGAGCAGTCTGTGATTTCTGCGATCCATCGTCTTGCAAAACCGGACAGCATTGAGTTAGAGGGAGATCTGGCATTGATCGCAGTCGTTGGACGCGGTATGAAATCTACCCGTGGAACAGCAGGAAGAATTTTCTCCGCACTGGCACATGCAAACATCAATGTTAAGATGATCGATCAGGGATCTTCTGAGTTGAACATTATCATTGGTGTCAGCAATGCAGATTTTGAAAATGCGATCCGTGCGATCTATGATATTTTTGTAGTGACCCAGTTATAAAAAAGAAACCTGCGGCGGAACTTTATTTCCGGCTGCAGGAGAGTATATGCAGCGTAAAGCCAGAACTGCTGTGACACACAATGAAGGCGACACCGTATGGAATTCATTCATGCGATGCCGCCTTCTAAGATATCTCGTCCATGGGACTCTACCTCGATTCATTTGTATTTTTCTGAGCTTGTCTCAGATTTGTCTGTACTTCTTCGCTTTCTCTTCAATCCGGATCTGTTATTCTTATGACTTCTGACATCGTATCATATCTGAGAATCTTGTCTGATACTGATTCATAAATCCTTTCTTAGGATCGTCATGTTTTCTTTCCTCTTTTGAATGAAAAAACGAATGCGTTTACGTTTTTGGTGGTCCGTACCTCTCTTTCTTAGTATCGTTTGGTGTAAATCGTTATCTTTCTGGTGGTCTGTACCTCTTTTCTTTTAGTATCGTTTGAGGTAAATCATTATGTTTCCGGTGGTCTGTACCTTCCTTTCTGATTGTTTCTTCTGCAATCGTTTTGTTTTTTTCTTATCTCTTTTGTTATTTTGTAATTTGATTATATCTGATAAAAATATATTTGTCAATAAAAAAATAGAAAAAAAGTAAAAAAAATAAAAACTAAGAAATAATTGCGTAAAAATAAAGAAAAATTCAGAATATTACAACAAAAGAAACAAAGGCGGGAATGAATATCTGGATAAAAATAGAAAGAATAACAGAAGAAAGAAAACAACAAGGAACAGCAGGAACAAATGGTTCATATAATAATGTAAAGGGAGCGTAAAGGAGTTTGCATGGACGGACAGACAATTCTTCTGATCAGTGATATGCGTCAGGTTTATCTTGCTGAGATATTGACAAAAAAGGGTTATAACGTGCGCTGCCTTGATATCAGAAATCGTGAGACGGCATTGCAGCAGTTAGAGAAGCTGAAACGTTTTCTGGATAAGGCAGATGTACTGATTCTTCCAATCCCGGTGCAGAAGGTACCGGAACAGGAACTTTTTTATGATATATTAAATAAAAATCTGCAAAAGAAAACACTTGTGATGGGAGGATGTTTTTCGAAAGAGCAGAGAGCGCTATTAACAGGAAGAGATATTCATTTTCTGGATTTTATGGAAGATACAGTTGTGACAGAGGAGAATGCCGTGGCAACAGCAGAGGGAACGATCGCACAACTGGTGGAAAAAAGTCCGTATAATATTGATGAGGCAAAAGTGCTTGTGACCGGGTACGGATATTGCGGAAAGGCGATCGCGAAAAGACTAGGAGCACTCAGAGCGCGTGTGACGGTGCTTGCAAGAAGGAGGGAAGTACGAAAGGCAGCAAAAGAAGATGGTTTCTATGCGGTAGATTTTGCATTTGGGCCGGAGGAGGCAATGGGAGCTGCAATGGTTGTCAATACGGTTCCGGCGCTTGTCATCACAGAAAAGATCATAAAAGAACTTCCAAGAGATGCTTATATTGTGGATATTGCATCGGGGGAGGGCGGCACGGATTTTGCTTGTGCAAGGGAATATGGTATCCATGCAGATCATGTGCTTGGAATCCCAGGAAAATATGCGCCAAAAGAGAGTGCATATATATTAGAGCGTTCTGTGGAACGTTTTATTTTACAGCAAAAACAGGGGGAAAAGATTTGATGGATTTTGATAAATATAATATTGGTTTTGGGATCACAGGTTCCTTCTGTACATTTGCAAAAGCGAAAAAAGAGGTGGAGTTTCTTTGCGGGATGGGAGCAAATGTGATCCCGATTTTCTCATTTCAGGCACAGACCTGTGATACCAGATTTGGAAGTGCAAAAGAATATGTGGAAGAAATATGTGAGATTACCGGAAATGAAGGGATACGCTCTATCTGTGCCGCAGAGCCGATCGGACCGAACAATTTTCTCGATATTATGGTGATCGCACCCTGTACCGGCAATACCGCAGCAAAACTGACCGGAGGAATCATTGATACACCGGTACTGATGGCGGCAAAGGCACATATGCGGAACGGAAAACCGCTTGTCATTGCGATTTCCACAAATGATGCCCTTGGAGCAGGTTTTAAAAATATCGGTATGTTGATGAATATGAAAAATATTTATTTTGTGCCGTTTGGACAGGATAATTATAAGAGCAAACCAAATTCCATGGTTGCGAAGATGGAACTGCTTCCGGAAACAATTGAGGCGGCATTGCAGGGCAGACAGATCCAGCCGGTGCTGCAGGAGCCGTAAAAGAATATAAAAAAACTGGCACATTTATGAGTTGTTTCATCATAAAAGTGCCAGCTTATTCATGACTATAGAATATTTGTGGCATTCTCTTATATTCATACCAGATAACAGAAAGGTATATCGGAGGTCTTATGCGTTTTTGGATGCCTCTAATGCCTCACGGCATGCTTTTGCAAGCTGGTCGCCACAGGAAGTAGGACGTCCGCCACAGCGGATGCCGCCGATTTTTTCTTCTACCTGTTCAACGGTAAGACCTTCCACTAATTTTGGGATTGCCTGCAGATTACCGTTGCATCCTCCGGTAAACTTTACGTTGTGGACAACATTTCCATCAAGTTCTAAGTCGATCTGTGTGGAGCAGGTTCCTTTTGTTTTATAAGAATAAGTCATATCAGATTCCTCCTTTGTTATAGATCATAGTCTGTGTGCCGTCGCAGAAACTGCGATTCAGTAAGAGTATAAACACAAGTGTGCAGCAGTGCAAGGACTTTTTTATGTAAGCGGAAAATTCGTTGAAATTCCCGCTTACATAAAAAAGCCCTTCAGGCAGGATTCTTTCTTACGTTAATAAAAAATTCACAAAACGTTTACCCCTATTTTGGTTGTGGTAATACGGGAAAAGTGTTACAATGACAATATTGTGCAAGGTTTAGCCTGCAAAAGGACTTGCAAATTTGAGAAATAGCCAGGAATAGGAGTTTTTATGAGCGCATTTACAAAGTTATTCGGAACGCACAGCGAACGCGAGTTAAAAAGAATTTATCCACTCGTTGATAAAGTGGAGTCATACCGTGACGCTATGGGAGCGCTGTCCGATGAAGAATTAAGAGACAAGACGAAAGAATATAAAGAGAGACTGGAAAAAGGAGAGACACTTGATGATCTTCTTCCGGAGGCATATGCAACTGTCCGTGAAGCAGCAAAGCGTGTACTTGGAATGGAACACTACCGTGTACAGATCATTGGTGGTATTATCTTACATCAGGGTCGTATCGCAGAGATGAAGACTGGTGAAGGTAAGACACTTGTTTCTACGCTTCCTGCATACTTGAACGCCTTAGAGGGCAAGGGTGTGTGCATCGTAACAGTTAACGATTACCTTGCAAAGCGTGACTCTGAGTGGATGGGACAGATTCATGAGTTCCTTGGCTTAAAAGTCGGAGTAGTTTTAAACTCCATGACCAATGATGAGCGCCGTGAGGCATATAACTGCGATATCACCTATGTAACAAACAATGAGCTCGGATTTGATTATCTGAGAGACAACATGGTTATTTATAAGGAACAGCTTGTTCAGAGAGGTCTTCATTATGCGATCATCGATGAGGTCGATTCCGTATTGATCGACGAGGCACGTACACCGCTTATCATTTCCGGACAGAGCGGCAAATCCACCCGTCTTTATGAGGCTTGTGACATCTTAGCACAGCAGATGAAACGTGGCGAGGATGTACCGGAGTATTCCAAGATGGATGCTATTATGGGTATCGAGCAGGAAGAAACAGGTGATTTCCTTGTCAATGAGAAGGACAAGGTTGTCAGCCTGACACAGGAGGGTGTGAAAAAAGTTGAGCAGTTCTTCAAGATCGGTAACCTTGCAGATGCAGAAAATCTTGAGATCCAGCACAATGTGATTCTTGCGCTGCGTGCACACAACCTGATGTTCCGCGATCAGGATTACGTTGTAAAAGATGATGAGGTACTGATCGTTGATGAGTTTACCGGACGTATCATGCCGGGACGCCGTTACTCGGATGGTCTGCATCAGGCAATCGAGGCAAAAGAGCATGTAAAAGTAAAACGTGAGAGCAAGACTCTTGCAACGATCACGTTCCAGAACTTCTTTAATAAATTTGACAAAAAATCCGGTATGACAGGTACGGCACTGACTGAGGAAAAAGAGTTCCGTGATATCTATGGCATGGATGTTATCGAGATCCCGACCAACAGACCGGTCATCCGTGTGGACAAACAGGATGCTGTTTATAAGACAAAGAAAGAAAAATATCATGCAGTTGTCGAGGAAGTAAAAGCTGCCCACGCAAAGGGACAGCCGGTACTGGTTGGTACGATCACGATCGATGTATCTGAGACGATCAGTGCGATGTTAAAGAGAGAGGGAATCCCACATACTGTTTTGAATGCGAAGTTCCATGAACTTGAGGCTGAAATCGTAGCCGCAGCAGGACAGCACGGTGCGGTAACGATCGCTACAAATATGGCTGGTCGTGGTACGGATATTAAACTGGATGATGATGCAAAAGAGGCTGGCGGATTAAAAGTTATTGGTACAGAGCGCCATGAGTCAAGACGTATTGATAATCAGCTGCGTGGACGTTCCGGACGTCAGGGAGATCCGGGTGAATCCCAGTTCTTCATTTCCCTGGAAGATGATCTGATGCGTCTGTTCGGTTCAGAAAAGCTGATGGATATCTTTAATACACTGGGTGTTCCTGAAAATGAACAGATCCAGCATAAGATGTTAACCTCTGCGATCGAGAAAGCGCAGACAAAGATTGAGGGTAACAACTTTGGTATCCGTAAGAATCTTCTTGAGTATGATCAGGTTATGAATGATCAGAGAGAGATCATTTATGCAGAGCGTATGCGTGTATTAAACGGAGAGAACATGCGTGATGTGATTTTCAAGATGATCACAGACCGTGTTGAGAGCTGTGTGGATACCTGCATTTCTTCTGAGCTGCCGAAAGAAGAGTGGGATTTAAACGAGTTAAATCAGCTTCTGACAGATATTATCCCATTAGAGCCTGTAAATGCTGCTGATGTGGACAGTGTTAAGAACAACAAAGAATTAAAACATCTCTTAAAAGAGCGTGCAGTGAAACTGTATGAGGCAAAAGAGACAGAATTCTCGGAGCCGGAGCAGTTCCGTGAATTAGAGCGTGTAGTACTGTTGAAAGTCATCGACCGCAAGTGGATGGATCATATTGATGATATGGATCAGCTTCGTCAGGGTATCGGCTTACAGGCATATGGACAGAGAGATCCGCTGGTTGAATACAAGATGGCAGGATTTGATATGTTTGACGATATGATCGCCAACATTCAGGAAGATACAGTCCGTCTGCTGTACCATGTCAAGATCGAGCAGAAGGTAGAGCGCGAGCAGGTTGCGAAAGTAACCGGTACTAATAAGGATGAAACGGCAACCAATACACCAAAGAAACGTGCGGCTGCTAAAGTATACCCAAATGATCCGTGCCCATGTGGTTCCGGTAAAAAATACAAACAGTGCTGTGGAAGAATGGCATAAAATTAAAAAATAATAAAAAAGCGTTATGTTTATGGAGTGATTCATAGATGTGGCGCTTTTTACTTTATAGGATGAGCTGCTTAGCAGACGGGGGGTTCGCTAAATTGTGGTTTGTGGGTGACATGAGTTTCCTCGTGTAGGGTGGTTCCGGGGGGTTACGATTGGCAAATTGCATCAAGCCGGGACTCGTTTTGTTCCGTTGTACGAAAATAAGAAAGTCTAAGTATGCCTGATTTATATTGTGGCGGAGTGACGTGTGCGTCCTAAATGCGCCATCCGGGCACATTAGGACTTGTGCTGCCGTCCATGGCAGCACAACACTGTATTGTGAACAGGCATACTAAGACTTTCTAATTTTCTCCCAAAGTCACAAAACGGATCCCGGCTTGATGCGATTTGCCAGCCACTAAGTTGTGAACCACCCTTCGCCGGGGAACTCATTTTGCAACTTTGGCGGGTGTAAATTTTTAGTGTTTTGTGTCTGAATCTGATAAAAAAATATTTCCAAATAACTATGTTTAATAGATTATTATTGGTTTGATAATACTGGAAAAACCTCAATGTATCCCGTTATGCCTATGTTTATTGCCATACACATTTGAAAAAAATATTCTGTGTTATTTGGTCTGGCATTTTACGAAATAATTCATGTAATACAATGTAGCATATAAAAATTCTGGGAAGTCATTAAGCTGAATATCAATGATACAGCACATTAGCATTTTAAGCATATTTTCATTCAAGCGAATATCAAAAATTTGCACCTACGCCCCCAGTTTTGAGATGAACCGCCCACCCAAATGGTGTTTCATAACCTGGATGCTGGCATCTTGCGCAAAGCCGAAGCTGATTTTGTGACTTTGGGAGAAAATTAGAAAATCTTAGTGTGTCTGTAGATACACAGTGATGTTCTGCCACGGATGGCAGAACAAGGCAGCATCGAGTCATGGATGACTCGTTGTTGCCGTTCACGTCACTCCGAAAAAATCTAACTCAGACACACTTAGACTTTTCTTATTTTCGTACAACGGAACCAAAATTAACTCCGGCTTTGCGCAAGATGCCATTCACAAACCTACGACTCACCATTTGGACGGGCGATTTATTTCATAAACAAACCATCATTTGATGAGTATCTTCTATAATAGAAGAAACACAAAAAGTGAAAAAAGTACTTGCATTTCTGCAGATCATCGTGTATACTAAGCATTGCTGTGACATTGATAGCGTAGAAGCGTGAGGTTGCTGCCGATATGGCAGGTTTTCCGTGGAGCGAATGTCAAGTTAGGAAACTGGCGACAAGTCACTGTATACGAGTAACATCTACAAAGTAGAAACAACGTGCGGGCAGACCGGAAGGCTGTCAGAAGAACTTTAAGCATTCGATGGTGCAAAGAAGTTTCTTTTTATGGGTAAAAGCTCATGATACGCACGGGAATGTGTGCAGTCACCGCTTGTCGTACCAAAGCGAGTTTATCGCTTGCAAAAGTGCGAAAAGGAGGCGACTTTTTTTATGGCAAGTCAAGTAATGAGAATCACATTAAAAGCTTATGATCACGAATTAGTAGATTCATCAGCAAAAAAAATCATCGAGACTGTAAAGAAGAACGGATCACAGGTGAGCGGACCGGTACCTCTTCCTACTAAGAAGGAAGTAGTTACTATCTTAAGAGCTACTCACAAATATAAGGATTCCCGCGAGCAGTTCGAGCAGAGAACTCATAAAAGACTGATCGATATCGTAACACCAACTCAGAAAACAGTTGATGCTTTATCTCGTTTAGAGATGCCGGCTGGTGTATACATCGATATCAAAATGAAGAACAAATAATTCTTCAAACAAATTTGTTAATATCCTGAAGGGTTTTATATAGAAGCAAAGAATGTTCGGCATCAGCCTCCATTCTATGTGGTTTTCCACATCCACTTATATGGACTTTCTAGGATGAACGGTTCCGCTACCCCACATCGATGGGCATGAAGCGTTCCGCTGTAGAGTAAACAGGAGGTAAAAGAATGAAGAAAGCGATTTTAGCAACAAAAGTCGGAATGACTCAAATCTTCAACGCAGACGGCGTATTAGTGCCGGTTACTGTATTGGAAGCTGGTCCTTGCTCCGTAACACAGATCAAAACTGTAGAGAACGACGGATACAGCGCAGTTCAGGTTGCATTTGCAGACAAGAAAGAAAAAGTTGTCAGCAAAGATGCAAATGGTAAGAAAGAAATCAGAAACAGACATGGCGTAAACAAAGCTCAGATGGGACACTTTGCAAAAGCTGGTGTATCCGGAAAGAGATATGTCAGAGAGTTCAAATTTGAGAACGCAGACGAGTACAAACTTGGAGATGTTATCAAAGCTGATATTTTTGCAGAGGGCGACAAGATCGACGCTACTGCAATTTCCAAAGGTAAAGGTTTCCAGGGCGCTATCAAGAGATTAGGACAGCATAGAGGTCCTATGGCTCATGGTTCTAAATTCCATCGTCATCAGGGTTCTAACGGTGCATGTTCTTCACCGAGCCGTGTATTCAAAGGAAAAGGAATGCCTGGACATATGGGAAGCGTAAAAGTTACAACACAGAATCTTGAAGTTGTAAGAGTTGACGCTGAGAACAACCTGCTCTTAGTTAAAGGTGCTGTACCAGGCGCTAAGAAATGCATGGTAACAATCAAAGAAACTGTAAAAGCAGGTAAATAGTGCTTAGATAGGAAAGGAGGAAACAACAATGGCTAACGTAGCTGTTTATAATATGGAAGGCAAAGAAGTAGGAAGCCTGGAGTTAAACGATGCTGTTTTCGGAGTAGAAGTTAACGAGCATCTTGTACACATGGCAGTACTTCAGCAGCTTGCAAATAACCGTCAGGGAACTCAGAAAGCAAAAACACGTTCTGAAGTTCGCGGTGGTGGTAGAAAACCATGGAGACAGAAAGGAACCGGTCATGCAAGACAGGGTTCAACAAGAGCTCCACAGTGGACTCATGGTGGAGTTGTATTTGCTCCGGTACCAAGAGACTACTCTTTCAAATTAAACAAAAAAGAGAAGAGAGCAGCATTAAAATCTGCACTCACATCCAGAGTAAATGAGAGCAAGTTCATCGTTGTTGATGAGTTAAAACTTGACTCCATTAAGACAAAGAACTTCGTTCAGGTTCTGAACAACTTAAAAGTTGAGAAAGCATTAGTTGTATTAAACGATATGGATGCAAACGTGATCAAATCTGCAAGCAACGTTCCGACTGTTAAAACTGCTCAGACAAACGAGTTAAACGTATTTGATGTATTAAAATATGATACAGTTGTTGTAACAAAAGACGCTGTTAAGACTATCGAGGAGGTGTATGCATAATGGCAAACGTACAGTATTATGATGTAATCCTCAAACCGGTTATTACCGAGAAATCCATGGCAGCTATGGCTGAGAAGAAATATACTTTCTTAGTTCATCCGGAAGCAAATAAGACCATGATCAAAGAAGCAGTTGAGAAAATGTTCGAGGGCACAAAAGTTGCCAGCGTTAACACCATGAACATGGATGGAAAGAACAAAAGACGTGGCATGGTTTATGGAAAAACTGCTAAGACAAAGAAAGCTATCGTTCAGTTAACAGAAGACAGCAAAGATATCGAGATCTTTGCTGGACTGTAAGATAAATTTTAGATAGCAAACTAAGCGCAGCGATGCGCGATAACAAACATCGAAAGGAGAACAACAATGGGAATTAAGACATATAACCCATATACACCTTCCAGAAGAAATATGACTGGCTCTGATTTCTCCGAGATCACAAAAACAACTCCGGAAAAATCACTGGTAACTTCTTTAAAGAAGAACGCTGGTCGTAACAATCAGGGTAAAATCACTGTAAGACACCATGGCGGTGGAAACAGAAGAAAATACAGAGTTATCGATTTCAAGAGAAACGGTAAAGACGGAATCCCGGCTAAAGTAGTCGGAATCGAGTACGATCCGAACAGAACAGCTAACATCGCTTTGATCTGCTACGCAGATGGCGAGAAAGCATATATCCTTGCTCCGGCTGGTTTAACAGACGGCATGACAGTTATGAGCGGTGCAACTGCAGAAGTTCGTGTTGGTAACTGCTTACCACTTGAGAATATCCCGGTTGGTACCCAGGTACACAACATCGAGTTATATCCGGGTAAGGGCGGACAGTTAGTTCGTTCCGCTGGTATGAGCGCTCAGTTAATGGCTAAAGAAGGAAAATATGCAACACTTCGTCTTCCTTCAGGCGAAATGCGTATGGTACCTTTAAAATGCCGTGCAACAATCGGTGTTATCGGAAACGGTGATCACAACTTAGTTAACATCGGTAAAGCAGGACGTAAACGTCACATGGGTGTTCGCCCGACAGTTCGTGGTTCTGTTATGAACCCGAATGACCATCCACACGGAGGTGGTGAAGGACGTGCTCCGATCGGACGTCCGGGTCCATGTACTCCTTGGGGTAAACCTGCTCTTGGTCTTAAGACTAGAAAGAAGAATAAAGCTTCTAACAAGTTAATCGTAAGACGTAGAGATGGTAAAGCCTTAAAATAATAAGCTGGGGCTTATTATTTTAAGGCTTGGAAGAAGCAGAAAGCGCTTCTTCCGGTTCGTGGCAATGACTAATAAAAACAGATATGTTTTTTGAAATTGCAACGGTGACTGGATGAGGAGCAGAAACTGTTTCTTCCGGTCTTTGAAAAAATAATAAAAAATTAGAAAACCGGGAGAAGTTTTGCTTGCTTCTTCCGGTAATCTCTGATATAATAAACAAGATGTTCGGAGTCCGAGGAAACACACGGCAGTGTGTAAAGGGGACTGACAAAATAGGAGGTAAATTATGGCTCGTTCATTAAAAAAAGGACCATTCGCTGATGCCAGCCTGCTGAAAAAAGTAGACGCTATGAATGCATCTGGTGACAAATCTGTTATTAAGACATGGTCACGTCGTTCTACAATCTTCCCTCAGTTCGTTGGTCATACCATCGCTGTTCATGACGGAAGAAAACATGTACCTGTATATGTAACAGAAGATATGGTTGGACATAAACTTGGTGAGTTCGTTGCAACAAGAACTTACAGAGGACATGGAAAAGACGAAAAGAAATCAGGCGTTAGATAAGATATTTGAAAGGAGGTTTCATCCATGGCTAAGGGACATAGAAGTCAGATTAAAAGAGAAAGAAATGAAGTAAAAGATACCAGACCTTCCGCTAAGTTATCTTACGCAAGAGTGTCTGTTCAGAAAGCTTGTTTCGTATTAGATGCAATCCGTGGAAAGGATGTTCAGACAGCATTAGCTATCGTAACATACAATCCGAGATATGCTTCAAGCTTAGTAAAGAAATTATTAGAGTCAGCAATCGCAAACGCTGAAAACAACAATGGAATGAAAGCAGAAAACCTTTATGTTGCAGAGTGCTACGCAAATAAAGGACCGACAATGAAGAGAATCAGACCGAGAGCACAGGGTAGAGCTTACAGAATCGAAAAGAGAATGAGCCACATCACAATCGTGCTTGACGAGAAATAAGGAGGTCAAATATGGGACAGAAAGTTAATCCACATGGCTTAAGAGTCGGCGTTATCAAAGACTGGGACTCTAAATGGTATGCGGAAGCAGATTTTGCAGATTTCTTAGTAGAAGATTACAATATCAGAACATATCTGAAAAAGAAATTATATGCAGCAGGTGTTTCTAAGATCGAGATCGAGAGAGCATCTGACCGTGTGAAAGTTATCATCTACACAGCTAAACCGGGTGTAGTAATCGGAAAAGGCGGAGCTGAGATCGAGAAGATCAAAGGCGAAGTTCAGAAATTCACAGATAAGAAATTAGTTGTTGATATCAAAGAAGTTAAAAGACCGGATCGTGATGCTCAGTTAGTAGCTGAGAACATTGCATTACAGTTAGAAAACCGTGTTTCTTTCCGTAGAGCAATGAAATCCTGCATGGGAAGAACCATGAAATCAGGAGCAAAGGGAATCAAAACATCCTGTTCCGGACGTCTTGGCGGTGCTGATATGGCTCGTACAGAGTTCTACTCTGAGGGAACTATTCCGCTTCAGACATTAAGAGCTGATATTGATTATGGATTCGCTGAAGCAGATACAACCTACGGTAAAGTTGGTGTTAAGGTTTGGATCTACAAAGGCGAGGTACTTCCTACAAGAGCTAATAAGGAAGGAGGAGTACAGTAATGTTAATGCCAAAAAGAGTAAAACATCGTAAACAGTTCCGTGGCTCTATGAGCGGAAAGGCTACAAGAGGTAATACGATCACTTATGGTGAGTATGGTATTATTTCAACTGAGCCATGCTGGATCAAAGCAAACCAGATCGAGGCAGCCCGTGTTGCGATGACAAGATATATCAAACGTGGTGGTAAAGTTTGGATCAAAATTTTCCCAGAGAAACCAATTACTCATAAACCTATGGGTGTTCGTATGGGTAAAGGAAAGGGTGCTCCAGAGTACTGGGTAGCCGTTGTGAAACCAGGTCGTGTATTATTTGAAATCTCCGGTGTTCCGGAAGACGTTGCGAAAGAAGCGTTACGTCTTGCTACACACAAATTACCTTGCAAATGTAAAGTAGTTTCACGTGCAGATTTAGAAGGCGGTGTATCAAATGAAAACTAGTAAATATTTAGAAGAATTAAAAGGCCAGTCTGTAACAGACTTAAATGCGCAGTTAGTAGAAGCTAAAAAAGAACTTTTCAATTTGAGATTCCAGAACGCAACGAATCAGCTGGACAACACAAGCAGAATCAAAGAAGTAAGAAAGAATATTGCAAGAATTCAGACAATCATTACTGAGAAAGAAAAAGTTGCGCAGTAGGATTCCAGAAAGGAGATTAATCGGTCGTGGAAGAAAGAAATCTTAGAAAAACACGTGTTGGTATTGTTGTAAGCGACAAGATGGATAAAACAATCACTGTTGCAATCCAGGATAACGTAAGACATCCTCTTTACAACAAGATCGTTAAGAAAACATACAAATTAAAAGCTCATGACGAGAATAACGAATGTAAGATCGGTGATAAAGTAAAAGTTATGGAGACAAGACCATTATCGAAAGATAAGAGATGGAGACTTGTAGAAATCATGGAAAGAGCAAAATAATTAAAGGAGGCTACAAGCATGGTACAACAGGAAAGTAGACTTAAGGTAGCCGATAACACAGGAGCAAGAGAGTTACTCGTTATTCGTGTTATGGGTGGATCTACTAGAAGATATGCGAATATTGGTGATGTAGTAGTTGCTACGGTCAAAGAGGCAACACCAGGCGGTGTTGTTAAAAAAGGTGATGTCGTAAAAGCTGTAGTTGTTCGTTCAGTAAAAGGTGCACGTCGTAAAGACGGTTCTTATATCAAATTTGATGAAAACGCAGCAGTTATTATTAAAGATGACAAAACTCCAAGAGGAACACGTATTTTTGGACCAGTAGCAAGAGAGCTTCGTGAGAAACAGTTCATGAAAATTGTTTCCTTAGCTCCGGAAGTATTGTAGGAGGACCAGGATATGGCAACCATGAAAATTAAAAAAGGCGATATGGTCAAAGTGATCGCTGGTAAAGATAAAGACAAAGAAGGCAAAGTTATTGCTGTAAATACAAAGAACAATACCGTTCTGGTAGAGGGTATCAACATGGTGACGAAACATGCAAAACCAAGCATGGCTAATCAGCAGGGTGGTATCATCCATCAGGAGGGACCTGTTGACATTTCAAACGTTATGTATCTTCACAAAGGAACAGCTACCCGCGTAGGTTTCAAGATGGATGGAGATAAAAAAGTACGTTTCGCAAAGAAAACAGGCGAAGTGATCGATTAATTAAAGAGAGGAGGCAAAACAGTTGAGCAGACTTAAAGAACAGTACCAGAATGAGATCGTAGATGCTATGATCAAAAAATTTGGATATAAAAATATCATGGAAGTGCCGAAGCTCGATAAGATCGTTGTAAACATGGGCGTTGGCGAAGCAAAAGAGAACGCAAAATTATTAGAGGCTGCAATCAAAGACATGGAGACTATCACAGGTCAGAAAGCAGTTCCTACAAAAGCTAAAAACGCAATTGCAAACTTCAAGATCAGAGAAGGAATGGCAATCGGATGTAAAACAACACTGCGTGGCGAGAAAATGTACGAGTTTATGGATCGTTTAATTAACCTTGCATTACCACGTGTACGTGACTTCAGAGGTGTTAACCCGAATGCATTTGACGGTCGTGGAAACTATGCCCTTGGTATCAAAGAGCAGTTAATCTTCCCGGAAATCGAGTATGATAAAGTTGATAAAGTTCGTGGTATGGATATCATTTTCGTTACCACTGCAAAAACAGACGAAGAAGCTCGTGAGTTATTGACATTGTTCAATATGCCGTTCGCCAAATAATAGGAGGGAATTTTAATGGCTAAAACATCTATGAAAGTAAAACAGCAGCGTAAACCAAAGTTCTCTACCAGAGCTTACACACGTTGCAAAATTTGTGGACGTCCACATTCTGTTTTAAGAAAATACGGAATCTGCAGAGTATGTTTCCGTGAATTAGCATACAAAGGCCAGATACCAGGCGTTAAGAAAGCAAGCTGGTAATCAGACGGCTGTGTCCGGCATGTACGGCACAGTAACTTAATAAAGGAGGAAATATACATCATGACAACAAGTGATCCAATCGCAGATATGCTTACAAGAATCCGTAACGCAAACACTGCTAAACATGATACAGTTGATGTTCCGGCATCTAAAATGAAAATCGCAATCGCAGATATTCTTGTAGATGAAGGATATATCGAAAAATATGATATCGTTGAAGATGGTAACTTCAAAACAATCCGCATCACATTAAAATATGGTGCAGATAAGAATGAAAAGATTATCACAGGACTTAAGAGAATCTCTAAACCAGGTCTTCGTGTATACGCAGGCAAGGATGAGCTTCCTAGAGTACTTGGCGGTTTAGGTATCGCAATCCTTTCTACCAACCAGGGTATCGTAACTGATAAAGAGGCTAGAAAGCTTCAGGTTGGTGGCGAAGTATTAGCATTCGTATGGTAAATTTTGCCCGCCATTGGACGGACAAAATTGAAAGAACCTTCGGTTCTTTCGGTATATTTTAAGCCTTTCATACAATGTTATTTAAAACTTTCATTTCTTCCGGGTTATTGCAACCTGGGAGAGAAGGTTCTTAAAGAATCAGGTAACTACGGCGTAAGCCGCAATTATACATTCACGATGGCAGGTCATGCGATCTGTTGTCACAAAAAAATTTAGGAGGTACGGGCATGTCACGTATAGGAAGAATGCCAATCGCAGTTCCGGCTGGTGTTACAGTGGATATTGCAGAAAATAATCATGTGACTGTAAAAGGTCCTAAGGGAACTCTGGAAAGAACCCTTCCATCTGAGATGGACATCAAATTAGAGGGTGACGAGATCATCGTTACAAGACCTAACGATTTGAAAAAAATGAAATCCTTACACGGATTAACAAGAACACTGATCAACAACATGGTTGTTGGTGTTACCAATGGATATACCAAGGAACTCGAGGTTAACGGTGTTGGTTACAGAGCTTCTAAAGCTGGTAAAGTGCTCACACTGAACTTAGGATATTCTCATCCGGTTGAGATGGAAGATCCGGAAGGACTTGAGTCCAAAGTTGATGGAAATAAAATCATTGTATCTGGTATCGATAAAGAAAAAGTTGGCCAATACGCAGCTGAAATCAGAGATAAGAGAAGACCTGAGCCTTACAAAGGAAAAGGTATCAAATATGCTGATGAAGTTATTAGACGTAAAGTTGGTAAGACTGGTAAGAAATAATTAAAGGAGTGACGAAAAATGGTTAGTAAGAAATCAAGAACAGCAGTTCGCGAAAACAAACATAGAAGAATGCGTCATCATCTTGCAGGTACAGCGATGAGACCACGTCTGGCTGTTTTCAGAAGTAATAATCATATGTACGCTCAGATTATTGACGATACAGTTGGAAATACACTTGTTTCTGCATCTACACTTGATAAGGATGTAAAAGCAGAGTTAGAGAAGACCAATAACGTCGAAGCAGCAGCTAAGCTTGGTACTGTTATTGCAAAGAAAGCTTTAGACAAGGGTATTTCAACGGTTGTCTTTGATAGAGGCGGCTTTATATATGCAGGTAAAGTAAAGGCATTAGCCGAAGCAGCAAGAGAAGCTGGTTTAGACTTTTAATAGGAGGAAACGCAAAACATGAAACGTGAAATCATTGATGCTAGTCAATTAGAATTAAACGAAAAAGTGGTATCAATTAAACGTGTAACAAAAGTTGTTAAAGGTGGACGTAACTTCCGTTTTACAGCTTTAGTTGTTGTCGGCGACGGCAATGGCCATGTTGGTGCTGGCTTAGGAAAAGCATCCGAGATTCCGGAAGCAATCCGTAAAGGAAAAGAAGATGCTATGAAGAAACTCATCACTGTAAAATTAGATGAGGTTGGCAGTGTTACACATGATGTTACCGGAAAACATACAGGTGCATCTGTATTATTAAAGAAATCTCCAGAAGGTACTGGTATCATCGCCGGTGGTCCTGCTCGTAACGTATGTGAGCTGGCTGGTATTAAAAATATCCGTACAAAATCTCTGGGATCTAACAACAAGCAGAATGTTGTTCTTGCAACAATCAATGCTTTAAGTCAGTTAAAATCCCCGGAAGAAGTTGCAAAACTTCGTGGAAAATCAGTTGAAGAGATTGTAGGTTAAGGAGGAGTTTTAAGATGGCAGATAAGAAATTAAAAGTAACACTTGTAAAATCTACAATCGGTGCTGTTCCGAAGAACAAAAAAACAATCGAAGCACTTGGACTGAATAAGTTATATAAAACTGTTGAGCTGCCAGATAACGCAGCAACAGCAGGTGCACTTCGTAAAGTAGCACCTTATGTAAAGGTAGAAGAGATCTAATAATAAGATAAGGAGGTGTCAGTAATGGACTTATCCAATTTACAGGCAGCAGCAGGTTCTGCACATAGCGATAATTTCAGAAGAGGACGTGGACACGGTTCAGGAAACGGTAAGACTGCTGGTAAGGGACACAAGGGACAGAAAGCTCGTTCCGGAGCTCCGAGACCAGGTTTTGAAGGTGGTCAGATGCCGTTATACAGAAGATTGCCAAAGAGAGGTTTCAAATGCAGAAACTCTAAGACAATCATCGGAATCAACCTTTCCGCCCTTGAGGCATTTGAGAACGATTCCGTTGTTTCAGTAGAGACATTAATCGAGGCTGGTATCGTTAAAAATCCTAGAGATGGAGTTAAGATTCTGGGTAATGGCGAACTTACTAAGAAACTCACCGTTCAGGCAAATGCATTCAGCGCAGCTGCAAAAGAAAAAATTGAGGCTCTTGGTGGAAAAGCAGAGGTGATCTAATGCTGGAAACACTCCGTAATGCATTCAAGATTAAAGATATTCGAAACAGAATTATTTTTACATTTCTCATGTTAGTTGTAATCAGGATCGGAAGCCAGCTTCCGATTCCTGGTGTTAACAATGAACTGTTTTCAAACTGGTTTGCAAGTCAGACCGCAGATGGAATGGGATTTTTTGATGCAATTACCGGTGGATCATTCTATAACATGTCAATCTTTGCATTGAACATTACACCGTATATTACTTCATCCATTATTATGCAGCTTCTCACTATCGCAATTCCAAAACTGGAAGAGATGCAGCGCGACGGAGAAGAAGGACGTAAGAAGATTGCAGAGATTACCAGATATCTTACAGTAGCTCTTGCTTTAATTGAAGCGATCGCAATGGCAATCAGCTTTAAGAGAGGCCAGATGTTACAGAGTGATGGTATTCTTACAATTATTATGATTATTTTCACATTAACTGCAGGATCAGCAGTATTAATGTGGATTGGTGAGCGTATTACAGAAAAAGGTGTTGGAAATGGTATTTCTATCGTACTTACTATTAACATCATCTCCCGTATTCCAAATGATATGGGTACACTGTATCAGCAGTTCATCACAGGAAAATCCATACCTAAGGGAATTCTTGCGGCAGTAATCATTATTGCAATCATTGTTGCAATGGTCGTATTTGTCGTATTCTTACAGGGCGGCGAGAGAAGAATCCCGGTTCAGTATTCCAAAAAGATTCAGGGAAGAAAACAGGTTGGCGGTCAGTCAACATATATCCCGTTAAAGGTTAATACCGGCGGTGTTATCCCGGTTATCTTTGCACAGTCTTTGTTGCAGACACCGGTTATCATTGCAAGTCTTCTTGGAAAAGGAAACGGAACCGGTATCGGAAGCAAGATTTTAAAAGGAATGTCCCAGTCAAACTGGTGCAATCCGAATGAGCCGGTTTATTCCATCGGATTGGTGGTATACATCGTACTTATCATTGCTTTCGCTTACTTCTATACTTCAATTACATTCAATCCATTAGAGATTGCTAATAATATGAAGAAAGCCGGCGGATTTATTCCGGGTATCAGACCTGGTAAACCAACCAGTGATTATCTGAATCGGATGTTAAATTACATTGTATTTATAGGAGCAGTAGCACTTGCATTTATCGCATTCGTTCCGATCTTCTTCAACGGAGTATTCGGTGCCGATGTATCATTTGGTGGAACATCTATCATCATTATTGTAGGTGTTGTCATTGAGACATTAAAACAGATCGAATCACAGATGCGTGTTCGTTACTATAAAGGATTTTTAAATGATTAATCTGACGGCGTAAGTCAGATTGGCAAAGGAGCAACGCTGGGCTTTTAAAGTTCAGCGTTACTTTCCTATATAAGCAATATTTGTATGATGAAGGTATTTTGGACAATGGAGGTATTAGTGTGAAAAATAAGATTTTTCACACGCAAGATTAGTGCTTACGCACAAATCTTGAGATGCGTAAAAAGCAACGCAGGAAGGAAGAATTTTATGAAGATTATCATGTTAGGAGCTCCGGGAGCAGGAAAAGGAACACAGGCGAAGCAGATTGCGGATAAATATCGTATCCCGCATATTTCAACCGGTGATATTTTCCGTGCAAACATCAAGAATGGAACCGAGCTTGGAAAGAAAGCAAAACAGTATATGGATCAGGGTTTATTAGTGCCGGATGAGTTAACCTGCGATCTTGTTATGGACAGAATCGGACAGGATGACTGTGAGAATGGATTTATACTTGATGGTTTTCCAAGAACTATTCCGCAGGCAGAAGCACTTACAGCTGCACTTGAGAAGATCAATGAAAAAATGGATTATGCAATCGATGTGGATGTACCGGATGAAAACATCGTAAATCGTATGAGCGGAAGACGCGCATGCTTAAACTGTGGTGCTACATACCACATTGTTTCCATTCCAACAAAGGTAGAGGGAATCTGTGACAGATGCGGACAGCCGGTTGTCTTAAGAGATGATGATAAACCGGAGACTGTTCAGAAAAGACTTACAGTATATCATGAGCAGACCCAGCCATTGATCGATTATTACAAGAAACAGAGTATCTTAAAAACAGTTGACGGTACGCAGCCGATGGAAAAGGTATTTGCAGATATCGTTGCGATTTTAGGCGAGTAGAGGAACCGGAGTAATGGCTGTAACAATAAAATCTTCCCAGGAAATAGAACTGATGCGCCAGGCAGGAAAGATTCTTGCAAAGGTGCATGAGGGATTAAAAAAAGAATTAAAACCCGGAATGTCGACATTTGATATTGACAGGATCGGGGAGGAAATGATTCGGAGTTTTGGATGCGAACCATCTTTTAAGAATTATCAGGGATATCCGGCATCCGTCTGTGTCTCCATCAATGAAGAAGTTGTACACGGGATTCCGCGCAAAGACAGAATCATTGAAGAGGGAGATATTGTAAGTCTTGATACCGGTGTGATCTATAAAGGGTATCAGTCAGATGCCGCAAGGACACATGGTGTTGGCGAGATCACTGAGGATGCAAGACTTCTGATCGAACGTACCAGACAGAGCTTTTTTGAAGGAATGAAATATGCAGTGGCAGGAAATCATCTGCATGATATTTCAGGTGCGATCGGTGATTATGCCGAGAGTTTTGGTTATGGTGTGGTACGTGATTTATGTGGACATGGAATCGGTACACATATGCATGAGGACCCGGAGATCCCGAATTACCGCAAATTCCGCAGGGGCATTAAGCTGAAAGCAGGAATGACATTAGCGGTGGAACCCATGATAAATCTGGGAACAGAGAGAGTCGTATGGATGGATGATGACTGGACCGTAGTGACAGAGGATATGGATCTTTCGGCTCATTATGAAAATACCATACTGATCCGGGAGGGAAAACCGGAAATATTATCACTTACGGATTCTGAAATCGCCGAAGGAATCTGGAGTAATGATCCAATTCTGTAAAGCATAGAGAAAAGAACCGGAGGATATTTCAGAAATGGAATTTGCAAAATCCAAGTCGGGACACGACAGAAATCAGATTTATCTTATAAAAGAAAAAGATGAAAAATCTGTATATCTGGTAAACGGAACGACCCGTACCCTGGATATGCCAAAGAAAAAAAATGCAAAGCATATTCAGATTATCAAAAATTTACCGATAGAAGTTACGGAGATTCTGGATGAAAATTTATCAGATCTTACAGTAAAAAGAGCAATCAAACAGTACTGCCGTATAAATGAAGGCAGACAGGAATCATAAAATAGGAGGATTTATTCAATGTCAAAAGCAGACGTAATTGAAGTAGAAGGAACCGTTGTTGAGAAACTCCCGAACGCATTTTTTAAAGTGGAGTTAGAGAATGGACATCAGATTTTAGCAACCATCAGCGGAAAACTTCGCATGAACTTTATTCGTATTTTACCGGGGGATAAAGTTACCATCGAGATGTCTCCATATGACCTGACTAAGGGAAGAATCATCTGGAGAGACAAATAAGATTTTATTACAGATCTTATACAAAATAATAGTTGACTTCTAAACAGTGTCCGTGCTATAATGTTAGACGGACACTTTTGGATAGTGCCTTTTTGTGCGTGCATATTTCAGTGCAACAACACAAAAAAGAGCCTTGTTAAGAAAGGAGGATTTGCTGTGAAGGTAAGATCATCAGTTAAACCTATTTGCGAAAAATGCAAAGTCATCAAGAGAAAAGGAAGCATCAGAATTATCTGTGAGAATCCGAAACACAAACAGAGACAGGGTTGATTTAGTTCTTGTCATATTTGTGCCAATGGGGTAATATGCGCATTTTAATGAGCAGAAACCCGCCAAATTATGTGCGGCTGCAGTGGAACGCCTGGTAGGGTTGTTCACACTGTTATCATAATCAGACAGCCGGGATAGCTGCTTTTTTATGTCTACATACCGAGGACATAAAGGGACATATCCAAATAAGAAGAAAGACGGATGGGACACACATTTCAGGCCAATGACAACGGAGCTGTCTCAGACGATTTTCTGAAATAAAGTCACAACGTCAGGTGATTTGAGAAATGAAACAATATAACAGGTGCAGAATGCATCGGATGAATTAATGGAGGTTAAAAAGCACATGGCTCGTATTGCAGGTGTAGATTTACCAAGAGAAAAACGCATCGAGATCGGTTTGACATACATCTACGGAATTGGTAGAACAAGCTCTAGCCGTATCCTTGCAGCAGCAAACGTAAATCCTGATACTCGTGTCAGAGATTTAACAGACGATGAAGTAAAGAGAATCAGCGCAGTAATCGATGAGACTCAGTTAGTAGAAGGTGATTTAAGAAGAGAGATCGCTTTCAATATCAAGAGACTTCAGGAGATCGGATGCTATCGTGGAATCCGTCACAGAAAAGGTCTTCCGGTTCGTGGACAGAAGACAAAGACAAACGCAAGAACCCGTAAAGGTCCAAAGCGTACCGTTGCAAATAAGAAAAAATAAAGTTTCCTGAGGTACGCTTCAGAGAACTGTTGCTAACAAGAAAAAATAATTCTGGCAACAGAAGTAATTCGTATCAGTCGATATTTTATATTTTAGAGAAAGTAGGTTAGTTTAGATATGGCTAAAGTTACAAAAAAAGTGACAAAAAAGCGTGTAAAGAAAAACGTTGAACGCGGACAGGCACATATTCAGTCATCTTTTAACAATACAATCGTAACTATCACAGATGCTGAAGGTAATGCTTTATCATGGGCAAGTGCCGGTGGTCTTGGATTTAGAGGTTCAAAGAAATCTACTCCGTATGCTGCACAGATGGCAGCTGAGACAGCTACAAAGGCTGCTTTAATCCACGGATTAAAGACTGTAGATGTTATGGTTAAAGGACCGGGTTCAGGAAGAGAAGCAGCGATCCGTGCACTTTCTGCATGTGGTCTTGAGGTTACCAGCATCAAAGACGTAACTCCAGTACCTCACAATGGATGTCGTCCACCAAAACGCAGAAGAGTTTAATTAGGAGGGAAAGACGAAGATGGCAGTAAATAAAGTTCCTGTTCTGAAAAGATGTAGATCACTTGGTTTAGAGCCAAGTTACCTTGGATATGATAAAAAATCCAACAGAGAGTTAAAGAGAGCAAATAAGAAAGTTTCCGAGTACGGACTTCAGTTAAGAGAAAAACAGAAAGCAAAATTCATCTATGGTGTTCTGGAAAAACCTTTCCACAACTACTATGTGAAAGCTGATCAGATGAAGGGCATGACTGGTACAAACTTAATGACCATGTTAGAGTCCAGATTAGATAACGTTGTATTCCGTATGGGATTCGCAAGAACAAGAAAAGAAGCAAGACAGATCGTTGACCACAAATTTATCTTAGTAAATGGTAAACAGGTTAACATTCCTTCTTACTTAGTAAAAGCTGGCGATGTTATCGAGATCAAAGAGAAAAACAAAGGTCTTCAGAGAATGAAAGACATCGTTGAAGTTACCGGCGGAAGATTAGTTCCGGAGTGGTTAGATGTTGACGCTGAGAAATTACAGGGAACTGTAAAAGAATTACCTTCCAGAGAGCAGATCGACGTTCCTGTTGATGAGATGCTTATCGTCGAGTTATATTCTAAGTAATAGTTAAGCAAATTACCCGAGAAGGAGGGACTTTGTAGTGTTCGATTTTCAAAAACCAAAAATTGAAATCGCAGAAATTTCAGAAGACAAGAAGTACGGAAAGTTTGTTGTAGAACCTTTGGAAAGAGGCTATGGTACGACACTTGGTAATTCTTTAAGAAGAATCATGCTTTCTTCTTTGCCGGGTGCTGCTGTAAGCCAGGTTAAGATCGACGGTGTTTTACATGAATTCAGTTCCATTCCTGGTGTTAAGGAAGATGTAACTGAGATTATTATGAATATCAAAAATCTTGCCATCAGAAATAACAGCTCTACAAATGAACCTAAAGTTGCTTACATTGAATTCGAGGGCGAAGGTGTAGTCACAGCAGCAGATATCCAGGTTGATTCTGATATTCAGATTTTAAATCCGGATCTGGTAATTGCCAATTTAAATGGCGGACCTGACTGCAAGCTTTACATGGAGCTTACCATTACAAACGGCAGAGGCTATGTAAGTGCAGACAAGAATAAGACAGAGGATATTCCGATCGGCGTTATTGCCATCGACTCTATCTATACACCGGTAGAAAGAGTAAATCTTTTGATTGAAAATACCCGTGTTGGTCAGATTACAGACTATGATAAGCTTACTTTGGACGTTTATACAAACGGTACCTTAGAGCCAGATGAGGCTGTCAGCTTAGCTGCTAAGGTTTTAAGCGAGCATTTAAGTCTTTTCATCGATCTTTCCGAAGCTGCTCAGCAGGCTGATGTCATGATCGAGAAAGAGGACAATGCAAAAGAGAAAGTTCTTGAGATGAATATCGATGAACTTGAGCTTTCCGTTCGTTCTTATAACTGTTTGAAGAGAGCCGGCATTAACACAGTCGAAGAACTGACAAACAGAACACCGGAAGATATGATGAAGGTTCGTAACTTAGGACGTAAATCATTAGAGGAAGTTCTTGCTAAATTAAAAGAGTTAGGACTTCAGTTAAACCAGGGAGAGGAGTAAAGCGAGCGCTTTACATTCCCCGATACAGGCAGAAACAGTAAGACCATGCGGCATGGAGTATGTCTGGTGTGCAGAGTGTATGCATTTGTTGCTCTGATATGCCTGACGAGGAAATGCGTCAGAGACAGTCAGAGGGATGAGGCAGACGAGATTCTGACACACGGATCATGAGTGGCACTTGGAATGGCACTGTGCGGTATCACAGAACCACTCCGAAACAAGAATATGGCGTCCGGTAAGTAAGTCCAAAGCGCGTGGCCGGATGTTCCACAAAATGGAGGATATTAAAAATGGCAAAGTATCGTAAATTAAGCAGAACCTCTAGCCAGAGAAAAGCTTTATTAAGAGGTCAGGTAACAGCATTATTAAACAATGGTAAGATCGTTACCACAGAAGCAAAGGCAAAAGAGGTTCGCAAAATCGCTGAGGGAATCATCGCTTTAGCAGTAAAAGAGAAAGACAACTACGAAGAAGTTACTGTAAAAGCAAAAGTTGCCCGCAAAGATAAAGACGGTAAGAGAGTAAAAGAAGTTGTAGACGGTAAGAAAGTTACTGTATACGATGAAGTTGAGAAGACTATCAAGAAAGATAAGCCATCCCGTCTTCATGCTCGTAGAGAGATGTTAAAAGTTCTCTACACCGTAAAAGAAGTTCCGACTGAAGCTGCCGGAAGAAAGAAAAACACCAAAGAAGTTGATCTTGTTGCTAAATTATTCGATGAGATCGCTCCGAAATATGCAGACCGTAACGGTGGTTACACAAGAATCGTAAAGATCGGTCAGCGTAAAGGTGATGGCGCTTTAGAGGTATTACTTGAGTTAGTATAATCACTATCCAAAATATGAGAACGTGAAAAAAGCCAGTCCAGGCTGCAGATGATGCAGACTGGGCTGGCTTTTTTGTATGTTGTAGATAGGTTTGGATATCAAAAGGTGGCTTTCAGTTTTTTGAATGGAAAATTGCACTAAGCCGAGGCTGTTTTGTGCCGTTGTATGAAAATAAGAAAATTTGTTTCATACGAAGTTTCCGGCCGAAGTCTGTTCATATGTGTTGAAAGATGTTATGCTAAACATGATATATAGCTGCCGTGCTAAAATGGAGGGATTGAAAATGGCAAGACCGAAAAATAAACAGGAGTTAATAGAGGCTGCAAACACAAATTATGAGAAACTGCTTTCTATGATTGAACGGAGAACAGAAGCGGAGAAAAGTGCACCGTATGATTTTCTGGATGATGAAAAGAAAAAGGAAGCACACTGGAGACGTGATAGAAATTTAAGAGACGTACTGATGCATCTGAATGAGTGGCATCTGCTGCTTTTAGAATGGGTCAAAAACCGTGAAAACGGCAGCAATAAGCCATTCCTGCTGGAAGGATATAACTGGAAAACGTATGGTGATATGAATATGGTATTCTTTCGGCGCTGTCAGAATATTTCCGAAGAAGAGGCACTCGAACGGTTTAAGGATTCACACAAAAGAGTGATGGAGGCATTAGATACGTTTTTACAGGAAGAACTTTTTACCAGGACTTATTATCCATGGGTGGGCGGAAACTGTATTGGAAATTATTTTATCAGTAATACAAGCAGTCATTATGATTGGGCGATGAAGAAAATGAAAGCACATAAAAAGCGGGTTGGATAAGAAATGTGCCTGCATACCAATTTGAGATTTTCGCTGCCCCGTTGCAATAAATTACTTAGAGAAGGAGACCAGCTATGAAAAAATGGTACAATGAAGAATATGAATTTGAAATAGAAGTTACAGGGTTTTTACGAGGAGATCACACAGAACATTATTGCAGAAATGGGGAAGAGGTTGGGGATCAATATACCTGCACCTATGGATGTCCGGTCAATAAAGATGGTCAGGGGATCTGCTCAAAAACAATGATGATGCTTTATCCAATCATGGAGGCGGTTAGAAGTGGCGGAGATCTTGAGAATCTTGGCGGAAGCAGCAGATATGTGAAAGATATTGTGTGTCCGGACGGATGTGTGATGTTCCGACTGACGGCAACACCGTTAGGAAATGAAAACTTCCATAAGGGTGGATTTTGGAAGGAGCAGTAGGATATGGCATCAAGTAAGGAATATTTACAATTTATTTTAGGACAGTTAGCGGAGTTGGAAGAAATCTCATACCGGGCTATGATGGGCGAATTTATTATTTATTACTGCGGTAAAATCGTTGGTGGTATCTATGATGACAGGCTGTTGGTAAAGCCGGTAAAAGCGGCACTTTCCTATCTGTGGGAAGCCTCCTACGAACTGCCGTATGAGGGAGCAAAAGAATGCTGCTGGTAGACGAGGTGGATGATAAAGAGTTTTTGCAGGGATTGTTCGTTGCGATGTATGAGGAGCTGCCGGAGGTAAAAGGGAAGAAAAAGAAATAGGAAAGTAACAAAATTGAAAAAGTGAGAAATACCGATTATGTACAGGAAAGCCAGTTTAAACTGCAGATGAAAAGCAGTTTGAACTGGCTTTCTTTTGTTAAAGAATCAAACATTTTTATTATTTAATGTTTCTAAAAAAGTAATCAGGGAATCTAACTGTTCCGGTGAAAGTTTATTTGTGGCATTGATCAATTCAACTTGTTTATCAGTAAGAAATACGGGCTGGGCACCACTCTCCATAAAAAACTGGGATAAAGAGATACCAAATGCATCGCAAATTCGCTCCAGAGAGGGGATAGAAGGTGTCATATGTCTGCGATACCAGGATGAAATTGTAGATTGAGTCATTCCGGACTCTTCTGCAAGTTGGTATTCAGACCATCCTTTTGCAGTTCTAAATTCTACAATTCGATCTAATACGTTCATTTTCTGCCTCCTTAATACTTCGTTATATCGTTTATTATAGTGTGCAATATCGTAGTAAAATAATTTTGAAATGCGTATAAAACATGTATTAATGCGTAGTATAAATATTGAAATTTTAAACGCATTATCGTATAATTAGTACGATATATAGTAGTAAATGGGGATAAATATAAATACAAATGAAAAACAATAAATGGGAAAAGAAATTACAGAAATATAAAAATAGAAAAAGAAATTTTTTGATAAAAAATGAAAAATGTAAATTTCTAAAACTGAAAAAAGTATTTCGACCGATTATCAGATCCGGTTTATTTATTCAACGAAAAATAAATGGTTTTAGTGTGGAGATAATGAATGAAAAGTCTGCTTTTCATAATAAACCAATTATTTTCGTGGTAACTCATATAGGAAAATGGGATTTTGAGATTGTAAATGAGCAGATACAGGAACAATTTTATGTAATAGCTGCAGATTATAAAAATTTAAGCAGAGGTTTGAATGGAATTATATTAAAAGCAAATGGAATCGTTTATGTGGATGAAAGAGATAAAGCAGATAAGATGAATACAAAAGAGATAATGATTCGTTTGCTCAGGTGTGGTGCTAATATTATGATTTTTCCGGAAGGGACATGGAATCTTTCGGAAAATTCGATTGTAAATGATATTGCATACGGTGCGGTCTACAGTGCAATTGAAACAGGTGCATCCATTTGCCCAATTGCTATAGAACAATATGATAAGAGATTTGTTATTAACATGGGGAAAACTATTGAAGTAACAGGTAAAAACATAAATAAGAAAAAATTGAATTGTGAATTGCGGGATATGTTAGCAACATTAAAGTGGCAGATTTGGGAACGGGAGGGGCTGAAGAAAAGATCAGATATTTCAGATGATTATTGGAAAAATTTTATAGAACAGAGAAGAAGAGAGTGGAAGGAATATAGTCTGAGAGAGCAGATTATTAATACATATATTCCAGAAGAAAAAAGGCAATATTGGCTTACTCAGATTGAATTAAAAACTAAGAACATTCCTACATGGCTAGAGATATTAAAAAACGAGGAAGGATTGGGATGGATGACAAATGATAATTTATAAGATACTGCATCCGATTTCATTGAAAATATCAAGAAAAATACATGGAAAGACTTTACATATATTAAGTGAAATACCTATGGAGAGAGACGGAGCAATTTATATGGCGAATCATTCATGTAGATGGGATGTGCCAGTTGCGGTAGATCTTTTAAAAAGTCATACCTATGTTTTGGCAGGAAAACAATCACTTCAATTTATGGACTGGCTTGGATTTGAAATAAATGGAACTGTCTGGGTTGATAGAAAAAATAGAAATAGCAGATCATTCGCGTATAAAAGAATGAAAAAGTTACTAATGAAGAAAAATAATTTACTCATTTTCCCGGAAGGAACATGGAATTTGCTGCCTTCTTCTCCAATGCTTCCTATCTATTGGGGAGGAATTACATTGGCAATGGAAACTGGAAAGCCACTTATTCCGGTTGTTATGGAATATAGGAAGGATGATGTTTATATTGCTTTCGACAAGCCTGCATATTATAGGAAAGATCAGGATAAAAAGCAAAGTGCGGATATGTTAAGAGACACAATGGCAACATTGCGTTGGAATATATGGGAATATTTCCCGATGGAAAAACGTAGTGAGATCGATCTGAAAGAGTGGGATAGGGAAAAAGAAAAGAGATTAAAAGAATATCCCAAATTAAATTACAAGTATGAGATGAGTTGTATTAGGAGAGAAGAGTAGTAGCATGTGAAATAACAGCAGGATGGTTTAGAAAGATTTATGGATACAAAGAGGGATTGGAGAAAAAGACAATATATCAAAAGTTAAATAAACAAATGGTATGGAGTTAAGGAAACAATAGACTTATGAAATACAAATATGCAATGTAAATAAAGGGGAAAAGGTGCATATGGATGAAGCTACAGAAAGCAAGCGGAAAAGTATTTTAGATAAACTTCTAAAAGTGATTACGACAGTGATTATTCCAATTCTGGATATAGTTTTAGGCGGTTATTTAATAGAGCGGGTAAACATTGTTTCTGGTAATCAGATACAGCAATATAGTCAAATAAATGAAAAAATAACACAATACGAGACGGATATCACACAAAGAATAGATAAGATCGAATCTACCATAATTAATGGAGATACCAATACAGTTGCTAATACGATTACAAATAATAATGCAGCTATTGTAAATGAATCTATGAGCGAGGAGTCGTTGTTGTTAGCTGCACAAAATGCATATGGTGCACAAAATTATCAACAGTTGGCAGAAATTTATAGCATACAAAAAATTTATAATAATAAATTAGTGCAGAATAATATGGGATATATGTATGCAAATGGACTTTATTATCCAGTAAATATAGAACAGGCAGATTTTTATTATGACAAAGCAATTGCGAATGGAGATATAAAAGCATATGAAAATAAATTGGCGCTTCATTTTCGTACAAAACAAGATGATCGAGTTGAGTTGATAAAGCAGGGATATGAAATAAATGATGAAAAAATGTTGCGATTTTTTGTAAGTCATTTTGAAGGATATGAAAATTGTGATTTAGATGTAGCAAAAAATTTGGTTATGTCTTTTATTGTGGATGTAACTGACGATGGTAAAGAGGAATTATTAGATGAATTTTATAAGTGGGAATATGAGCAAACAATTTATGTTTCAAACAGTCCAGATAATAGTGATATTGTGCGATTTATAAAAGTTGATGAGTGTAATTATGGAGAAGAAACTGTCTATACATATAAAGAATATTGTAATGAATGTGTTGGAATAGAGATGTTAGAAGAAGATTTTGAAATGATACAATGAGGGGAAAATGTATGAATACACAAAAGAAAACCGGCTATCCATCCATAGACAAGCCGTGGATGAAATACTACAGCGAGGAAGCTCTTTATGGTGAAATCCCGAAATGTACGATGTATGAGTATATATTTGATCACAACAAGTCACATTTAGATGGCATAGCCCTGCGGTATTTTACTAAAAAAATTACATACCAAAAACTTTTTGAAAATATCCGTAAAACAGCAGATGCGTTCTGGGCACAGGGAATCCGAAAAGGGGATGCTGTTACGATTATGTCACTGAATACACCGGAAACAATTTACTGCATATATGCGCTGAATTATATAGGTGCGGTTGCGAACATGGTTTATATGACGCTTTCGGAAGAGGAGATTGTAGAGACGGTAAGAAATACAGATTCTAAAATGTTTATTTTTCTGGATGTGGCAGCAGAAAAAGTCAGAAATGTTGTAGAGGATATAGAAAAAATAAGGGTGCTCGCAATTTCACCGACAGATTCTTTGGGCTTTCCGGTACAAAAATTTTCTGCTTTAAAAAGCAAAATTAATACAAAAGGATTTTGGAAGTGGAAGGATTTTCTGAAAGCCGGAGAACATCAGAAAGCACAGCAGACATCTTACCATGAGAACGAATTGTCAGTGATTGTGTATACAAGTGGAACAACCGGAACACCCAAGGGCGTAATGTTAAGTAATGACAGCCTTAATGCGGTAGCATGGCAATATGAAAAATCAGGAATGAAATTTACAAGAGGGGAAACGTTTCTTACGTTTATGCCGCCTTTTTTGTCAATTGGGTTGAGCTTAAATGTGCATCTTCCGTTGAGTCTTGGAACGACTTCTATTATGATCGTTGATCCTGAAAAATTTATAGAAGAGTATAAGAAATACAAGCCAAATCACTGTGTATCTGGACCTGTCATTATCAGAAAATTGGTTCAACGTTTAAGCGGGAATATGAGTTATTGCATCACGATGGCGGGAGGGGGAGAATCATTAAGTTTGGAAGAAGAAAATTATCTTAATGAAACGTTGCGAAATCACCATTCAGATGCAAAATATTTAACGGGATATGGAATGACCGAATTTGCAGCTACAGTAACAACGTCTATGAATCATGTGTATAAAGCAGGCACACTTGGAATTCCGCTTTGTAAGGTAAATATCAAAGTAATCAATCCAGATAATGGAGAAATGCTGAAATATAACGAAACTGGTGAATTATGTTTTTGCACACCAAGTCATATGCTGGGATATCTGGATAATGAGGAAGAAACAAAGAAGATTTGTGACAGGGATGAAGAGAATAGATTATGGGTTCATACAGGTGATTTAGGATTTGTGGATGAAGATGGATTTGTACATTTTGTGGGAAGAATCAAAAGAATATATATCACACAGGATGCAGATGGAATAGTTTATAAACTGTTCCCACAACGTATAGAAGAAACCATCACTGAATACCCAGAGGTAGATATGTGTGCAGTGGTTGTGGAGCTTGATGCACAAAATATAGCGACTGCTATTGCCTGTGTAAAGCGAACAGCAGAAAGTAAAAATAATAATAACTTTTTGACAGGTTTGCAGCAGTATTGCAAAGAAAAATTACCGGTACACCTTGTACCGAAACAAATTATTGAAATGGATGAAATACCGCTGACACAGAGTGGGAAGATTGATTATAAAACGTTGGAGAAGATGACAAGGTGAGTGGGAAGAAAACGATAAGAATATTGCAGCTTGAAGGAGCAGACAGATGAATATACAGGAGAAAATTGGCTATCCATCCATAGACAAGCCATGGCTAAAATATTACACGCAGTCAGATATACAAAACAAGGAACCAGCGTGTACGTTGTATCAGAATATTTATAGCAATAATTCAAAATATCTGAAAGATACAGCTATTTCGTATTATGGAAATAAAATTACATATGCGCAGTTGTTTAATAATGTGGATGCATGTGCAAAATCACTTGTGAAATATGGAATAAAGGAAGGGGACTGTGTCACTCTTTGTACTGCAGCCGTACCGGAAGCTATATATCTGATGATTGCCTGCAGTAAGATAGGAGCAATCGCAAATTTTATTAATCCGTTATTTACTACAGAGCAGATGGTACAGCGGATCAATGACACAAAGTCGAAAATTTTGTTTGTTATGGATGAAATGCTTTCTTATATTGTGGATGCTGTACCTCGTATCGGCATAAATAAAACAGTTGTTATGCCTGTTACGGAATCTATGCCAGAGCTGGCAAAATTAGTTGTATGTGCAGGGCAAAAAAACTGGAATAAAAAAAGAACAGATCATAAAGGATTTTATTCCTGGAAATCGTTTATAAAATATGGGAATGACTATAATGGAGAGACTGAGAGATCTTATGAAAAAAATCGTGGATGTATTATGGTGTATTCATCCGGAACTACAGGCGCTTCAAAAGGGATTTTGTTAACAAATGATGGAATCAATGCAACAATAGCTCATTATGATAACGAAGATTTCAATTATGAAAGAGGCGATACGTTTTATGCAGTTATTCCAATCTGGTTTTCTACGGGAAATGTGCTTGATATTTTAATGCCGCTTCGCATGGGAATGACAGTAATACCAGAACTGCAATTTGAAAAAGAAAGGGTGATTGATGGCATAAGAAAATATAAACCGACAATGACTCTGAATCCGACAAGTATATGGATGGCACTTGCACGATCAAAAAAATGGAAAAAGATAAACCTGAAAAAGATGAAATATCCGATTACCGGAGGCGAAGCGGTAACGCCGCAGGAAGAAAAAATAATCACTGATTTTCTAAGAAAGAGTGGGTGTAATGCACCATTGATCAAAGGATATGGAATGTGTGAGCTTGGAAGTACAGTTACGTCCACTTCACCTGAACATAATAAGGTACGATCATCTGGGTATCCGATAAAGGGTGTGACAGTTGCTGCGTTTGATACTGAGACAAATCAGGAACTATCATATGGTCAAAGAGGAGAAATCAGAGTCAATTCTCCTGCAAGAATGAAGGAATATTATAAAAATCCGGTAGAAACAAAAAAGTACTTTTACGAAGATCAGAACCATTGTATATGGGGATGTACCGGAGATATTGGGTATGTGGACGAGGATGGTTACCTTTTTGTGGAAGGGCGGGCAAGTGACAGTTTTTATAGTGAGGATGGAAAACGCATTTATCTGTTTGATATAGAGCATATTGTTTTAGAGGATGAGGCGGTCTCCCAGTGCAAAGCAGTTGCAGTACAGATCAATGGAAAATTTAAACCAATACTTCATGTTGTACTGAAAAAAAATGGAGTTACAGATACCAGAACTGTAATTCCACGGATTCATAAAAAGTTATCAGAACAGCTTTCAGAGAATGCAATTCCGGTGGCATATAAACTGCGTCAGGCACTGCCGGTTCATCCAAATGGAAAAAGAAACGTGGAGGCGTTGAAAGCAGAAGATAGCGGATTTGTTGATTCGAGGGGAAATGCCTGGAAAGTCAGATAACGATTGATGAAAATGTTAAAGGAGGCTGCAGAAAATGGATGAGAAACAAATGGGAAACACGGGCTATCCATCCATAGACAAGCCGTGGATGAAATATTATGGTGCAAACATTAATTATGATATGGAATACTGTGACGTAAAATTAGTTGATTTTATGAGAAACAGTGCCAAAAAACATTTAAAGGAAACTGCTATCATTTATTTTGGAAATAAAATATCTTATGAAAAATTATTGTCTAATATTACTCGGGTAGCATCGGCATTTGCAGCATTAGGAGTAAAAAATAATGATAGTGTTGCGTTGATGCTTCCAAATTTACCGGAAACAATATATGCGGAGTATGCCTTAAATGATTTGGGAGCATGCTTTGTTCCGATTGATCCGAGAACTGGAGCAGAGAGAATAAAGTAGTATATAACGGAAAGAAATTGCAAGGTGTTGGTTACCATAGATTTGGCAATCCCAAAGATAGATAAAATTATAGGTGATATTTCAGTAGAGAAAGTAATTTATGTATCTGGGACAGAATCATTACCTTATACATTAAGAATGGGAGTGGAAATAACAAATATATTCAGAAATATAAGGAATGGGAAAAATAATTATATATCTTGGCTGAAAATGCTTAAGAGTGGAAACAAATATGATTATATACAAAAACTAAGACGGTAAATCCTTGAAAAGGTGAATTTTAATAATCACGTTATGTAAAAGAGCATGCCATCAGGCATGCTCCTCCTGTTCTTTCGCTAACGGCAGTGTAAAGATAAATTCCGTACCAACACCCTCGGTACTGATACAGTTGATGTTTTCTCCGTGAGCCTGGATGATTTCTTTGACAATGGAAAGACCAAGACCGGTTCCTTTCTTGTCTTTCCCACGGGAAAGATCGGTTTTATAGAAACGCTCCCAGATTTTCTTGATACTGTCTTTTGGAATACCAATTCCGGTGTCTTTGACTGATACAAAGACCTTTTCATTTTTTTCGGTCGTCTCGATCGTGATCGATGAATTTGCATGGCTGAATTTGAGTGCATTGTCGATCAGGTTATAAAGCACCTGCTGAATTTTGCTGAAATCAGCAGAGACAAACAGTGTCTCACCGCTTAAGATCAGGTTAAAACGGATATGTTTTTCCATACAGGTTCCCTCAAAGGTCTGTACGGTCATGCGGATTGTGTGATTGATATCAAAACTGGTGATGTCTAACATAACACCGTGTGAGCCGAATTTGTTTAATTCCAGAAGGCTTTTTGTCAGTTTGTTCAAACGTTCTGTCTCAAAAAGGATGATGTTTAAATATTTATCCTGCATTTCAACCGGGATTGTTCCGTCAAGCATTGCTTCTACGTAGCCTTTGATCGAGGTCAGCGGAGAGCGGAAGTCATGTGAGACATTGGAGACAAATTTTCGCTGATCCTCCTCAAGCGTGTTTAATTCATTTGCCATATAGTTGAGCGAGGCAGCAAGATAACCGATCTCATCATTGGAGTGGACATCGATCTTTGCCTCAAAATTTCCGGCGGCATATTCATTGGCGCCTTTGGCAATTTTGCGGATCGGGATATAGACGATCCAGGTAAAGAGTGCTAAAACAACAAATGCTGCCAGAAATAAAAGTGCAAACGTCTGATAGGAAAGATTGGTCAGCAGGTTGGATAAATTGACGATGGAGCTGACCGGTTTATGTATGATCACATAGCCGCGTACTTTGTAATTTACAGTGATCGGTGAAAACACACTTAATGTTTCTGAGTCAAAATGACCGTAAAAGTTTCCGGTGCGGTAATATTTATTTCCAAAATCAGTCACGTCAAAATCAGGAATTACTTCCGGCTCTGCATTTTCCACTGGAGAAGTAGCAGAAGCTGTGTTTAAAAGGATCTGTCCCTGCTTATCGATGATCCAGATTTCGCTGGAAAGGTAAGTGCTTAGGGTGGAGAGCTGTGTTTTCATTTCCTCTAAGGTTGTGGAACGCTTAAAATAGTTTTCCGCATAGTTAGAGGAAATCAGCGCAGACTCCCGATAGAGCGTCGAGGCATCCCGGCGCTCTAAGAAGTTAAAAGTAATGTGGTAACCAAAGGTTGAAATAATAATAAAGCAGATCAGTCCGTAGATCAGATAGCCGCCGAGCAGTTTGGGGTAGAGTGTCCGTTTCATATATTTTTAACCTCGAACTTATAACCGATTCCCCAGACAGTCGAGAGACTCCAGCTGTCATTGTCCTTTATTTTCTCACGGAGGCGTTTTACATGGACATCCACGGTGCGGGTGTCGCCGATGTATTCATAGCCCCAGATATGGTCGAGAAGCTGTTCTCTGGTAAATACCTGATTTGGCGAGGATGCAAGGAAATATAAAAGCTCTAATTCCTTTGGCGGCATGTCGATCGGATTGTCCTTATAAATAACAGAGTAGTTGGATAAGTTGACGATCAGATCCGGGTATTTTACGCATTTTAATTCAGGAGCAGGTTCTTCAATTTTGACCGGCTGGTAACGGCGCAAAACGGCTTTGACGCGGGCAACAAGTTCTTTGGAATCGAACGGCTTCATGATATAATCATCTGCTCCAAGTTCAAGACCGAGTACTTTATCAAAAATCTCACCCTTTGCGGAGAGCATGATGATCGGCACGTTTGCTTTTGCACGGACTTCGCGGCATACCTGATAGCCGTCGATGCCCGGAAGCATCAGATCAAGAAGGATCAGGTTCGGATTGTACTGTTCGAATGCTTTTAAGGCTTCTTCACCGTCATTTACAATTTTTGTATCAAAACACTCTTTCGTAAGATAAAGAGAGATCAGTTCTGCAATATTATTATCATCATCGACGATCAGTATTTTTTGTTTTGCTGCCATAAAATTACCTCCTGTTAGTTGTTATTCTGTTTGTAAATCAGACGAAATGGTATTGCTTCGGCAGTGCTTTGTGCATGGGATCAGATAAAATCTGTCTTACTGAAATTACTTTTTGTCTGAAATCAGTCTTTGAATTCGGCAATTGTTACGCCGGCATCACCTTCGCCATACTCTCCGAGGTGGAATGATTTCACATATTTTAAACGTTTTAAATGTGCCTGTACGGCGTTGCGAAGTGCACCGGTTCCTTTTCCGTGGACGATACGCACGGACGGAATGTGTGCAAGGTAGGCATCATCCAGGTATTTATCTAAAAGGGCGATCGCTTCGTCTGTGGTCTTGCCAATCAGGTTGATCTCTGTGGAGACGGATGCAGACTTGCTCATTTTGATCTTGCCGGCACTGGTACGACCGTATTTTTTGCTGGTCGGGGAAGTTTCTTCCTCTAACAGGATGAGGTCGTTAATGTTGACAAGAGAACGTAAAATACCCATCTGTACATAAAGGTCACCCTTTGCGTTTGGCAGGGAGTGAACGGTTCCGTTTAGATTCATGCTGATGACTTTCACGCGGTCACCAATGCGGAGTTTTTTGGGAACTTTATGGTTTGGAGCAGCATTCTTTTTCTGGTCAGACATTTTTTTCTGTGCGTTGTTCATCTTATCGCGCAGTTTAGTGCGCTCTTTTTCCATTTCGCTGACCGGGGCATGTGCGATGCCGTATTTATTGAAATTACGGATCGTTTCATCGGCAAGGTCTTTGGCCTCTTTGATGATATTGTAAGCCTGCTCGTTTGCCTCGCGCAGGATCTTGTCACGGCTTGCGTCTAAACGTTCCTGTTTCTGTTCAAGCTGTTCTTTTAATTTCTGGATTTCTTCTTTATACTGGTTGATCTCAAGCTGTTCTTTTTCAATCGTGATGCGGCTCTTTTCAAGATCTGCTAAAAGATCCTCGAAATTCATATCATTTTCGCTGATCCGTCCTTTGGCATCCTCGATGATATCCTCACCCAGACCAAGTTTGGTGGAAATTGCAAATGCATTACTTTTTCCGGGAATACCGATCAGCAGACGGTAAGTCGGACTTAATGATTCAACGTCAAATTCACAGCATGCATTTTCCACGCCGGATGTCTGAAGGGCAAATACTTTTAATTCACTGTAGTGTGTGGTTGCCATGACACGTGCACCGTATAGTTTTAATTTTGACAAAATAGAAATTGCAAGTGCTGCACCTTCCGTTGGATCGGTTCCGGCACAAAGCTCATCGAAAAGCACGAGGGAACGGTCATTTACCTGACTTAAAATGCGTGTGATATTTGTCATATGGGAGGAGAAAGTACTTAAAGACTGTTCAATACTCTGCTCATCTCCGATATCAGCAAACACTTCCTCAAAGATTCCGAGTTCCGAACGCTCGGAAGCCGGAATATGAAGTCCTGCCTGCCCCATCAATGTCAGAAGACCGACTGTTTTTAAGGAGACAGTTTTACCACCGGTGTTTGGACCAGTAATGATCAGAAGCGTAAAATCTTCTCCGAGACGTACATCGATCGGTACAACTTTTTTGGCGTCGAGCAGCGGGTGACGCCCTTTTTTGATGTTGATACGTCCGTCGGTATTGAAAGTCGGAGCAACACCGTTGTAAGTCTGGGCGAAAGCTGCTTTTGCAAAAATAAAATCAAGTTCGGTGAGCACATTGTAGTCAGTATGAAGCTGCATGGAGTATCCTGCCGTTAAGTTGCTTAAGTTGGCGAGAATGACTTCGATTTCTTCTTTTTCTTTCATAAGAAGAGCTTTATATTCGTTGTTTAAGTTTACAACAGCGAGCGGTTCGATAAAGAGTGTGGAACCGGAAGATGACTGGTCGTGCACCATACCCGGAACCTGTGATTTTGCTTCGGCTTTGACCGGCAGACAATAGCGGCCGTCACGCATCGTAATGACGGCATCCTGCAAATAACTGCGTGTAGTTGTATTGTTGATCATCGAGTTCATCTGTGCACGGATCTTATCGTTCATGCCACGCATGGATTTACGGATGGAACGGAGTGTGCTGCTGGCATCGTCTGCGATTTCGTCCTCCGATAAGATGCAGCGGCGGATCTCGTCACATAATGGTGTGAGTGGTTCGATCTGGTCAAAAAATCCGGTCAGGGAATCAACCGGAAGTTCGTCTGTCTCATCTGCTGAAACAGGGCGGTCCGGTCCGGTATGTCCGATGCTGGCGCGGGAAAATGCTTTTGCACGTTTGGCTGCCTCAAGGAGAGAGCAGACGCGCAAAAGCTCCGTGATGCTTAAGGCTGCACCGATCTCTAAACGTTTCAGGGAGTCACGGATATCATGGACACCGGAAAAAGAGATGCGGCCGCCTTTAAAGAGACGGTTTAGCGCATCTTTGGTCTGTAACTGTAAAAGATTGATCTCATTGATGTCTGTGCCCGGTGTGAGGGAGAGACAACGTTTCTTTGCATCCTCACTTGAGGCGTGCTCCGCTAAGCGGGCAATGATTTTATTATATTCTAATGTTTTTAAAACTTTTTCATTCATAAGATTTATAATTCCTTGTGGTTGATTTTTGGCACTGCTCATTGCTTATTCACATTATATCCCATTAATTGGGGGAAGGAAAGCCGGAAATGCAAAAATAGTGTTGCAAGCGTATGTGATTCAAACTATAATAAATAAGGTGCGGTTTTCATTTTTGTTAAGGAAGGGAAAATCATGCAGGAGAAAGAGAAGGGTGGCTTTTCTTTTATTAATGAGCAGATCAAGGAGAAGCCGTTGAATAAAAAACGTCTTATAAAAAAAGCATTGTTTACCGTAGTGCTTGCCGTTATTTTTGGTACGGTGGCAGCACTGGTGTTTAGTTTATTGCAGCCGGAGTTTTCAAACTGGTTTTACCCGGAGGAGAAGCCTGTCGTTACGATTCCGAAGGATGATGTGACAGAAACGGAAGAAAGCGGACAGGACGATACGCAGGAATCGACAGAGCAAAAGGACACAGAGAATAACGGACAGCAGGGAGAAAATAAAGAGCCGGAAAACGGGCAGCAGGAGACAGAAGAAGCGGGAAACAGTCAGCAGGAGCAGACGGATGAACCGGAAACGGAACATAACACTGGGGATGTTCCAAACAATGAAATGCAGGAACTTGAACTTGCCGATTTTCAGAAACTTCAGAATAAATTGTATGCGGTTGGAAAAGAAGCAAACAAGTTTATCGTGACGGTAACCGGTGTGAAGAGCGATACCGACTGGTTTAATAACCCATATGAGAGTAAGGGGCAGGCTTCCGGTATCATTGTAGCGGAAAATGGCAGGGAACTGCTGGTTTTAACAGAACGCAAGGCGATTGCAGATGCACAGGAAATCTATGTCACATTTATTAATGATGCTGTCGTGAAAGCTGAAATGAAAAAATACGATGGCAATACAGGGATAGCTGTGTTAAGCGTAAAGGCGTCAGAACTTACCGAAAGTACAAAGAATGCGATCGCAGTTGCAGTTCTTGGAAATTCACTGACTGTTACGCAGGGAACGATCGCGATCGCGATCGGAAGTCCGCTTGGAACCAATTATTCAATCCTGACTGGAAATATTACATCCACCACGAACAGTATTTCTACGATAGATCATAATTACAGTGTGTTTACGACAGATATTGTAGGAAGCAGCAACGGAAGCGGAGCACTTGTCAATGTAGATGGCGAGATCATTGGAATCGTGATGCAGGGATACAGCAGTGCGGGGGATGAAAATACGCTGACAGCGATCTCTATTTCCGAGTTAAAAGCATTGATTGAGATGCTGTCAAACGGACAGGATATCCCTTACTTTGGGCTTGAAGTGACAACGGTTACAGCAGCAATCGAACGTGAATATGAAATACCAAAAGGCGCTTATATCAAAGATGTCTGCATGGATTCACCGGCAATGGCGGCGGGACTTCAGAATGGGGATGTCATTACGGAGATTGACGGGGATGAGATTCTTACGGCAGAAAATTATGAGAAAAAACTGCTTTCGTTAAAGCCGGAAGATACGGTGGAAGTGAAGATTGAGCGGCAGGGACCGGAAGGTTATACGGAAATCACCTGCACGGTAGAAGTCAGTGTACTGCCATAGAGATGTGAACCAGATACAGGCATGTATTTTAGAAGCAGAAATGCGGATGCGGCCATGCATGTCAGAAACAGAAATGTGGACACCGGTATGCGTTTTAGAAGCAGAAATGCGGATACAGGCATAATAATTTTAGAAAATAAAAGCAGGAATAAGGAGTAGTATGAAGTATATTGAGAGCCTCAGAGAGGGCGAGCGAATTAATGAAATCTATCTATGTAAAGTAAAACAGTCTGCACTGACAAAGGCAGGAAAACCTTATGATACATTGATCTTACAGGACAAAACGGGCACACTGGATGCGAAGATCTGGGAGCCTGGTTCTGTTGGAATCGACGAGTTCGATTCACTGGATTACATAGCCGTAATGGGTGATATCACCAGCTTTCAGGGCAATTTACAGCTGAATGTAAAGCGCGTCCGCAAGGTGCAGGAAGGGGAGTATGATCCAAAAGATTACCTTCCGGTCAGCGATAAGGATATCGACCAGATGTATGAGGAGTTAAAAGGCCTGATTGCGAGCATCAAAGAAGTGCATTTAAAGAAGCTGTTAGAGAGCTTTTTTGTGGAGGATGCAGATTTTGAAAAACGCTTTAAATTCCACTCTGCTGCAAAGACTGTGCACCACGGATTTGTCGGTGGTCTGCTTGAGCACAGCTTAAGTGTGGCAAAGCACTGTGATTATTTTGCAGGCTGTTATCCGATGTTAAACCGCGATCTTTTGATCACGGCAGCTATTTTCCATGATATCGGAAAATTAGAGGAGCTTTCCACATTCCCGGAAAATGATTACACGGATGACGGTCAGCTTTTAGGACATATTATTATTGGAACCGAGATGGTCGGTGACAGAATCCGCACGATCCCGGATTTTCCAAAGGGACTGGCAAGCGAGTTAAAGCACTGTATTTTAGCACATCACGGCGAGTTAGAGTTTGGTTCACCGAAAAAACCGGCGCTGCCGGAGGCATTGGCACTCAGTTTTGCGGATAATATTGATGCAAAGATGGAGACGGTGCGCGAAATCTTTAACAACGTGCCGGAAAATAATCAGGAATGGCAGGGGTACAACCGTCTGCTTGAGAGCAATATCAGACGCTCCGGGAAATTATAATTATGCAGAAAAATGATATCATAGAACTGAAAATCGAAGATATGGGCGTGGACGGCGAAGGAATCGGAAAATACGATGGCATGACCTTTTTCGTTAAAGATGCGGTGCTTGGAGATGAGATCGAAGCCCGCATCACTAAGATGAAAAAAAATTATGGTTATGCGCGGGTGGAAAAGATTCTTACGCCGTCTGAATTTCGTGTGACACCGCAGTGTGAGCTCCACAGAAGATGCGGCGGATGCCAGATACAGACATTAGATTATCAGAAACAACTGGAGTTTAAGCAGAATAAAGTACGCGGAAATCTGATCCGCATCGGTGGTTTTGAACCGGAATTTATTGACCGTATCATGGAGCCGGTTGTTGGAATGAAAGAGCCATACCGTTACCGGAACAAGGCACAGTTTCCGATCGGTGCGGACAAGGATGGTGATCCGGTTGCCGGTTTTTATGCAGCGCGCACCCATAGTATCATTCCGGTAAATGACTGCAAGCTGGGGGTGGAGGAAAATCAGATTATTTTAAATGAAGTCCTTTCTTATATGAAAGAATGTCATGTGGCATCTTACGATGAAAATACAGGTAAGGGGCTGGTTCGTCATGTCCTGATCCGCTATGGGTTTTCCACAAAAGAGCTTATGGTCTGTGTGATTATCAACGGAAATAGTCTTCCTAAAGTGGAAAAACTGATCGACAGATTGACAGCCATCGAGGGAATGAAGAGCATTTCCATCAATCAGAATACGAAGAAAACAAATGTGATCCTCGGGGATGTGACGAAATGTATCTGGGGCGATCCATACATTACCGATATGATCCATCTACGCGATACGAAGGATTTTTCACTGACTGATACAGCGGTCGCATACCATATTTCACCGCAGTCATTTTATCAGGTCAATCCTGTCCAGACGGAAAAACTCTACAGCCTTGCGCTCGACTATGCGGGACTGACCGGAAAAGAGACCGTGTGGGATCTATATTGCGGCATCGGCACGATTTCACTTTTTCTTGCACAGAAAGCGGGAAAAGTTTATGGGGTGGAGATCGTCCCACAGGCAATCGAGGATGCGAAGAATAATGCGGCGCTCAACGGTATCAATAATGCTGAGTTTTTTGTAGGAAAAGCAGAGGAAGTGCTGCCGGCATTTTATGAAAAAAAGAAAGACACAGATGCAGATATGCTGCACCCGGATGTGATCGTGGTCGATCCGCCGCGAAAGGGGTGCGATGGTGTATGTCTTGAGACGATGCTTAAGATGCAGCCGGAGCGGATCGTGTATGTAAGCTGTGATTCGGCGACGTTAGCGAGGGATCTTAAGATGCTTTGTGAGGGCGGATATGAGCTTTGCAAGGTAAGGGCGGTGGATCAGTTTGGGAATACAACACATGTGGAGACTGTTGTTTTACTTTCCAAGGGCGCTAAAGATCCGGTGGATCTTTGCTCAGCGCGGACCGAAGTGGAACGGAGAATGGTCGACAGCAGAAAAGTGAAGGTGGACTTCTCTCTGGAGGATATGGATTTATCTGAATTCAAAGGAAAAGCGACATATGAGCAGATAAAGGCATATGTATTGGAGCAGACAGGACTTAAGGTTTCATCACTGTATATCGCACAGATTAAGAAGAAGTGTAGATTGGATGTCGGCGAGAATTTCAATCTGGCTAAATCAGAGAATACGAGACAGCCACAGTGTACACCGGAGAAGGAAGATGCAATTATGCAGGCGTTTAGGCATTTTGGCATCTTATAGATTGTGGATAAGCAGCATCATGTGTTAAAAATATAGTAAAGTATGGGGAAAAGGACATTCCGGAACTGTAGATTTTACAGGTAAGGGGATGTCCTTTTTACTGATATGGAAGTGTTCAAGGGACAAGGTAATGATACTGAAGTATTAAGACTGATAGGAATGATATCTATCTTATCTATTGTTACTTGTTCTGGTTTCTCCATTCCCGCGGAGAAACACCATAAATATTTTTAAATGCACGGGAAAAATGAAGCTGATTTTCGTATCCGACAGCGGAACTGATGTCCGCAATAGATAAGGATGTCAGCTTTAACAATTCGGTAGCCTTTACCATGCGGTAGTTCATAAGAAATTCCTGCGGAGAGCGGCCAATTGAGTTGCGGAAGATTTTCCCCAAATAACTTCGGTTGATGCCACATACTGTAGCGATATCTTCGATCGAGATATTATTCTGAAAATTCTGTTCAATATAATTGATTGCTTCTTTTATATAATAATCACTCATGCGCCCACTGGAAACCAGCTTAGTAGATTTTGCTGACTGCAGCAGATAATCCATAAATAAATACAGATGGCCAATGAGATGAAAAGAAGATTCATGAGAATGATTTACAATATAAAGCATTTCATCAGCAAGTTTTTCACGCAATTCTTTGGAGTGTGAATGATAAATGGGCGCATCTTTACACAAATCTGTGACACTTAAAGCTTCTTTTATACGCAAGCCATCAAATTCAATCCACATATATTCCCAGGGAAGCTGTTTATCGGCAATGTAGGTGTTGATCTGACCGGGAAAAATAATAAATCCCTGCCCGCTTTTTATGGAATAGGTCTGTGTTTCACCTTTTGCATTGTCAGCCATAAGGGTTCCGGTTCCGGAAAGAATATAGTGAAACAGGTAGTGGTTGCGTGTTGCAGGCCCGAATGAATGGCCGGGATCACACTGTTCATATCCAAACTGATACATACACAGATCAATAAAATTTTCATTCGGAAAAATATTAAATAATATATTGCCCATAAAATACTCCTTATATACCAAAATGCTATATCAATGTCTATTATAACATAAAATATCGCATTTTGATATAAAATTAAAAAAATGATGATATTTGAGGACTCATAAAGGTATGTTATAATCAGAATATCAAAAGAGTAAGCGGATATATTGAAAAAAAGGAGAGAAGAATATGGCAAAAAGAAGTATTTTCCGCAGTGTTGCGGCGGTGCTTGCACTTGGCATGTGTATGACGGGTCTTGCCGGATGCGGAAGTGAAAAAAGGGCAGACTGGAAAACCGAAATCGAAGTGGTTTCCTACAAACCGGAAGCAGTTAAGGCATTTGAAAAAATTGAAAAGCGGTTCAATGAAACACATGATGACATCCATCTGACGATTTCATCTCCAAACGAAGCAATGACTATTTTAAAGACACGTTTTATCCGGGAGGATTATCCGGATATCATCGCAATCGGAGGGGACAGCAACTATTCCAACTTTTTAGATGCAGATCTGTTTGATGATATTTCCGATCTGGATGAAGTCCAGACCGTAAAACAGGCATATCTGGATATGGATAAGGAACTGGAGTTTATTCCAAAGGATGGCACGTATGCACTTCCATATGTGGCAAACGCGGCAGGAATTTTATATAACAAAGATCTGTTTGAGGAAAATGGCTGGAAAGTTCCGACCACCTGGCAGGAATTTACCACACTGTGTGATGAAATAAAACAGAGCGGAACACTTCCGCTGTATCTGGGCTTTAAAGATACCTGGACCTGTCTGGCTCCGTGGAATGCGCTGGCAGTCGGACTTACCGATTCGGATACCTACAATCAGGTAAATATGGGAAATACCACATTTTCCGATACGTATGGACCGGTAGCAGAAAAGATGCGTGCGCTTTTGGATTACGCCGAAAAAAATCCGTATGCATATGGTTATAACGATGCATGTACAGCATTTGCCCGCGGGGAAGCTGCCATGTATCCGATTGGAAGCTATGCGATTCCCCAGATTAAATCGGTCAACCCGGACATGAATATCGGCTCTTTTACATTTCCTGCAAATGATAACGAATCAGACAATGTATTAAATTCAGGAATTGATCTGCAGTTTTCCGTAATGAAAGCATGCAAAAATAAAGAGGCTGCATATGAAGTTTTAAAATATCTGTATGACGATGAGACCATTCAGATTTATCTGGATGATCAGGGCGGAATTGCCTGCAAAGACGGGGATTTTGCAATTCCGGAAACACTCGAGGATATGCGTCCTTACATTGAAAACAACCGCATGGCAGATTATCAGGATCACCATTATCCGAGTGAGATGAGTGTGGATGCCATGATCCAGACGTTCCTGCTGGATACAAGCGACAATGCACAGGAAAAGTTTTTGAAAAAATTTGATTCCGACTGGAAGCGCTACAACCGGGATCTGATTCGGAAAGTACAGGATTATCAGAAAGAACAGGGGGATGCACAATGAAAAAGAAAATGTCAAACAGGGACAAAACATTCTGGGCGGTTATCATACCGGTTGTAATCTTATTTTTTGCATTCAATACACTTCCAATGATCAAAGGTGTGATTTACAGTTTTACCAATTATAAAGGATACGGAACTTACGATTATGTCGGGATCAGGAACTATGCAGATCTGTTTACGGATTCCCGCGTGGGAAAAAGCTATTTGTTTACGTTTAAATATGCGCTGGCAGGAACGATACTGGTAAATGTGCTGAGTCTGATCATGGCAGTTGGATTAAACAGTGCAATCCGTTTTAAAAGTGCATTGCGCGGTATTTATTTTGTACCGAATATTTTAGGAGGACTTGTCATCGGCTATATTTTCAGTTTTATTTTTACTTACATTCTTCCAACTGTGGGAAATGTGTTCCATATTGGATTTTTACAGAACAGTATTCTTGCAAGTGAAAAATACGCATGGATTGGTGTGCTGATTGTTGGTGTATGGCAGGCAGTTGCCATGAATACCATCATCTATATTTCCGGTCTGCAGACTGTACCGGAGGAAGTCTACGAGGCGAGTATGCTTGACGGAGCCAGTAAATGGAAGCAGTTCTGGAAAGTAACATTTCCACTGGTGATGCCGTTTGTGACGATCAATCTGGTACTGAGCACAAAGAATTTCCTCATGGTATTCGACCAGATCATGTCATTGACCAAGGGAGGTCCGGCACAGAGCACCGAATCCATCTCTTACCTGATTTATAAAAATGGTATGGATGGCGGACAGTTTGGATTCCAGAGTGCGAATGCAGTCATTTTCTTTATTGTGATCGTGGCGATTTCACTTTTCCAGATGACAGTCATGAATAAGAAGGAGGAGCAGTTATGATGAAAGAAAAACAGAAAACAAACTGGGTACTTACGATTGTTCTGATTTTGGGGACGGTTACGGTATTTTTCCCGCTGTATATGGCAGTGATCATTGCGTTTAAGAAACCGAGTGAGATGACAAACGATGTGGCGGGTGCACTTTCTTTCCCGAAACAGTGGAGTTTTGAAAATTTCCGTCAGGCAATGGAAGTGACCGATTTCTGGCACTCTCTTGGAAACAGTTTACTGATCACACTGGCAACGATCGTACTGGCAATCCTGATCCACTCAATTGCAGGCTACGTGATCGGACGCGGCATGGCAAGAAGAAAAAGTTTCCGATTTATCTATCTGTATATTGTCAGCGGAATGTTTGTTCCGTTTTCCATCTTAATGATGCCTCTGGTAAAGCAGACGGCGCATATGGGACTTGGAAACCGCGCGGGTGTCATTCTGTTGTATCTGGTATTTTATATGCCAATGAACGTCCTTCTTTACAGTGGGTACTTAAAAAATATTCCGATAGCGCTGGAAGAGGCGGCAGATATTGACGGAGCAAGCACATGGACTACTTACTGGAAAGTGGTCTTTCCAATGATGATGCCAATGCATGCAACAGTTGCAATCCTGACAGCTCTTGGAACGTGGAATGATGTTATGACACCGCTTGTGATCATGTCTGGAACCGGACAGAATACGCTGCCGCTTGCACAGCTTAATTTCCAGACACAGTTTGGAACCAATTACAATCTGGCATTTGCTTCCTATATTTTGGCACTGATTCCAATCCTGATCTTTTATGTGATCTGCCAGAAACAGATTTTAAACGGTGTGGCAAACGGTGCAGTCAAAGGATAAAAATAAAACGATAAAAATAAAACGAGGTGACTTCTATGGCAATTATATACAATCCAAATAAAAAAATATTTAACCTGCATACGGCGCATACAACTTATCAGATGCAGGTCGATCCACTGGGATATCTGCTGCATCTGTACTATGGAGATAAAACAAACAGCCCCATGGATTATGTTTTAACCTATGCAGACCGTGGATTTTCCGGAAATCCTTATGCAGCGGGCATGGATCGCACATATTCGCTGGATGCGCTGCCACAGGAGTATCCTTCCATTGGAACTGGGGATTACCGCAATATTGCGCTGAATATCAAAAATGAAAAAGGGGTGGAAAGCGCAGATCTGCTTTTTAAAAGTTATGAGATCCGAAGCGGCAAATACCAGTTACAGGGACTTCCGGCTGTCTGGGCAGACAAAGAGGAAGCACAGACACTGGAAATTGTCCTTGCAGACGAAAACGCACAGGTTGAAGTTCATCTGCTGTATGGTGTTTTGGAAGAAAACGATGTCATTACAAGGAGCGTCCAGATTAAAAATACGGGAACCGGGCAGATTACGATCGAAAAGGCAGCGGCAGCCTGTCTGGATTTTGTACATGGAGATTTTGATGTCCTGCGGTTTTATGGAAAGCATGCCATGGAGCGCAATCTGGAGCGTACGCCGCTGGGGCATGGAACCATTGCGTTTGGCAGCCGCAGGGGAACGTCCAGCCATCAGTATAATCCGGCAGTGATTTTGGCAGAAAAAGGAACAACAGAGACCGCAGGCAGCTGCTATGGAATGCTGTTTGTATACAGCGGAAATTTTTCCTGTGAGGCAGAAAAAGATCAGTTCAACCAGACGCGCCTGCTTCTCGGATTAAATGAAGAACTGTTTTCCTATCCGCTTGCGGAAGGAGAAACCTTTACGGTACCGGAAGTCATTTTGTCTTATTCGGCAGACGGATTGTCTGCACTGTCGCAGCAATATCATAACTGCATCCGCAACCATGTGTGCCGCAGCAAATATGTCCATATGCAGCGCCCGGTGCTGATCAACAGCTGGGAGGCAGCCTATTTTGATTTTACGGGAGATACGATCGTGGATCTGGCAAAAGAAGCCGCTTCCCTTGGAATTGATATGGTAGTGATGGATGACGGCTGGTTTGGGAAAAGAAACGATGATAATTCTTCCCTTGGGGACTGGCAGGTCAATGAAAAGAAACTGGGGGGAAGCCTGGCAGAGCTTATTACCCGTGTGCATAATCAGGGGGTGAAATTTGGCATTTGGATTGAGCCGGAGATGGTCAATGAAGACAGCGACCTTTACCGGGCACATCCGGACTGGGCAATTCAGATTCCGGGGAAAAGGCCGGTGCGCTCGAGAAACCAGTTACTGCTTGATTTTTCCAGAAAAGAAGTGCGCGACTGTGTATTTGAGCAGATTTGTGCCGTGCTGGATCAGGGAAAAATTGATTATGTCAAGTGGGATATGAACCGCAGTATGGCAGATGTCTATGCCGGAAATCTGTCCTATGATTACGTGCTTGGTGTCTATGATTTTATGGAGCGCCTGTGCAGCCGGTATCCGGATCTTCTGCTTGAGGGATGCAGCGGTGGCGGCGGCAGATTTGACGCAGGAATGCTTTATTATTCCCCGCAGATCTGGTGTAGTGACAATACCGATGCAATCAACCGCACAAGGATCCAGTACGGAACTTCGTTTTTCTATCCGGTTTCCGCAATGGGGGCGCACGTTTCGGCGGTGCCGAACCACCAGACCGGACGGGTGACAAGTTTCCACACCCGCGGGGTGACAGCGATGGCAGGAACCTTCGGTTACGAATTAAACCCGGCGCTTTTATCCGATGAGGAAAAACAGCAGATCCGGGAGCAGATTAAAACATACAAGAAGTATGAAACACTCATTAACGAGGGAACCTACTGGCGGCTGTCCGATCCGTTTATGGATGAAATTGCGGCATGGATGACGGTATCAGAGGAACAGGATCATGCATTAGTCAGCGCAGTGCGTCTTAGGGCAGAGGCAAATCAGGCAGCCGTTTATGTCCGCCTGCGTGGGTTAAAACCGGATGCCGTGTATCTGGAAGAACAGAGCGGCAGACAGTATACCGGTGCGGCACTGATGCATGCGGGAATTCCGCTTCCGCCGTTTACCGGGGAATATGAGGCATATCAGTTTGCTTTTACAGAACTGAAAGAGGCGGGAAGATTATATGAAAAAGTGCAGAAATTGTGTGACGGGAATGCCGAAAAACGGGTGGTCATCAGCATTTACGGTGGCTCCGGTTCTGGAAAAACAACACTTGCAACGGCATTGCAGCAGTACTTTTTAAATGACGGAACAGGATGTTATCTGCTCTCGGGCGATGATTATCCACACCGGATTCCAAAACGCAACGACGAAGAACGGCTGCGTGTGTATAAAGAAGCCGGGGAAGACGGACTGCGTGGATATCTCGGGACAAAGAAAGAGATTGACTTCGACCGGATCAATGAAGTGCTTGCGGCATTTCATGAGGGAAAAGATACGATCACATTGCGGCATTTGGGACGGGAAGATGGTGAGATTTCATCAGAAGAAACCGATTTTTCAGGAATATCTGTATTGCTTCTGGAGTGGACGCACGGAGGCAGTGACGATTTACATGGTGTGGATCTATCCGTCTTTCTGGAAAGTTCCCCGGAGGAGACAAAGGAGCGGCGCATCCGCAGAAACCGCGACGAGAATGCCGCAAGCCCGTTTATCTGCCGTGTGGTGGAACTGGAACAGGAAAAACTCGAAGTGCAGCGCAAAAATGCAGGATTGATCGTGGGAAAGGACGGAAGTGTTTATGAACAGTAAACCGATGCTCAATGCATATCCAGACAGTCTTGGAGGAAATCTTGGGGATATCGTAACATTGCTGAAAACGGAGGCTTTGCAGAATGTATTTTCTTCTTTTTACATTCTGCCGAGCCTGTACCATTCCGATCTCGACCGGGGATTTTCCGTGATCGACTATGACCTGAATGAGCAGCTTGCCAACCGGAAAGACCTTGAACAGTTAAAGGATATGGGAATCGACCTGAAACTGGATTTTATTTTAAACCATGCTTCCGCACAGTCCCCGCAGTTTCGGGATCTTGTGGAAAAAGGGGAGGCTTCTGCGTACCGCGATTTTTTCATCGATTGGAACCATTTCTGGGAAGGGCATGGAACCATGACGGAGGAAGGCTATATCCAGCCGGATGAAAGCTGCCTGAAGCAGATGTTTTTCCGCAAACCCGGGCTGCCGATCCTGATGGTGGAATTTCCGGATGGAAAAAAAGTGCCGTACTGGAATACCTTTTATCAGGAGGTGCATGGCAGACAGTATCTCGGGCAGATGGATGTAAACATCCAGTCACCAAAAGTGTGGGAGTTTTATCGTGAAACACTGGAAAAAATAGCCTCTTATGGTGCAACAATCGTGCGGCTGGATGCTTTTGCCTATGCGCCGAAAGCACCGGGAAAGAAAAACTTTCTCAATGATCCGGAGACGTGGGAACTTTTACAGAAGATCCATACGTTGGCAGAACCTTTGGGACTTACGCTTTTGCCGGAGATCCACGCAGCGTATGATGAAAAAATATATGAGACACTTGCAGAAAAAGGCTATGCAACCTATGACTTTTTCCTGCCGGGACTGGTCATTGATGCGATTGAGAACCGGCGCGGAACGTACCTTGCGGCATGGGCAGAGGAGATCGTGGCAAAGAAGATCTCTACGGTCAACATGCTTGGCTGTCACGATGGCATCCCGCTTCTGGATTTAAAGGGGCTGCTTCCGGAAGAGGAGATCCAGTCATTGATTGACCGGATCGTATCCCGTGGAGGCATGGTCAAAAATTTACATGGACAAAAGAATCTGTATTATCAGGTAAACGCTACATATTACAGTGCATTGGGAGAATCGGATGAAAAAATGCTTCTGGCGCGTGCCATACAGATGTTTATGCCGGGCAAACCTCAGGTCTGGTATCTGGATTTGTTTGCCGGAAAAAATGACCACGAAGCGGTGCGGCGCGCGGGAGAATCCGGACATAAGGAAATCAACCGGACAAACCTTTCCACTGATCAGATCGCGGAAGACCTGAAAAAAGATGTGGTTCAAAAACAGCTTGCGTTAATCCGCATGCGAAATACCCATAAAGCATTTTCGGAAGGCGCAGAGGTAGCAATCTCCGGAGGGGAGAGCTCTCTGCAAATCCGATGGGAATATAATAGTGCATTTGCAACATTAAATGTAAATTTTGAATCAGGAACATATACAATAGTAGAAAGCAGATAGTTAAGTTGGGCTGTCGATTGTACATGAAACCTAAACTTTATAATGGAAATAATCATAGATGAAACAAGCCACATAGGGATAATGCTCGGTGGCTTGTTTTGAAAATGGATAATTTGAATCTTATAACTTCGGATTTCGTCTTCTCAGTTTCCTATGTTCCTTTGCCGGCTTGGAACGTGAAAATATTTCTTTTAAGGTCTGTTTTTCTTCGACAGAAAGCTGGGTAATTTTCATTTCCAAATTTTTGCAGAACAAAAGGAGTAGTCCGTTAATATAAGCATCATTAGAGGCTTCGGGAGTATCCTCTGTAGCAAACTGAGTTGGAGAAGTAAAACCATCAATGATATTTTTGATCATGCTTTGATAGTCAATATCACTGGCAGTGTTGCTGTCTTTCATATGGGCATTTCTCAGGTCAGAGACGATTGGCTTTAAATCTTCCAACAGGATGTTTATGTAATACTGTTCTGTCTCAATGTGGGAAGTATCAAATATTTTTGTAAATGCATCGGTGGAATCGGCACCGAGTTCGTTCAGTTTATATCTCATCACATCAAGAAAAGCGTTTGCTATCTGAATGCCTTTATCATTAAATCCATCAATATAGATTTCCAGGTCGGTCATGAATTTGTGGAAGCTTTCATGAGAGAGTAATTCTGATAATAACCGTGGATTATATTTTTCATCAGTCAGTATTTGGACTGCATCATCATTGAGATGCAGATCGGATACTGACTTATTTGTATGTTCACGTAGTTCGGTTCGGCAAAGAAGATAATCGGTGCTTACTTGATAAAAGTCTGCAAGCGTCAGTAGATTGCCAAGTGACATATCTACATTTTCATCTTTCTCATAGTTGCCAAGTGTGGAACTTGGGATGCCGGTAGCATCAGACAATTCCTGCAATGACATTTTTTTTTCTGCGACTCTCAAATCTTTCAGCCGTTCCGGTATGGTAAGCCTTGTGTGCATAGTACATTCCTCGTTTCACAGATATAGATAGACTACCATGATATTGGTGCAGAATAAAGTGAATTCGAATTCATGTCTTATCCAGAATATTGGAAAAAATCATAAAGAGGATATTTTTCCAGCATCTTGGATATACCGGATTCGTATAAAAATTTTGAGAAAATAGTTTCATACAATGAATCGGAAAGGAGTACAAAAATTATGGAATGTTGTAAATGTATCAAGAAAATCAATTTAGAAGTATAACGAATGAGGCAAAGGCACTTTATATGATTTTGTTGGATCGGCGCTGCTTATCAGAGTGTAATGGTGATGCATGGCGAGATGAATATGGAGCTACATTTATCATTTTTACAATCAAAGAAATGATGAAGCTGTTGCATCTGGGAAATAAGAAAATTAACAAGATGCTGAAGGAACTGGAGGTACATAATCTGATTTATCGAAGCCATCAGGGATTAGGAAAGCCGAATAAGATATATGTGTATGACTTGTTGAAAGCAGATAACGATAATTGGCTGCCAAAGCAATTTAAGCACAGAAAGGGGCGGACAGGGGAATGGAGAAAACTGTAACACTTGAAGAGGCATTAAAAAGAATTGAGGAGCTGGAAAAAGAGAATGCAGAACTTCGGGAGGAATTGGAGTATTACAGAAATCGTAAGTTAAGCGGTCGTCAGAAACATAACGCCAAGTGGATGGCAATTTATAATGATTTTGTTGTTGGATATGAGAGCGGTATGACAATGGTAGAAATTGCGGACGATTTTTTTGACCGCAAATGGATGGAGGAGTTCTATGGCAGAAGATAAAAAGAAAGAAATCGATGTTACAGTAATAGAAGTAACAGAAGAATATCTAAAAGAAAAACTGTATAAAATTAGGGGTAAAAGGGTATTGCTTGATGCTGATTTAGCAGAGATATATGGCTATGATACGAAGGGATTTAATAGACAAGTAAAAAATAATATTGAAAAATTTGATGAAGATTTTATGTTTGAATTGACAGATGAGGAATTAGAAGATTTGCGGTACAAAAATTGTACCGCAAATATAAGTTCAAAAAGTCGTTATAATCCTCATGTATTTACAGAGCAAGGATTATATATGCTGATGACTGTCTTGAAAGGACCGTTGGCTGTTAAGCAGAGCAAGGCATTAATAAGAACCTTTAAGAAAATGAAAGATTACATATTAGAAAATCGTGATTTAATAGGTCAGCGGGAAATACTTCAGTTAAGCATGGAAACTGCTAACAACAGAATAGAAATTAACAAAATCAACTCAGATATGATATCTCTTGAAAAGCAGATTTCAGATGTTGCAGAAGGCTTGAAGGATGTTGTGACAAAATCTGAGTTGGCTGATATGATGAACAGCTTTGTTTCAGATGATGATGAAAAGTGGCTCATGTTTAACGCAAAATTTAGTAGTGCGTATGAGGTATATGAGTCCATTTATAAGCAGGCAAAGTCGTCAATATATGTCGTTGACAATTATATTGGATTAAGAACGCTGGTACACCTTAAGAATTCTCCGGCCGGAGTAGCTATTATTTTATTCAGTGATAATGTTGGAAATAATAAACTTCACAACATAGAATTTACAGATTTCTGCAAGGAGTACCCAACAGTAAATTTGTCAATGAAAAAGACAGGCGGTATATTTCATGATCGATTTATCGTATTGGATTATGGAACTGCTGATGAAAGGGTTTTCTTATGTGGTGCTTCATCAAAAGATGCAGGCGCTAGAATAACCAGTATTGTTGAAGATTATGGAATATCTAAATATGCCCCGGTGATTGCCACGCTGTTGAAAAATCCAACTTTGATTTTACCACAATAGAGGCGAGAGAAAGCAAGCTGTCACGGTTCCCCGTTACGATAAAAAATGCCACCATCTGAAAAAGGATTTGTGTACCCACTCCCATCCAATTTGTGGTACAATATCAATTAACAACAACATACCATACCAAAAGGAGGACATCCAATGCTTTTTATAGAATATCCCAAATGTTCCACCTGTCAGAAAGCGAAAAAATGGCTGGATGAACATGAGATTACATATACGGATCGTCACATCGTAGAGCAGAATCCGTCCTACGAGGAATTGAAAGACTGGCATGAAAAGAGCGGTCTGCCATTAAAGAAATTTTTCAACACCAACGGACTTTTATATAAAGAAATGAAGCTTAAGGACAGGCTTCCCGAAATGAGCAGGGACGAGCAGTTAAAGCTGCTTGCGACAAACGGAATGTTGGTAAAACGTCCGCTGATCGTAGATGGAAGTACGGTAATTACCGGTTTTAAAGAAAAAGAATGGTCAGAGCACTTCTTATAAAAATAAGAATGTGGTTTTCATAAAAGGACTTGCAGGAATGGAGGATCATTATGATTATAACAATTGCCAGACAATGTGGATGTGAAGGGGACGAAGTAGGAAGAAGGTTATCAGAATTATACGGTATTCCGTGTTATTCCAAAAAGGAACTGATCGAGCTTGCAAAAGAGAAAAAAGTGTATGAAAAGTATCCGTTTTATTTTGGGGAACGGCAGGTTGATGATATGATGAGCATGGTTGCGGATGATATGAATTTAAAGGTGCGTGAGACACCGAAAAAGGCATTAACGGCGTTGTTTGATGATCAGCCGTGCATCGTGATCGGTCGTGCATCGGATTATGCGTACAAAGAACATGCGGATGCGGTTCGTATCTTCCTTTGCGGGGACAAGAAAACAAGAATTGAAAAAATCGCAGAGAAACACCAGGTATCAGAGTCGAAAGCAAAAATGATCGTGGATGACACAGACCGTCGAAGAAAGCAGTATCATAATTATTATTCCGGGGAAACCTGGGGATTAGCAGATAATTATGATCTGTGTTTAGATGAGTGCAGACTTGGGATTGATGGTGTGGCTGCAGTTGTCTCGGCTTATATCAGTCAGATCAGGGGAAAGAAGTGATCTAAGGATAGTAGAAACAGGACTGGGAGTAAAAACGGTCGGAAGGGAGAGCAGCATGGCATACTATTTAGCAGAAGGTGCAATTGTAAAAGGAGATGTTACGATCGGAGAAGATTCAGGAATATGGTATCATGCAACGGTGCGTGGAGATACTGACAGGATTACGATCGGAAGCAGGACGAACGTACAGGATAATGCGGTCCTTCATGTGGGAGACGGGCATGCGCTTACCATTGGAAACGATGTGACGATCGGGCATGGTGCGATTGTACACGGATGTGAGGTCGGCAATAATACATTGATCGGAATGGGTGCGATCATATTAAATGGTGCAGTGATCGGCGATAACTGTATCATTGGTGCAGGGGCTCTTGTGACACAGAACATGGAAATCCCGGATGGCAGCCTTGCATTTGGAAATCCGGCGAAGATAATAAGAAAGCTGACAGAGGAAGAAATTAAGTCAAACCATAACAACGCGCTGTTGTATGTGGGAGAAGCAAAAAATCAGTTGATGCCGGTATGAGCAGAGATCAGGATAAATATTAATATTTATCCGTTATATTTATAAAAATGGATGTTTCCAATAGATTAAATGAGGAAACATCCATTTTTTGTATATGTTTTTTATTTTATTCCCTGATCGAATCAAGTGCATTGGAAATATCTGCAATTAAGTCTTCCTTATCCTCAAGACCGAGGCTGATACGGATAAGTTCTGCCGGAACGCCGGCTTCTTTTAACTGTTCGTCGGTCATCTGGCGGTGTGTGGATGTTGCAGGATTTAAGCAGCAGGTTCTTGCGTCAGCAACATGTGTTTCAATCGCACCGAGTTTCAGATTCTGCATAAATGTGGAGGCAGCACCACGTCCACCTTTTAAACCGAAAGAGACAACACCACAGCCACCATTTGGCAGATATTTTTTTGCACGCTCATAATATTTGCTGGAAGGAAGTCCCGGATAGTTGACATAGGCAACTTTAGGATGTTTTTCTAAAAATTCAGCAACAGCCTGACCGTTTTCCACATGTTTTGGCATACGGACATGCAATGATTCAAGACCGAGATTTAAGATAAAAGCGTTCTGTGGAGACTGCATACAGCCGAAGTCACGCATCAGCTGTGCGGTACATTTTGTAATAAAAGCACCTTTTTTACCAAATTTTTCTGCATAGGTAATTCCATGATAGCTTTCATCCGGTGTACACAGTCCTGGATATTTGTCGGCATGAGCCATCCAGTCAAATTTACCACTGTCCACGATCGCTCCGCCTAAGGCAGCTCCGTGACCATCCATGTATTTGGTCGTGGAGTGGGTTACGATGTCAGCACCCCATTCAAACGGGCGGCAGTTGACTGGAGTCGGGAACGTGTTATCGATCACAAGCGGAACGCCGTTGGCATGGGCAACTTTTGCAAATAGTTCGATATCTAAAACGGTGAGTGCAGGGTTAGCAATCGTCTCACCAAACATAAGCTTTGTATTTGGCTTAAATGCTGCATTTAATTCTTCCTCAGTAGCATCAGGAGAAACAAATGTGGTCGTGATTCCCATTTTTGCCATCGTGACAGCGAGCAGGTTGAAAGTACCACCATAGATAGAGGAGGAAGCAACGATGTGATCGCCACATTCACAGATATTGAACATGGCAAGAAAATTGGCTGCCTGTCCGGAAGAAGTTAACATTGCAGCCGAACCGCCTTCCATAGCTGCAATCTTTGCAGCGACGATATCGTTGGTAGGATTCTGAAGGCGGCTGTAAAAATAACCATCTGCCTCTAAATCAAAAAGTTTTCCCATATCCTCGCTGGTACTGTATTTAAAAGTGGTAGACTGGATGATCGGCACCTGTCTCGGTTCTCCATTGCCAGGTGTGTAACCTGCCTGCACACATTTTGTCCCCATTCTGTATTCACTCATAGAAATCTAATCCTCCGTTTCTGCACTGTTTTATAAAAACAGCTGCATTAAAAATTCCTTCGCGATTCATCACATTAGTAAGAAAAAGCGCATAAAAATATCGTATCATTCATAGGAAGATTTTACAAGGGAATATCTTTTGATTTTAAAAAATTTGTGATACAGTAAGGAAGAAAAAATATAGAGCATGTCAGGTTTGAATAAAAAGAGAGAAGTGTGATTGAAAAGTGAAATTACAGCCATTTCAGACATTAAAACATTACGATAAGCAAAATCTTCCAAAGGACATTCTTGCTGGAATCATCATCATGGCAGTTTCTATCCCGATTTCCATGGGGTATGCACAGATTGCAGGGCTTCCGGCAGTTTATGGATTATACGGCTCGGTGTTTCCGATCATTTTATTTGGGCTTTTTTCCACGTCACCGCAATTTATTTTTGGTGTGGATGCGGCTCCGGCAGCATTGATCGGTTCAGCTATTGTGGGACTTGGCATTGAAGGCGGAACGAAAGAGGCCATGGCAGCAGTGCCTGTACTGACTTTTTTTGTGGCACTGTGGCTTCTGGCATTTTATTTTATGAAGGCAGGAAAACTGGTCAATTTTATTTCTGCACCGGTCATGGGAGGATTTATCACCGGAATCTGTACCACGATCATACTGATGCAGGTGCCAAAGCTGATGGGTGGAACGGCAGGAGTCGGAGAACTTTTTGAACTGGCAGAGCATATTGCAGGGACGGCAGGTCAGATCAATCTGCTGTCGCTTGTGATCGGACTTTTTGCATTTGTGATCCTTCTGGTTTCGAAAAAGCTGATCCCAAAGTTTCCGATGGCAGTTGCACTGATGGCAGCAGGGGCACTTATGACACGGCTCCTGCCGGTCAGGGAGTGGGGCGTACAGACGCTTGCAGCAGTAGAACCCGGAATGCCGGAATGGAGCATACCGGATTTCTCAGTGATTGCACCGAAGGATGCGATCATCACAAGCCTGTCGGTTGCCGTTGTCATAATGGCTGAGACTTTGCTCGCAGAGAACAGTTTTGCTCAGAAAAACGGTTATAAGATTGACGATAATCAGGAACTTTTTGCATTTTCCATAGGAAATTTTGTCGCAGCGTTTACCGGCTGCTGTCCGATCAATGGATCGGTATCACGTAGTGCAATGGGGGAACAGTATCAGGCAAAAACACAGCTTACCGGTATCGTGGCAGGGGTGTCGATGATCATTCTTCTTTTATGTGGAACCGGTTTTATCGGATATCTGCCGATTCCGGTACTGACGGCGATCGTGATCTCAGCACTGCTTGGTGCAACGGAGTTTGAACTTGCGGTCAGGCTGTGGAAAGTCAGCCGGACGGAGTGTTTCATTTTTATAGGAGCTTTTCTTGGTGTGCTGATGCTTGGTACGATCAATGGTGTTTTGATCGGGATCATTCTTTCTTTTACGGAAATGATCATCCGTACTTCAAAACCGGCAAGGTGCTTTTTAGGAATCCAGCCCGGCCATCAGCATTTCAGGGATCTGCGGGAAGGCAGCCAGATCCATGCGGTGGAGGGAGTTTTGATTTACCGTTTCAGCAGCAATTTGTTTTTTGCCAATATCGGGGTGCTGCAAAAGGATATCGAGGAGCATATCAAAGATGACACGAAAGCAGTCATTCTGGATGCCGGAGGAATCGGAAGTCTGGATATCACAGCGGCAGACCGTCTGGAGATCCTGTACAAATCTTTGAAGGAAAAAGGAATCCGTTTCTATATGACAGAGCACATCGCAGACGTGAATGAGCAGCTTCGAAAATTAGGTCTTGGCTATCTCATCGAGGAAGGCTGTGTGCGGAGAACCATACATATCGCGTTAAAAGATATGGGAATCAACAGACCGTATCCGCTTGAGGGCGGCGTGGATAATGAGGAGCGCAGCGCATCGAGAAAACGTGCGGATAACCGTGTGCAGGAATTTGTCTGGGCATTTGGTTCAGAGACGGAAGATGAGATCGAAAAACAGATCGTACTTCAGATTGAGCAGTTAAAGCAGACGGGGGATGTTGAAAATCTGTTTCATGGCAGATGGGCACATATGGAGGCACTGGATGAAGATGAGTGGCTCGAACATTTAGAGGAACATTTAAAGGAAATCGTTAATATCTCCGGCAAGGACGAGATGACGTTAGCGGGCAGACTTGAGGCACACCGGAAGGAAGTACATGACCGTATTGCAAAAGAGCATCCGGAACTGGCGGAGCGTTTTAAGGAACGCAGGCACCTGCTGGATGAGCATTTGAAGGAGCGCAGACCGGAAGTGTATGAGCTGGTGTTAGAGCTTCGGGAGAAGAGGAAAGAGTAGAAAATAAAGATACTTTTTAGGCAGAGATGTAAGAAAAACATTTCTGTCTATTTTTTTACTTAAAAATGTACATGGACATTATGTGTCCGTGTGGTCTGCTAGAATGAGGATATCAAAAAACAAGGGAGGAAAATGAGATGGAAACTTTAAGGGAAATTGTTTTATGGATTTTTGGAGTATCATTTTTTTATGGTTGTGGATGGGAACTCTTCCGATGGATCTTTGTCAATAAAAGATTCAAAGAGTATGCGGATGGTTTGAAAACCGATATTCCAACTTCAGAGGAACTGATGCAGATTATCAGAAACATGAACTGTTTTCTGGTAAAACAGGTTTATTACAATGAACAGGGAAATGTTGAGGTGCAGGGAAAATACGGAAAACACAGACTGAACCTTGAGGATGGTATAATTCATGTGATACGCAGCAAGGAAGATTCAAGAAGAAATTATAATTATGTTGTAGAAGAAAATGCTATTCTTGATTATATTGCAAAAGAAGAGAATCATACATTGCCGATGAATCCCTTTACAAAATATAAAAAGGCAATGAGACTGACAAAATTACATACGGCTTCGCTGATTGGAACATTTGGAGGAATCTTTTTACTTGTGGTGCTGTACCTTATTCCGTCAGGAAAGCTTTTTAGGTTACGCAAAAGAAGGACTGATAAAACAGCATACTGCAGAGAAAGCAATTTTAAAAATAATGGATCAGATAAAACCGACCACAGATAGAGAGGTTCAGTGAAAAGTCAAGCTCGATGTGGCAGACAAGTGTTCCAGTGATTGTTGTGATTACAAAATCGTATTCGGTTCCTGAACGTAAAGAAAATATTGAGATGGTACAAGCCGTTTTTGCTGCACCGGAAGGAATTATGGAGTTGATCGATGCAACGAATGACCTTATGCCGGAAGGCTTACAGGCTGGAACAGAGGATATTGCTAATTTTAAATTAAACAGAAAAAGATATCTTTGTCAGGGAATTATAGGTGTTGCAACTACATCAGGTACTGTAGTGGGAGCAGTGCCCATTTCAATTGCAGATGCTGTAATATTGAAACCTATTGAAATTACAGAAATTAATGCGATTGCCAAAGTCTATGGAATTAAAAATGACCAGCAGACGAAAAAATTTTTTAATTCCATTATTGAAGTGGGAACAGTAAGCTTTGCAGCGAAAACAGCAATTGCTGCCTTGAAAAACATTCCTGGAATTAATATCGGTGCAAGTATATTAAATGCAATTATTGCCGGCAGTATCATAGCTGCGATAGGTGAGGGAACAACCTATATATTTGAACAGATTTATTTGGAAAAAAGAAGCTTTGAAGATATTGACTGGGTAACGAAAGTGTTGCAGTCTAAGTTGTCTAACGAATTTATAGACAAAGTAAAGACTATTATAAGCAAAACAGGTAATCAGACAGATTCAAAGAAAACAGCAAATTTAATTTCAGCTATTTTTAATAATGACTGACAAAATGGATTGTATATGGAGTGGTTCAGTGAAAAAATTATCAAAAAGCAAAAGGAAAAAGGCACAGGAAAAACAGATCAGACGAGAGATTGCCATGAAGAAAGCAGGGAAACCTTTTTCTAAAAACTGCCATCATTATAATTATAAGCTTTCTGTAGCGTCTTCAATAAATTCACAGATGTTGGGAATAAGTGTGGAGGGAGAGCCAGAACTAATTGGAGCAATTAAAGTGAATTCGTTATTGAGAACATTAGAGGATGGCAGTTATGAGTGTTCGCAATGTAGAAGAATTTTTTCAACATCGCAGGAGCAGCGTTTAGAACAATTATATCAGTATTTGGAAGAACCAATAAAGAATGAGGATTTTAAGAGAGAATTACTGGAAGAAATTATATTATATCCACCGGTTTATTCATCTTATGAAAGCCCCATCGAACAAATATACAGATTGATGTTTGCTCCTAGGTTGGAAAAGGTAAATCGAATAATTGATAATGAAATAAATAAGCCTATATTATTCACGGCACAGCCGTGAAAGTGGCTGAAAACCACATAGTTTCTATATTTTAACTGAATATTGCTTTTCACCTATCAGATGAATGAAAAAAGAGCATCCATTTGTGGTAAAATTAAGGTGTCGAATCTTAAAAAATAACCCAAAGGAGCCCTTTATGAGTATTGTAAACACCTTAGCCTTAGAAAGCAATAGACAGATAAAAATAAATTTTGATGGAGGAGATCTCTCCTCCGATGCAGGTCTGCTTCTTATCAAAGAATTCATAAGCAAGCTTGGTATTGATAAGCTTTTAGACAAAACTTTCAAGACCAATGATCCTGCATTATTCAGATATCACACGGATCAGAAAAATCTGCTCCAGATGATATATATGATCATTGCCGGTTATTTCGAAGATGATGCTTCCGATGAACTGACCAATGATCCGGTATTCAAGTCTGTACTTGAAAAAGATGCGCTTGCATCACAGCCTACGGTATCGAGATTCTTTAACCGTATGGATGAAGATACCTTAAACCAGTTCCTTGCGATTGCCAGAGTGCTTCGGAAGAAAATTTACAGTATTCAGATGCCATCGGCTGTTATTCTGGATCTGGATTCCACCCTTCTTGATGCATACGGCAGACAGGAAGGCAGAGCCTTTAACTTTCATTATCAAAGCAATGGTTATCATCCGCTTGTCTGTTATGACGGAATGACTGGAGATCTGATAAAAGTACAGCTTCGTGATGGAACACAGTATTCCTGTACAGGAGTGGTTGACTTCCTGCAGCCGATACTGGATGAATACCAGAATGATTATCCTGCAATCCGTATTCTGCTTCGTGGTGATAGTGGTTTTGCGACTCCTGATCTTTATAAGCAGTGTGAAGAAAACGGCACAAGCTATGTGATCCGGCTGAAGGAGAATGGTCTTCTCCGTGAAAAAGCATCCTATTTTGTGGATGAACTTAATGAAATCACCAGAAATAACAAAGTGGATTATGCGGTAGTTTATGGTGAATTCATGTACAAAGCAAAGTCATGGCCTTATGAAAGGCGTGTGGTATGCAAGGTTGAAAAGCCGGAAAACCAGATGGTTTACATGTACACATTTGTTGTCACAAACATGGATTCCGCACCAGAGTATCTTATCAAATTTTACTGCAAGCGAGGTCTGATGGAAAACTTTATCAAAGAAAGCAAATCCGGTTTTGATTTTGCTTCCGTAAGCAGTCATACCAGAATCGTAAATGCAAACAGACTTCAGGTACACGCTCTTGCGTATAACATATTTAATTGGTTTAGACGATTGGCGTTATCAGCAAACATGCGAAAACAACGCATAGATACCGTCCGTTTAAAACTGCTGAAGATTGCTGCAAAAGTAATTCGTTCAGCAAGATATATCACATTCAAGCTGTGTAGCAGCTGCCCTTATAAGAATGAATTCTATGAGACACTTTCAAATATCGGTAAGCTGAATGTACAGCTGGAATAGCAACTATTAACGAACCTTGACAGCTTAATAACCGCTCAGGACTCTGCTACAGGGATTTTATACCCTTTTTGGAGATTGGTTGAGCGATGTTTAGGCTACATGGGTCAATTTTGGGATTCATGGTACAGTTATCAGTTCAGATACTGTTCCGTGAATAATTCAGGATAAGATATTGTGAAGCACTATTTCACATTGGAATACATATTTTGTGCAGATATTACAAAAATAATAAAAAATATGTGATACTACTGACAGATATATGTCGGTATGTTACAATCTATTCAAAGCACTACATTCTAACAAAATCTATCAGGCAGCATACGCCGTTTCAAAACAAGTCAAAACCACGTTAAGGGCTTTGTATATCAATAAGCAAGCCACCACGTCGGATATCAGAATTTTCAATGCTTTTAAATTACCAGCAAATAAAAGAAAAAGCAGGGAGAATTCGAAAATATCAGGCGGTTCTCCCAAACAAAAGGGAGGAAATGATTATCGCGCAAAAGACAAAGAAATCGTCATCAGACAAAGCCAAAAAGATCCAGTGGCATCCTGCGTTTTATGCAGCAGCGGAACTGGAACTAAAGGAAAACATCGAGGAACTTGATTTAATATCGGAGTATCATCTGAGTAAAGAACCGATCCGTATTGATCTTCTGATCATAAAAGAAGAAAATGCAGAAAAAATGATGAAAAATGAAATCGGTCATATCATGCGAAAGTACAATGTGTTAGAATACAAAGGACCGGGAGATGAACTGTCGATAGACACTCTTTACAAAACACTTGGATATGCCTGCCTTTATAAAGGATATGGGAAAACGACCAATGAAATTCCAGCAGAAGAATTAACAGTATCCTTATTTCGAGAGGCATATCCAAAAGAACTGTTTTTGGAATTGAAAAGGAAAGGATATACCTTAGAAGAAAAATATCCCGGCATTTATTACGTGGGAGGGAACATTTTGTTCCCAGTGCAGATTGTAGTGATCAGCAGGTTAAGCCGGGTTATGCACAGCAGTCTAAGAATCTTATCTGCAAATGCCGATATAGAGGATATCAGGAAGTTCTTAGAACAAACGGAAAACATGAAGACACCGCGAGAGCGGAATAATATAGATGCGGTATTGCATGCAAGTGTTAGTGCGAACTATGAAATATATCAAAAGGTAAGGAGGGCGAATGGTATGTGCGAAGCATTACGGGAATTAATGAAAGATGAAATAGAGCAGGATGTAGCGAGAGGAGAAGCGAGAGGAGAAGCACGTGGAATTGTAGATACATGTTGTGATTTAGGGTTGCCAGAAGACGCTATTTTAGAGCGGTTGCAGAAAAAACTAAATATATCATTACAGACTGCCCAGGAATACCTAAAGACTTTTGGAAAGCAGATGGTATAAGTTAAACGCACACATTTTCACGAAAACGACCAGATGCGTTTAGAATACATATTTTATGGATATGTTGTTTCTACGCTTATGTATAAAATTTATAAAAACAAAGCATTACATTCTAACAAAATCTATCAGGTAGCATACGCCGTTTCAAAACAAGTCAAAACCACGTTAAGGGCTTTGTATATCAATAAGCAAGCCACCACGTCGGATATCAGAATTTTCAATGCTTTTAAATCACCAGCCAAATAAAAGTAAAAGCAGGGAGAATTCGAAAATATCACGCGACTCTCCCGAACAAAAGGGAGGAAACGATTATCGCGCAAAAGACAAAGAAATCGTCATCAGACAAAGCCAAAAAGATCCAGTGGCATCCTGCGTTTTATGCAGCAGCGGAACTGGAACTAAAAGAAAACATCGAGGAACTTGATTTAATATCGGAGTATCATTTGAGTAAAGAACCGATCCGTATTGATCTTCTGATCATAAAAGAAGAAAATGCAGAAAAAGTGATGAAAAATGAAATCGGTCATATCATGCGAAAGTACAATGTGTTAGAATACAAAGGACCGGGAGATGAACTGTCGATAGACACCTTTTACAAAACACTTGGATATGCCTGCCTTTATAAAGGATATGGGAAAACAATCGATGAAATCCCGGCGGACGAACTGACCGTGTCATTGTTCCGTGAAGCATATCCAAGAGAACTGTTTTTTGAATTAGAACGAAAAGGATATGTACTGGAAGAAAAATATCCAGGTATTTATTACGTGAGAGGGAACATTTTATTCCCGGTGCAGATCGTGGTGATCAGCAGGTTGAACCGGACTATGCACAGCAGCCTAAGAATCTTATCTGCAAATGCCGATATAGAGGATATCAGGAAGTTTTTAGAACAGACAGAAAATATGAAGACACCGCGGGAGCGGAATAATATAGACGCAGTATTACAGGCAAGTGTCAGTGCGAATTATGAAATATATCAGAAGGTAAGGAGGGCGAATGGTATGTGCGAAGCATTACGGGAATTAATGAAAGATGAAATAGAGCAGGATGTAGCAAGAGGAGAAGCAAGAGGAGAAATGCGTGGCAGAGCGGAAGGAATTGTAGATACATGTTGTGATCTAGGGTTGCCAGAAGACGCTATTTTAGAGCGGTTGCAGAAAAAACTAAATATATCATTACAGACTGCCCAGGAATATCTCCAAACCTTTGGAAAACAGATCGTAAAAAATTAACGAACGTCAGGAAAATCAAAAACATATGAAATATCAGGAAAAAGACTTAGTTAAAATAGCAAAACGGGAGAACAACACAAAAAGAAGTTATCTAGTAGTAGATCCACTGCAGGGAAAGCATGTTCCGGTAGAACCTTCGAAAGCATTGAATCTTTTCAAAAGTCTTGCAGAGAAGCTTCAGGGAAAATATGAAGGCGAGAGACTGCTTTTGATCGGTTTTGCGGAAACTGCAACAGCAATCGGTGCGCAGGCTGCGATCACTCTGGGAACAAAGTATATCCAGACAACGCGGGAAGTAATACAGGATGCCAGATATTTATTTTTTTCAGAAGCACACAGCCATGCGACTGAGCAGAAATTAGTAAAAGATGATATAGACCGTGTGATAAATGATATCGACAGGATTGTATTTATAGAGGATGAGGTGACCACTGGGAATACGATCATGAATATCATTAAGATCATAACAAAAGAGTATCAGAAAAAAACAAAATTTGCAGTTGCTTCATTGTTAAATGGAATGACAGAAGAATACTTAAAAATTTACCAGGATGAAAAAATAGAACTTCATTATCTGGTAAAAACGGATCATTCCGGATACGGTACGGTTGCGGAGCAGTATAGATGTGATGGTTTATATATTTGTGCGATACCGGAGAATCATACGCAGGAAAGCGCGGATATTGATGTGCAATCGGAGAAGAATATGCGGGAACATATCATATCGATTCCCGGATGGATGAATGCAAGACGTTTCGTTGACGCAAAACAATATGAGGCTGCATGTAAAAAACTTGCGAAAACCGTGATCACAGAGACTGTTGTGAAACAGGGTGAACGTGTACTTGTGATTGGCACGGAAGAGTTTATGTATCCGGCACTTCTGACAGGGTACGAAATCGAAAAAATGGGATGTGTTGTCCGCTGCCATTCTACGACTAGAAGTCCGATCGCGGTCAGTACCGAGGAAGAGTATCCACTGCATTGCAGATATGAACTGCGCAGCTTATATGATCCGGATCGAAAGACTTTTATTTATGATTTGGAAAACTATGACAGGGTTATCGTTATGACGGATGCAGCATTAGCGTCGTTAAAAGGATTAGAAACGCTGATTTACGCACTTCGGATGAAAAATGAAAATATATCTGTGATCCGTTGGTATTAAAGAGAATATAGGAATGAGGACAAAAATGAGAAGTTCATACAGCGATGAGGATGTGATCCTTTTACTAAAAGATATCACTGGCATGGTGCAGCCAGAGCCGACCGAAGAACGGGAAAAACTGATTCAGGCGGGCAGGCATTACAGTGAAATGCTTCCAATCGAATATGTTCCGACAGAAAAATATATGCAGGTATACCGGGAAGCGTTAAAAAATTATGCAAAACCGGTAGCACTGGCAGTTGGAAGACTTGCGGACAAGATCATTGAAAAAAAGGGACAGAACATTGTGCTCGTTTCATTGGCCCGTGCAGGTATTCCAATCGGAATTTTAGTCAAAAGATACATTGCAAAAAAATATCATATCAATGTACCGCATTATTCTATTTCCATCATTCGTGGTAGAGGGATTGATGACAATGCGATGAAATATCTGTTGAGCCGGTATGAGCCGGGGCAGTTGTTGTTTGTGGACGGGTGGATTGGAAAAGGCGCGATTTTAAATGAATTGAAAAAAGATCTTGCGCAGTATGAAGATGTATCGTCCGATATTGCTGTGATAGCAGATCCTGCCAATGTGACAGAACTTTGTGGTACGCATGATGACATTTTAATACCGAGTTCCTGTTTAAACAGCACAGTGTCAGGTCTGGTCAGCAGAACATTTTTAAGAAGTGATATCATAGGCAAAGATGATTTTCACGGAGCTGTCTATTATGGCGAATTAAAAGATTCGGATCTGTCCTACGAGTTTATCCATACCATTGAAAAAGAATTTAATATGGATGCAGGAAAAGAAGATAAGCGGGTGGAAGGCTTTGGTATTGGTGAGGTAAAACAGATCGCAGAAACATTTGAAATTGATGACATCAATCTGATCAAGCCGGGAATTGGTGAGGCAACAAGAGTATTGCTCCGAAGGGTTCCCTGGAAGATTCTGATTGATGAGAGGTATAAGGGAGATCCGCAGCTTGGACATCTTGTGAGATTAGCGGAGGAAAAAAATGTACCAATCCAGTATTATCCGATGAGGCATTATAAATGCTGCGGTATCATTAAAAAAATGTCAGATATATAAAAATACTGTCGGTTTCCAAGGAAATTTATGCATAGATAAGTCTGGTCTATCATGCCAATGAATTTATGCATACATAAATTTAGTTCTGGATGCCAAAGACCTCTGCAAGAAAAAATATTTTTTCTGCCCAGTTATGGTGGGTTTTGTACTCGTTCATCCTTTCCTGAGCCGGATTTCCGGCAACCAGGGAGGCAGAGCTTTTATCCCAGTTTAAAATTGCTTTTGCATCGTTAAAATCTGATCGTGTAACCTGATAAGCTTTGTTTACAACGGAGATCTGGTTTGGATGGATGACAGTTTTTCCGGTGAATCCGCAGAGTTTATCGTCTTTTAATTCCTGAATTAATCCATTTTCCCAATTATCACCCGAATAATATTCCCACACAGGACCGGAGATGACGTAGTCCATGCCGTAAACGGTTATGATATCAGAAAAAATATCAGCAACAGGTTTGATCCGGTGAATGGACTCGTCGGAATGACGGCGGAAGCCAAACATGTGACACAGATCATTTCCGCCGACACGGATATTTAAAACGAGATCTTCCACTGGGTGAAGCAGGTTCTTTAAATCGTACAGGATATCAACGCGGTGTCTTAGATCAATGATGGAGGAACTTTCATAGATCGGCATCATATATAATTTCTTTGAAGCCTGTTCGTTTGCCCGGATCATTTCTTCTATATAAGAGTTGGCGGCATCAGTAGTAAATTTCGGAATGATATAACCGGTGATCAGCTTTATGCTGTCGCCGAAAGCCTTTGTTAAGCGTCCAATCTGACCGGCATTGCGGACGCGGATAAAGATTTTCGGAAGATAAAAAGGATGATCCTGGAAACTTTCAAATATCTGATGGATGGAAGCAATCAGATCCTGCTCGGCTTCCATCACAAAATTGTCATTGATCGTATCTTCAAGGCATAAAGCCAGAGAATATTTATTTCCAAATTTTTCATGAATCACAGAGTCAGCAATCGTTTTTTTATTGGCAGGACAATAGAGCAGTGCGCCAACACTGTAATAAATCATATCATTTTTCAATTTGTAAAAATCCCCCTGAGTGCGTAAATTGTAATGCAAATTGAATTATAGCATTAATATAGGTAAAAAGATAGATGGATTAGACGTAATATGTGTGATACAATCAGACGTATAAGCTGCTCTGACACATTACAGCAGTATGCTATACTTTTAGAAGATTCTATAATAAGGAAGGAAACGTATGAGTAACAGTGGCAAAAAGATACGTCTGTCATTTAATTCTCCGGTGATTTTGGGATTTACAATTATCTGCTTTATCGTGTTGATTTTGGATAAATTGACAGGAAGTGCATCCACGCGGACATTTTTCAGTGTCTACCGGTCATCGTTAGCAAGTCCGTTCACATACATCCGGTTTTTTGGACATGTATTCGGACATGCCAGCTGGGATCATTTCTTTGGAAATATTATGATGTTATTGGTTGTAGGGCCGCTTTTGGAAGAAAAGTATGGGTCGGCAAATATTTTATTTGTAATTTTAACGACAGCGCTGGTGACAGGTGTGATCAATTTCATATTTTTCCCCCATGTCCAGCTTCTTGGTGCAAGCGGTGTTGTATTTGCGTTTATATTACTTGCATCCTTAACAAGTATTGAAGAAGGAAAAATCCCGCTTACATTTATTCTGGTTGCACTGATCTATATCGGGCAGCAGGTGTATGATGGCATATTTATCCGGGATAATGTTTCAAATCTGACACATATTTTGGGTGGTATTGTCGGTTCAGGTCTTGGCTATGTGATGAATAAAAACAAAATGAACAGATATTGAAGGTGAGAATGCGCTATGTTAGAACATAAAAAGATTCGCAGCCTTGATGATTACTTTGTCGATCTCGATAGCAGACAAAGCAGAGAGGTGTATTTTTACCGGATCAATGGATACACGGAAAAAATCGGTGATTTTATAAAAAAATATTATGACACGGCAAGAAGAAAGGGCGTGGTGATCGAAGGGAAAATCCCTAATCCGGATGAGCAGAATCTTGCGTATTATTCGGAAATTATGGGTATGGATTTTCGGATGGATCCGTCATTTATAACCGCTGGGTTAAAGAAATGGCTGCCGCGTATGAACGATCTGCAAAGGAAGAATGTGGCAGATTCGATTTATGACTCGCTTGATTCCATGAGACGGAATGGAAAAACAGAGAATATGCAAAAAAATGCATATATCAAATTTATGTGCTGGCTGTATTACAAATTTGAGCGGATTGTAAACCAGCTTGGGGCAAATGAACTGCCCAAGATCCTTTATGAGGGGGATATCAGTAATTACGAGCTGATGCTGATATCAATCCTGTCAAATGCAGGGTGTGATGTGGTGTTGCTGCAGTATCACGGTGATGCAGGGTACCTTAAGTCAGATCCGGATTCCGTTTTATCGGACGATCTAAAAATGGAGGGGATGACAGCTTTCCCGGAAGAATACTGCTTAAAGAAAGTCCGTGAAGCGATACAAAATGATTTTGAAAAAGAACGGCTGTATGGAAATCTTCCTTCTGTCAATAACTGTACTAATGCCTGGATCAGCGGAAAAGGATTTGAAGATATCAAAAAAAGTGTGTTGAGCAGAGGGACAGATTCCCGTTTCTTTTATAATTGTTTTTACCGGATCAATGGAGCAGAGGACAAGCTGACTTATGCAAACGAATTGTTTCAGCTGCAGCTTGAACTGAAAAATGCCAGACGAAAGACTGTGATCGTAAATGGAGAGATTGAAAGACCGACACCGGATGAGATCGCAGATATCCGGCGAGGAAACTATGCAAAAGCAGATCAGCTTATCATGGATCTTTCCGCCAATATAAAATATCCGGCAAGTATGGAACTGCAGAAGATCATGCATAAAACATTTGTTGATATTCTTCTTGCAGAATTTAGCAAAGAAGGCGATAATTTAAACAGGCTCACCAGTAAGGCGGTATATCTGTTGTGCTGGCTAAAGAGATATCTGCCGTCTTTATTTTCTGACTGGAAGATGCCGGAAATCGGATGTTTTATTCACATGGGTGGTTGTCAGAATGAAAATGAGGCACTGTTTCTTAAGTTTTTAGCAAGACTGCCGGTTGATGTGGTGATCCTGTGCCCGAACCGGAATGTACCTTGTCAGCTTACAGATCCTTTGCTGTATGAACTGAATTATGAGGAAAGTCTTACCATGGAAAGGTTTCCGGAAGAAAATTCACAGGTTAAAATGGGAACAGTGGCATATCATGCGGAGAGAGAACTGGATACATTAATGTATCAGGACACCGGAATGTACCGGAATCAGCAGTATGGAAAGGCGAATATCATCAGCCTGCAGACCATGTATGAAGAAATAAAGATCCTGTGGGATCAGGAGCTGAAGTACCGGCCGGATTTTAGTGTGGTCGATGGTGTGGTCAACATACCGGTTATTTTTGCAAAGGTTTCCGGTGTAAAAGATGGACAGACGGATCATTACTGGACATCAGTAAAAGAATTGGTTACGGAAGATACCATTGTGATAAAAAAGGCGCCTTATATAGAGCCGATGGCACCGAATCCGATGAAAATGTATGCTGCCGAATTTTTTAAGAATGGAAAATTGCAGCGAAATAAGATCAAAGCACATCCGAAATATCCGTATGGTATCCTGAGAGAAGATATACAGGAAATGATTCTCGATAAGATGCAGCTTTTGATCAATCAGAAAATGATAAAGGGAATCGGGGAAAATGGCATGGAATATACAGTCATTGCGCAGATTTTAAATCTGCCAAAGGATATTGTAAGACTGATCCAGAAATTTGATCTTACCCGGAAAAATCCGAAAATGATCTACATTAATACATCGGAGACGGTAATTTCGTTAGAGGATTCGATCCTGACAGCATTTTTACATCTGATTGGATTTGATATCGTATTTTTTGTACCGACAGGATATCAGAGTATTGAAAAATATTTTAACGGGCAACTAATGGAAGAACACCAGATCGGGGAATATAAATATGATCTGCAAGTCCCTGACCTGAATAGTATTTCATTTGGCAGTACACGCTACACTTGGCGGGAGAAATTTTTTAAGAGAGGTAATTAGTGTGAAAAACATTTCACACGCAGAAATGGAGGAATCGTATGGGACTTGATTTTAGCAAAACAATGACTGCGGAAGCACCGGCAGCCACAGCAGTTCCGGACACAAAGGATGAGATCGCTGTTGTGGAACAATATGATATTGTTGCCGACAGGGAAAAAATGAACTCAGAACTGGTCAATTCTGATGAAGTTGACCGGATCGTCAGTACGATCGAGATCAATAATCTTGAGACGATCGTCACATTTGGAGCAGAGGTGGCAGAGGAGATTTCAAAGGCTTCGGATGTTGTGTTAAACAGTATGAATATGTCACAGTTAGACGATACCAGCGAAATGTTAAAAACGTTAGCAAAGATCATGGATCAGTTTGATATCGATGAGATCAAAGAAAATCCGGGACTGTTTGGAAAATTATTTGGAAATATGAAAAAACAGCTCGACAAGATTCTTGCAAAATACCACACAATGGGCGAAGAAGTCGATAAGATCTACGTTCAGCTCAAAGGCTATGAGTCGGAGATCAAACAGTCAAACCGTAAATTAAATACGATGTTTGAGGCAAATGTAAATTATTATCATGAACTCGTGAAATATATTCTTGCCGGCGAGCAGGCATGCAAAGAAATCGAAGCATATATTGCGAAAAGACAGCAGGATATGGAGACTACCGGAGACGAGTCGATCCGGTTTGAACTTACCAGTTTAAATCAGGCATTGATGATGATGGAGCAGCGTACACAGGATCTTCGAACAGCAGAGAATGTTGCAATGCAGTCCATTCCGATGATCAAAGCGATGGAATTCAGCAATTATAATCTGGTCAGAAAAATTAATTCCGCATTTATCGTGACGCTTCCTGTATTTAAACAGGCACTTGCACAGGCAATTCTGCTGAAACGCCAGCGCATTCAGGCGGAGGCAATGTCAGCTCTTGATAAGAAGACGAATGAGATGCTTATTAAGAATGCACAGAATACTGTAGAGGTTTCTAAGGCTACTGCTAAGATGGCATCCGGAAGCTCTATTCAGATTGAGACACTTGAAACGACCTGGAGAACGATTACGAGCGGTATTGAAGAAACCAGAAGAATTCAGGAAGACTGCCGAAAGAAACGTGTGGAAGATCAGGCAAGGCTTGAGGCAATCAAGGCGGACTTCAACAGACAGTATCATATGCCGCCGGCAAACAAGTAAGTTATTTGAAATAACTATAGATTCATTTATTCTAAGGAGGTAATACTATGCCAATTAATTTATCAAAAGGACAGAAAGTAGATTTAACAAAAGGAAATCCGGGACTGAAAAATATCATGGTTGGTCTTGGCTGGGATGTCAATGCATATGATTCAGGTGCAGATTTTGACCTGGATGCAGCAGCATTTATGTTAGGCGCAGATGGAAAATGCCCGACAGATAAAGAGTTTGTATTTTATGGAAACCTGGTTCATCCAAGTGAGTCTGTAAAACATATGGGCGATAACTTAACCGGAGAGGGAGAAGGCGATGACGAACAGGTCCAGATCGATCTTTCCAAAGTACCGGCAAACATTGAGCGAATCGCTTTTACCGTAACCATCTATGAGGCAGAGGCAAGACGCCAGAATTTTGGACAGGTATCCAATGCGTTTATCCGTCTGGTGGATGAGACAACCGGAAAAGAAATGATCCGTTATGACTTGGGAGAGGATTTCTCCATTGAGACAGCAGTCGTTGTCGGTGAATTATACAGACATAACGGAGAATGGAAATTTAACGCAATTGGAAGTGGTTTCCAGGGCGGACTCGCAGCACTTTGCGGACACTATGGAATTGAAGTGGCATAAGGGAGGAAAACAAGGAGTAAAATCCTCTGCTCCTGCAATGGCAGTCGCATTTTGCTCCGCAAAACAAGGAGGATTGTAATGTCAATTAGTTTACAGAAAGGACAGAAGGTCAGTCTGTCAAAAGATAACGCAGGATTGTCAAAGATTATTGTCGGTCTTGGATGGGATGAAGTGCAGCAGTCTTCATCCGGAGGTGGATTCTTAAGTGCTTTATTCGGGGGCGGATCAAAGCAGCAGCCGATCGACTGTGATGCATCCGCACTGATGTTAAAGAATGGAAAACTGGTGGATAAATCAGACATCGTTTATTTTGGTAATTTGCACCATAAATCAGGTACCGTAAATCATCAGGGAGACAACCTGACAGGAGCCGGTGATGGAGATGACGAGCAGATCGTGATCGACCTTGCAAAAGTACCACAGGAGTATGACAAAATCGTAATCGTTGTAAATATTTATCAGGCGGTTCAGAGACATCAGCATTTTGGCATGATTGAGAATGCATTCATCCGTTTAGTTGATGCAAGAAACAATAATGAAATGTGCAAGTACAACCTGACTGAAAATTATTCCGGTATGACGGCAATGATATTTGGAGAAGTGTACAGACATAACGGAGAATGGAAGTTCAGTGCTGTTGGTCAGGGGACAAATGACCCTGGACTTGGCGAACTGAGCAGAAGATTTGTATAAATAGACTTGATACTTTAGAGGAGGTTAATTACCCAAAATGAGTAACATAAATAAAGAAGAGCTGATGAGAGGTCTGTCAGACTCACAGGTAAACAAGAGCAAACAGGATTTTGGAACAAATGCTCTTGCAAAAAAAGAGACAGAATCACTGTGGTCAATGTTCATCGGAGCATTTGATGACATTTGGATCAAAGTATTATGTGCAGCACTGGTCATGAAAATCGTTATTTCCGTTATCGGTGTATTTGTACCGGCATTAGCGGGAGAAAATGATGTTGTTGAGATCATAAGTATTGTTTTGGCAATTGCGCTTGCAACCGGCTTCAGTACTTTATCGGAATACCGCAACAGTTCCAGAAGTGAGGCGTTACAGGAAGAGTATAACAAGACTTATGCGAAAGTCATGAGAAATGGAAAACTGGTCAATATCCTTACCAGTGAGATCGTAAAAGGAGATACGATCCTTGTTCAGGCTGGTGATAAGGTGCCGACCGATGGTGTGTTATTTGAAGGACACATCAAAGTTTCACAGGCTGCATTAAACGGTGAGTCAAGAGACGAGGACAAAACGGCTGCTGACAACCTTGATGAAGCGGAATCTACAGACTACGCATCTGCAAATAAAATATTTATGGGATCTGTAGTGACCTCCGGTGAAGGTTATATGGTTGCAACTGTCATCGGTGATGCATCCGAGCTTGGAAAGATCAACAAGGCTCTGACGGATGACAATGAAGAGGATGAGAGAAAAGATACTTCAAGCCTGAAACTGGAAGTGGTAGCTGCCGGTATCGGTAAACTTGGTGTATCTGCGGCTGCCATTGCGGGCGTATTAGATGTTGTACTGAATCTGATCCGTACGGACGAACCGATCACAGTTGTTTATGTTCTGCTTTTAGTTGCTGAGGCAGTTATGTTAATGGCATCTATCGTTATCATGGCGGTGCCGGAAGGTCTTCCGATGATGAACAGTCTGGTGCAGTCCATGAACACAGAGTCCATGTACAAGAAAAATATTCTTGTCAGTCATAAGGCAGCGTTTTCGGATTCTGCATACATGAATGTCTTATTCAGTGATAAAACAGGAACCATCACACAGGGTAATTTATCATTAGTGGAATTTATCACCGGTGATGGTAAAATCGTGGATCATATTCCTAATCAGGAATTTATTGAAGCGATCACATTAAATAACCTTGCAAAAATATCTGAAGGAAAACCGATCGGAAGCAACAACATGGACAGGGCTCTTTTAGGATATGCATTAGAGCACGGTTATGATGATTCAAAAAATGATCCGGATAAAGTTGCTGATATCAGCGGATTTGATTCTGAGAAGAAATGTGCGACTGTTACACTGAAAAACGGACTGGTTTACTGGAAAGGTGCAACAGAAAATATCATCGGTAAAGTAACGCATTATATGCTTCCATCCGGTGAGGAAAAAGAGTTCACTTCTGCAGATAAAAAAGCAGTGGAAGACCAGATGCTTGCACAGGCAAAGCGAACTATGAAGTTACTTTCTGTTGCAAAGATCGCAGATGGAAAAACAGTCTTAATGGCAGTGCTCTGCTTAAGGGATAATGTAAGAACAGATGCGGTTGAGACCGTTGAGATTTTAAATAATGCAGGTATCCAGGTTGTTATGGTAACCGGTGATGCAGAGGAAACAGCAGTTGCCATCGCAAAAGAAGCCGGAATCTTAAAAGATGAGAAGAATGACGTTGTTCTTACCCATGAGGAATTAGAGCAGATGTCAGATGAAGAATTAAAGAAAAAACTTCCGAACCTTCGTGTGGTAAGCAGGGCAAAACCGCTTGATAAGAAGAGACTTGTCTCTATTTCACAGCAGCTTGATAATGTCTGCGGTATGACAGGAGACGGTGTCAATGATGCACCGGCATTAAAACAGGCAGATATCGGATTTGCCATGGGAGACGGTACAGCAGTTGCCCAGGAGGCAGGTGACGTTGTCATCTTAAATAACAGTCTGACATCCATTAAAGACTGCGTATTAAACAGTAGAACGATGTCTAAGTCAGTAGGTAAATTCCTGATCTTCCAGCTGACGGTAAATATCAGTACCCTTTTGATGAACATCATCGCACCGATCCTCGGATGGACAGAGCCGTTTTCCATTGTACAGATCTTATGGATCAACCTGATCATGGATACATTGGCAGCCATGGCATTTGGTGGAGAGCCGATCCTTGACCGTTACATGAATGAAAAACCGGCACTCAGAAAAGATAACATTTTAACAACTTATATCAAATCTGCGATCGGAACCAGTTCTGTATTTATTACACTCGGTTCGATCCTGATCCTGGAAAACATTGGTGGGATTACAGATTTTGTAACACCGGCAGGCTGTGCTGACCCGGAATTATATGAAAAAACATTTATGTTTGCGTTTTTCATTTATTCCATTATCTTTAACAGTTTAAATACCAGATCAGAGAAATTTAATGTATTTGAACACATCAGAGAAAATAAGAACTTTATCATTGTCATGGGTGCGATCTTTGTACTGCAGACCATCATTATTGAAATTGGTGGTCAGGTATTCAGCACAACAACTTTAAATGCAAAAGCATTGCTTGTTTCCATGTTGTTAGCGGTACTTATCATTCCGGTTGATATGGTAAGAAAAGCCATCGTTTCGAAAAAATGATTGTCTTTCATACTGATTTAGATAATACGATCATCTATTCCTATAAACATGACATCGGGATGCGGAAGCGAAATGTGGAATTCTATCAGGGGAGGGAAATATCCTACATCACAGAGGAAACATATCGTCTTTTGCAGCAGGTAAAAAATGAAATGCTGATTGTTCCAACGACCACAAGAACGTTGGAACAATATCAGCGCATCGACCTTGGAATTGGACAATTCCCCTATGCATTAGTCTGTAACGGCGGTGTTCTTCTGGTAGATGGTATGCGGGATGAAGCGTGGTATCAGGATTCCCTGCACCTTGTGTCGGATAGCAGGGATGAAATGAATCTTGCAATGGAACTGCTAGAAAAAGATCCACGCAGAAAATTCGAACTCCGGTATATTGAAAAGCTGTTTCTCTTTACAAAATGTAATGATCCCCAAACAGTTGTAAATGATTTAAAAACATCTCTCAATATAAAATATGCAGATGTCTTTTCCAACGGCGAAAAAGTATATGTAGTACCGCGTTCTCTGAATAAAGGAACGGCAATAGACCGCCTCAGACAGAAACTAAAACCGGAATTCGTGATTGCCGCCGGAGACAGCGCCTTTGATATCCCCATGATATTAACCGCCGACCGCGGACTTGTCCCACACGGATTCACACAAAAATATGAAATCCCCAAAACATCCGTAACCCGGAAAAAAATAGATGAGATGCATCCGAAAAAAATATTTTCAGATGCCCTATTAGAGCAATGTCTGAAAATAAAAACGGAGTCCGTTGCAAAAGGTATCATCCACCCAGGATGATGCCACTTGCAACAGACTCCGTTTTTACCTGTAAAGTTAAAATTCTAAAGAGGTTACAGCCTGGCAGCATGCAATACAGGTGCCCCCTCGCACAACGGAACAAAACGAGCCTCAGCTTCGCGCAACTTACCCCCGCAAAACTTCGTATCCCCCTCTTTTTGCACTTTAGTTTTCACGGATCTTCACTAATCCATACTCACACTGATTCCGCCTCTGCGTTCCGAAGGCTGAATAATCACCGTAACCGGACAATTCCCATGCCACTCAAACTGATAAGACTCACCGGAAGCCTGTCCGATAAATGTTTTCCAGGAGATATCTGCCGTCACCTGAGGATCACAGTGTCCATTTCCAACCCAGCATACAACAGCATCCGGATCCACAGAGAGCGTATCCTGAGACATCACGTTGCTTAAAACAATCGGGTTGCCGTTACAGAGCACGGCGACATATGCATCTTTTCCACGTGCAATCAGAGTGGAAGTTGCGAGACCCTTCTGGGAAAGCACACCGACACCGATAAAACGGACACTGTAATCACAATCCTGGGAGAAAGCGAGAATATTTTCGGATTCCACTGAGATAGTTTCCCCCTGCTCTAAGTGATAGACCACAACATGCTGACCATAATTTGCGTAATAGGTAACAGAATCACCATTTAAAGTTACCTTCATAAGTGGGAGATTTTCTCCGGTCACTCTTCGTGCAAGCTGACCAAGCAGAGCCTGCCCGATATTATTCTGCGGTCCAAGCAAGACTTTTTCAAATTTGTAATTCTTTCCACCGGCATTTTCTCCGGCGATAAATGCACCTGCTTTTGTAAAGAGTACATCACTGCCAGTGCAGGTAACCTTTAAAGTAAGTTCGTTTACTGTTTCAAATGTTAACATAACAAATTCCCTCCAAAATCTAATCCTTTGTTTTAAATAACCTGAACTCCATACATCTCGCATAATCCTGCGAGATCTTTTGCCACGCCGTTTCCGATGGCATTAAACTTCCATGCGCCGTTATGCAGATACAGTTCGCCGATCATCATGGATGTTACATTTGAGTAATATTCATCCATTTTAAAGCTGACTAATTCGGCACCGGCAGAATCCATAATGCGGATATAAGCGTCCTGAAGCATTCCGAAGTTTAGATTTTTTTCTAATGTTTCGTTGATCGTCAACACAAATACGATTCTGGCAACGGATGTATCCAGTTTGGTGAAATCAACGGAAATGCTTTCGCGGTCAGCACCGTCCTCAACATGAAAAACCGTGCTGTGATCAGGACTTTCGGTCTGCCCGTAAAAGACGAACCAGGAATCACCGATCACCTTGCCTGATGCACCGAGCAGAAATGCGGACACATCCACATCACAGGCAGGATTTTTGACATTCCATCCAAGACATGCCTTTATGGAAGTGAGTTTCCCGGAATTCTCCAGTGGTGTTTTCTGACCTTTTTGCACCATATGTACCAGTGGAGGTAAAGGTTTTGACGTCGGTGTGGATGCAGGGTGCATGGCAGTGTGTTGCATGGAAGAAGTCGTTCCGGAAGATGCTTTTGATGCAGTCTGAGATTGTGTGTGGTTGATCGAAGTGATAGTTCGTGTTGTTTTAGCTCCCTCGACTTTCCGCTCGTTGATGGAAAGAACGGTCTGCCTGGTGACGGGAGCAGAGGATCTCATTGGAATATCTACCATAATAAAAAAAACCCCTTGTCATTTAGTAAAATAATAGAGTGTACGCTTTGCGGGCAATCTATTGTTATGAATTAATAAGTTTCTGAATTTCATTTTAAGTGATTCTGATAGAGGTGTCAAATTGCGAAATGTTGACAAGAAGGAGACATACATATATGATAAAAAATAGAAAAAGGAGGAAATGAGAATGAAAAAGAAAATCAGACTATTGGCAGTATGCGCAATTATGCTTTGTGGCATGATTGTCGGGGGAATTGCAAAGCCGGCAGAGGTTATGGCAAAACAAACGATCAAGGCAACAAGGGAAATGAAAGATGCGCCGAAGATTCAGTTGGATAAGTTATACCATATTGCGGCAAATGATTCACCACAGGCAGGGAAGGCAGATATTCTGGCATGGAACAGCCATGAGTGGAATTATTATGATTTTGTTACTGTAAAACTGACAGAAAAGACAAATCTTACACTTTTTGCACAGGAAACAGGTGGAAGTGACTGCTGGATTCAGCTCTACAATTCAGATGGCGAAAGAGTAGGCGAAGAATATAATGTTGGAACACGGTCAGGAGTATTGAAAAGAACAGAAAAATATTCTCTGATGGCAGGAACTTATTATTTAGGATTACAGCCACATGCAACTGCTGACATTCAGCTAAAATCAGAGAAAAAAATAGTGCTTTCTGAAAAAAAGGTTATTCTTGAGCCTGGCGACAAAACAACAATCGATGCAGTTTTAAAAAAATCAGATAAAGTTGTCAAGAATACGAAATTTACATATAAGTCAACAAAAACATCGGTTGCAAAGGTTTCATCAAAAGGAAAAATCGTTGCAGTAGCGCCGGGAAGCTGTAAGATTTCCGTAAAATCACAAGGTGTAACCAGCAATATAACTGTTATTGTACTCCCGAATAAAGTAAATAATATAAAACGGGTTGCGGCAACTAAGCAGTCCATAAAATTATCCTGGAAAAAGCAAAAGGGCGTATCCGGGTATGAAGTGTGGATGTATGATCCGGATTTAGAGGAGTTTACGAAAGTAAAGACGGTAGCATCTGATTTTTCATCTGCAAACATTATACAGTTAAAGAAGGGGACAACGTATAAGTTCCGCGTTCGTGGATTTGTGAAATCGGGTTCTAAAAAATATTATGGCGAATTCGGAAAAACATATAAACTGAAGACAAATAAGTAATTATTGATCGAAAAACAGGAAATAGAAATCAAACATTTTATATGAGAAATAAGTTAGGGAGGTCGGATGGGCTTCCCTAATTTTTTTGATCGGATTTATTTGGAAATTATAGAAGATCCTTGTTATAATACAACAGGTAAGCAGAACAAACAGCTTCTATGGCATACAGGAATTTGAGATACAAATAATGGAATGTATGTTTGACAGATCATTTTATTATGATGAATAAAAATGCAGGAATGGAGAATTTATGCAGATCTATGTGGATGCGGATGCCTGCCCGGTGGTGGGAATCGTGGAAGAACTTGCAATCAAATATAAGATACCGGTGACGCTGTTATGTGACACGAATCACGTTTTATATTCTGATTACAGTGAAGTAAAGATCATTGGTGCCGGGGCAGATGCGGTGGATTTTGCACTGGTTAATTTATGCCGGAAGGGAGATATCGTTGTGACACAGGATTATGGGGTAGCGGCGATGGCACTTGGAAAAGGTGCATTTGCAATCCATCAGTCCGGAAGGTGGTACACGGATGATAACATCGACCGGATGCTGTTAGAGCGCCATATGAATAAAAAGGCGAGGCGGGCATCCGGGAAGAATCATCTGAAAGGACCCAAAAAGAGAAACACGGAGGATGATATGCATTTCCGGGAAAGTTTTGAAAAAATGATTCGAAAGGGAATGGAGAATATTTATGGCACAACATGAAAAATTTTATTTAAATGGTACCTGGCAGTTAAAAAAAGCGGATGAAACACTGCTCTGCCCGGTGGAGATTCCGGGTTCAGTACTTTCCGGACTGACAGAACACGGTTTACTTGAAGATCCATTTTACCGGATGAATGAGTACCCGACAAGAGAGCTGCTGAAAAATGATTTTATTTTTTCAAGGGAATTTGAACTGAAAAAAGAAGAGGGAAGAGTGTATGCACTCTGCTGTGACGGAATCGACACGGTGGCAGATATTTTTATCAACGGCATGCTGATAAAGCATGTGGATAACATGCATCTTCGTTACCGGATCCTGTGCACAAATGTCCTGAAAAACGGGACAAACAATATCACAGTGAAAATCCATTCTGCAATCGCATATGTAAACGAACATGTGCCGGCAGCGGGAAAAGAGATTCATTACACGGCATGCGGTGCGATGGAAGGAAATCAGTATATCCGGAAAGCACATTCCATGTTTGGCTGGGACTGGGGTCCACAGTTACCGGATATGGGGATCTGGCGTGATATTTTTATTGACAGCTATGAGAAGGCAGAACTGTCTGATCTGCATATCAGACAGGAACACATAGATGGAAAAGTTTTTCTGTCGGCAGAAACAAAAGTGATGTTGCCGGAAAAGGCACAGGACGGTGAAATTGCGGAAGCTGAGTATCTGGTATTACCACAGAGTGCGGAAAGTAATGCCCGGATATTGAAAGAAAGTGTGGGAAACAATGATTCGACACTGGCAGAGAATGCAGATAATCTTGAGGTAAAAATCACGTTGCAGACACCGGATGGAAAACAGATTTCTTTTTCGGATGGAAAATGTCTGGTTGAAGATCCGAAACTCTGGTGGCCGAACGGATACGGTGCACAGCCGCTTTATACGGTGCGTGCGGAACTTTTTCTGGGCGGAGAATTTCTGGATGTAAAAGAGCTGCGCATTGGTCTGCGTACATTGACGGTCAGCCGGGAAAAGGATGCATGGGGTGAGGAGTTTGCATTTTGTGTCAATGGGGTAAAGATTTTTGCCAAGGGTGCGGATTATATCCCGGAGGACTGTATTTATTCAAAGATTACACCTGAGCGCATTTATGAATTGCTGGATATTGCGGTGGCGTGTCATTTTAACTGTATCCGTATCTGGGGTGGTGGATATTATCCGGCGGATGTTTTCTATGATTACTGTGATGAGCATGGTCTGATCGTATGGCAGGATTTTATGTATGCCTGCAATGTCTACGAACTTACGGATGCGTTGCGGGAGAGCATTATAGAAGAAACAAAAGATAATGTAAAAAGATTAAGACACCACGCAAGTCTTGGACTTTGGTGTGGCAACAATGAGATGGAATCAGCCTGGGATCACTGGGGTGGTTTTAATGATCATTCGGATGCATTAAAACAGGATTACCTGACAATGTTTGAAAAGCTGATCCCGGAAGCATTAAAGAGTGAAAATGATGCAACGTTTTACTGGCCTTCTTCCCCATCATCCGGCGGTAATTTTACGGACCCGGACAGCGATGATATCGGGGATCGTCATTACTGGGATGTATGGCATGGAGAAAAGCCGTTTTCTGACTATGAAAATTACTATTTTAGATTTTGCTCAGAATTTGGATTCCAGTCGTTCCCTTGTAAAAAAACCATCAATACCTTTACCCTGCCTGAGGATCGCAATATCTTTTCCGAAGTTATGGAGAGTCATCAGAAAAATGGTTCTGCAAATGCTAAAATTCTGCATTATATTGCGGAGAACTTTTTATATCCAAAAGATTTTGAGAGTCTGATCTATATCAGCCAGGTGCTGCAGGCAATCGCAATCAAAAGCGGTGTGGAACACTGGCGCAGAAACAGGGGACGCTGTATGGGTGCAATTTACTGGCAGTTAAATGATAACTGGCCGGTCGCATCCTGGGCAAGTATTGATTATTTTGGAAGATGGAAGGCACTGCAGTATTTTTCAAGACATTTTTATGCGGATGTACTCGGCAGCTTAAAGGTATCTGAAGATGCAGTCTATACGCCATATCTGCAAAATGAGACAATGCAGGAAGTATCGTCTGATGTCACGGTTTTCGTGAAAAATATGCTGGGGGAAGTTCTCTGGAAAAATTCGCAGCGTGCAGTATGTGAACCGTTGTCCGTGAAAGCAATGGGGCCGGTTTCTTTGAAAGATGTGATAGAAGGCAGGGAAAGTGAAGTTTTTGTGGAGGCGGTATTTACACACTCCGATGGAACTTTGAGCCGTCAGGTTGAAATGCCAAAACCGTATAAACATATGCAGATCAAAAAAGCAGAGATTACTTTTGATGTAATGATAGAAGGCAATCTGCTGACGGTGCGGTTAAAATCAGATGCTCCGGCATTTTTCGTTTCAGTGGAGAGTAATGTGGATCTGGTCTGGTCGGATAATTTTATGCATCTGACCGGAAAAGAACCTTATGAGATTACGGCTGTTTTGCCGGAGGGGGCAGAAGGCGTGCCTAAGATCCGGGTACGGTCACTGTGCGATTCATGGGAAGTGGAAGAATAACTCTAAAACAGAACAGCTTTACACCTTCTTATACAAGTGTTATCATAAAATTAGTTAGAAATAACTAACATATGAAAAACATTTTAAAGAAGGTAGAATTCTATGAAAGTATATTGTTTTGGAGAGAAAGAAAAACCGGTTATTTTCCTTTTCCCGGGAACCTGTTGTCACTGGAAAGGAAATTTTGAAAAAGTGATAGAGCCGTTAGAAGAATATTTTCAGGTGGCATGTGTTTCCTATGATGGATTTGATGAGACGGAGCAGACAGAGTTTCCAACGATGACAGAGGAGACGGAAAAGATAGAGCAGTATATAAAGAAAGAATTTGGCGGTCATATCTGTGCCGCATATGGCTGTTCTCTTGGCGGTTCCTTTGTTGGATTACTTGCAGCACGTCAGAATATCCATATGGATTATGGGATTTTAGGTGGTTCTGATTTAGACCAGTCCGGGAAGATTTCAGCGAAACTTATGACAAAACTGATGGCACCGATCTTTTATCCGTTTCTTAAGAAAGGTGAGATGAAAATTCCTTTTATGAAAAAGAAAATGGAAAAGATGATGGCAGAAGACGATGGCTATATCAAAGCATTTATGGATATGATAAAGACACCGGATGCTGATATGAGCCACATTACAAAAAAGAGTGTCGAAAACCAGTTTTATTCTGATCTGATCACGCCACTGCCAGATCAGATCGACCCGCCGGGAACAGAGATACATATTTTATATGCCCTTAAAATGGGAGAAAAGTATCGTGCGCGATATCAAAAGCATTTTAAAAGACCGGTTCTGCATGAGTTGGATCTGCAGCATGAAGAACTGCTTGCAGTTTATCCGGATAAGTGGGTGAAACTGATCACGGAGATCTGTGGTGGGTGAATCGGGTTTCCCAGCAAATGATGGTTTGTTTATGAAATAAATCGCCCGTCCAAATGGTGTTTCATAGGCTTGTGAATGGCATCTTGCGCAAAGCCGAAGTAATTTTTGTTCCGTTGTACGAAAATAAGAAAAGTCTAGGTATGCCTGATTTAGGTTTTCTCGGAGTGACGTGATCGGCAACAACGAGTCATCCATGACTCGATGCTGCCTCGTTCTGCCATCCGTGGCAGAACATCACTGTATATCTACAGGCATACCAAGATTTTCTAATTTTCTCCCAAAGTCACAAAATTAGCTCCGGTTTTGCGCAAGATACCAGCCGCCAGGTTGTGAACACCATTTGGGTGGGCGGTTCATCTCAAAATCTGGGGGGCGTAAGTGCGGATTTTTGATATTCGCACGAATGGAAATATACTTAAAATCCTAATGTGCTGTATCATTGATATTCAGCCTGATGACTTCCCAGAATTTTTATATGCTACATTATATTATACGAATCGTTTCGTAAATTTCCAGACCAATAACAAAAAATATTTTCAAATGTGTATGGCAATAAATATGAGCATAGTGTTATATATCGAGGTTTTTGCCAGTGTAATCAAAAAAATAATAAACTATTGAATATAGTTATTTGAAAATATTTTTTTAATCAGATTCACACATAAAACACTAAAAATTTACGCACTACACAAGGTTGTAAAATGAGTTCCCCAGCGAAGGGTGGTTCACAACCTTGCGGCTAGCAAATCGCATCAAGCCAGGACTCGTTTTGTGACTTTGGGAGAAAATTAGTCAATCTTAGACTGCCTGTCCGCAATACAGTGTTGTGCTGCCACGGACGGCAGCACAAGTCTTAATGTGCCCGGATGGCACATTTAAGACGCACACGTCACTCCGCCACAACCTGAACCAGGCAGCCTTAGATTGTCTTATTTTCGGACAACGAAACAAAACAGTCCCGGCTTGATGCAATTTGCCACTCACAAAACTGCGACGCCACCCTTAGCCGGGGAACTCATAGCCCAACAAATCATCATTTGTGAGGCAGTTCATGAACAGATCAGAAATCAAAGAACAAAAGCCAGAATCCAATAATGAAGAATGGAAAATGAGAAAGAGTCTCATTTCCCATTCTTGTTTTTTGCTCAGATGTTCGCTATACTAAACAGCAGTTAGATATAACTAACAATAGTGTAAATCATGCAGACCAAGAAAAAGTGACGCGGGTGGAAGCGCGGACATTTTTGAATATCACAGGGGGAATCAGACACCCCTGCCCGGAATCCGAAAGTTGCTACCTTTCAGATTCCGGTAAGATCGTCTGCAAATGAGGAAAAGGAGACAGCGGGAATGAATTATTTAGCGATTGAAAAAGTAATCGGAAGAGAGATTTTAGACTCCAGAGGTAATCCTACCGTGGAAGCTGAAGTATATTTAGTGGACGGTACCATTGGAAGGGGAATGGCACCAAGCGGTGCATCGACCGGAGAATTTGAAGCATTAGAGCTTCGCGACGGCGATAAGTCGAGATATCTTGGCAAAGGCGTTACCAAGGCAGTTGAAAATATTAATACAATTATCAACGATACAATCGTTGGAATGGATGCCAGCGACATTTATGCAGTGGATGCAGCGATGATCGCAGCAGACGGAACAAAGGATAAATCAAAACTGGGAGCAAATGCGATCTTAGCAGTGTCGATTGCAGCGGCACGTGCAGCTTCCATCTCACTTGATATTCCGCTTTACCGTTTCTTAGGCGGCATTTCAGGCAACCGTCTGCCAGTTCCTATGATGAATATTTTAAATGGTGGTGCACATGCAGCAAACACGGTAGACGTGCAGGAGTTCATGATCATGCCGGTCGGTGCACCGAGTTTTAAGGAGGCGCTCCGCTGGTGTGCGGAAGTGTTCCACGCACTTGCTACATTGTTAAAGAGCAAAGGACTTGCAACTTCTGTCGGTGATGAAGGTGGTTTTGCACCGGATCTTGCATCTGATGAAGAGGCAATCGAGTACATATTAGATGCTGTGAAAAATGCAGGATACGAGCCGGGCAGAGATTTCAGAATTGCAATGGATGCAGCTTCCTCCGAGTGGAAGAGCGAGAAAGGAAAAGGATTTTATAAACTGCCAAAGGCGGGCACCGAATTTACTTCTGCAGAACTGATCGAGCACTGGAAGAAACTGGTTGAAAAATACCCGATCATTTCCATCGAGGATGCACTTGATGAGGAAGACTGGGATGGCTGGAAACTTCTGACCAAAGAACTTGGCGGTAAGGTACAGCTTGTCGGGGACGATTTATTCGTAACTAATACAGAGCGTCTGAAAAAAGGTATCGACAATGGCTGTGGCAATGCGATTCTGATCAAGTTAAATCAGATCGGTTCCGTATCTGAGACCTTAGAGGCAATCAAGATGGCTCATAAGGCAGGCTACACGGCGATTTCTTCCCACCGTTCCGGTGAGACGGAAGACACCACGATTGCAGATCTCGCGGTGGCATTAAATACCTGCCAGATCAAGACCGGCGCACCGAGCAGAACGGAGCGTGTTGCAAAATACAACCAGCTTCTCCGCATTGAGGAAGAACTTGGAAGTGCAGCAGTGTATCCGGGAATGGGTGCATTTAATGTAAAATAAGAAATTTATTCATATTATAATTTATTTTCTCCTCTGTATCATGGAAAGGACGCGAAAGGTCAGGGATGGCTTTTGGCGTTCTTTTTATTCCAATTCTCTTATTGAAAAACACTCTCAATTACAACCCCTGCAATCGCTTGTATTCAAAAATAAATAGCGGTATAATATTTTTACAATATCCTACTAAAATACTAGGAAATAAAAATGTGAAAGAAAGGGGTATGATTGATGGATAGATCAATGTTAAAGATAAAAGATCTGACTGTGGGTGTGGAGGACAAAGAACTGCTGCACCATGTCAATCTGGAGATAAAACGTGGTGAGACGCATGTGCTGATGGGACCGAATGGAGCCGGAAAATCGACACTTGGCTATGTGCTGATGGGCAATCCGAAATATCAAGTTAAAGGGGGAATCATTGAATTCCTCGGAAAAGATATCACAGAGGAACCGGCGGATAAGAGAGCGCAGGACGGAATTTTCCTGTCATTTCAGGAGCCACTCGAAGTACCGGGACTGGCACTGGATTCCTTTTTAAATAATGCAGTGCGCAAACGGCGGGGAGATAAAGTGCGGATCTGGACATTTATGAAAGAAGTGGATGCTGCAATGAAGATTTTGCAGATGGATGAGTCCTATAAAAGCCGTGCATTAAACGTTGGATTTTCTGGTGGAGAGAAAAAGAAAACGGAGATTTTACAGATGATGCTGTTAAAACCAGAACTTGCAATTTTGGACGAAACAGATTCCGGACTGGATGTGGATGCGGTACGTCTCGTTTCGGCAGGCATTGAGGAATACCGGAAAAATAATGACAAAGGACTATTGATCATCACACACAGCACCAGGATCTTAGAGCATCTGCACGTGGATTATACACATATCATGGTGGATGGGCAGATTGTTGCGACCGGGGATGGAAGCCTGGTGGACAAGATCAACCGCGAAGGATATAAAGACTATCTGGCGTAAAATAAATTATGGTCAGCAGGAATAAAGATAGTGTGAAAAATAAGCTGCGATATAACCTGAAAACAGTGTGAAAAGTAAGCTGCAATAGAGCAGAAAACAGTGCAAAAAATAAACCGTGATAGAAATGAGGATGATCATGAAAGAAAAAACTTATGTAGCGGATATCGACCGCACGATTTATGATATCCGGAATGATGATAAAGATGCATACCATATGGAAGCGGGATTGACGGAAGAGATCGTGCGTAAAATTTCAGATGAAAAAGATGATCCGGTGTGGATGCGTGAGTTCCGGATGAAATCACTTCAGATTTACAGACAGATGAAAATCCCGGACTGGGGACCACCGATCGACGGACTTGATATGGATCACATTGAGACTTATGTGCGGCCGAAAACACAGATGCGGGGAAAATGGTCGGAAGTGCCGGGAGAGATCAAAGATACGTTTGAACGACTTGGAATACCGGAAGCGGAGCGAAAATCATTGGCAGGTGTCGGAGCGCAGTATGATTCTGAGATGGTCTACCATCATGTGAAAGCGGAAGTGGAAGCACAGGGAGTTGTATACAGTGACATTGAGAGTGCGATGAAGGGCGAATATGCCGACATGATCCGCAGACATTTTATGAAACTGGTCAAACCGAATGACCACAAATTTGCGGCACTGCACGGAGCCGTCTGGTCTGGAGGATCGTTTGTCTATGTGCCACCCGGAGTGTCCTTAGACTTCCCATTGCAGTCATATTTCAGACTGAATGCACCGGGAGCAGGACAGTTTGAACATACGCTTATCATTGTGGATGAGGGGGCATATCTGCATTTTATCGAAGGGTGTTCTGCACCGCGTTATAATGTGGCAAACCTGCATGCTGGATGTGTGGAATTATTTGTCCATAAAAATGCAAAGCTGCGCTATTCTACGATCGAAAACTGGTCAAAAAATATGTACAATCTGAATACAAAACGTGCGTTAGTCGAGGAGGGCGGAACGATCGAGTGGGTGTCCGGTTCTTTTGGTTCCCATACATCGTATCTGTACCCGATGAGTATTTTAAATGGAAAAGGTGCACACATGGAATTTACCGGCATCACGTTTGCCGGTAAAGGGCAGAACCTTGATACCGGTGCAAAAGTAGTGCAGAACGCGCCGGATACTTCTTCCTACATCAATACAAAATCAATCTCAAAAGATGGAGGAATCAGTACATTCCGCAGTTCCGTAGTCATTGGAAAAGAAGCGAAAAACAGTAAGGCGGCAGTATCCTGTGAATCTCTTATGCTGGATGGTATTTCAAGATCAGATACAATCCCGGCAATGGATATCAAAACCGCTATGGCGGATGTCGGGCATGAAGCAAAAATCGGCAGGATCAGTGATGACGCAGTTTTTTATCTGATGTCACGCGGCATCAGTGAGCAGGAGGCACGCTCAATGATCGTCAGCGGATTTGCGGATGATGTATCGAAAGAACTGCCACTGGAATATGCACTGGAAATGAACAATCTGATCCAGCTTGAGATGGAAGGGAGCATAGGCTGATGGAAAAAGAATGGATTATAAACGAGCTTCCGGCAAAGACATGGAACTGGCTTAAGATGAATGAATCACAGGTTACGGCAGTTACAGATGCCATCCCATGCATACCGCAAGTTGGGGTGGAGACTTCGGATAATAGTAACGGAAAGCTGCCGGAGGGTGTAAGTTTTGAAAAAAGGGAAATAAAAAAAGGAATCAAAACCGGAATGGGAGCGCAGATATCAGAACTGGGCAGTCAGGATATGGCAGATACACTTCGGATCGAAGAAAATGTACAGATAAAAAGTCCGGTTGTTATTTCATATCAGTATGATGCAGAAAAAAATTACTTTAACCGCATGCAGATTATAGCTGAAAAAGACAGCGAAATAGAAGTTATTTTTATATTTTCCTCTGATAAAAATAGCAGTGGGACAGTGATACACCAGTTACTGGTTGATGCGAAAGAGGGAGCAAAAGTAAAAATATATGCCGCACAGCTTTTAGGTAAAAATGCATGTGCCCTACTTGATATCGGCGGTGCATGCGAAAAAGATACATCGGTGGCACTGCTTCAGATGCAGCTTGGTGCAAAAGATCTGTATGCGGGATGTCAGATGGAACTTGCCGGTGCACACAGTACATTTCGGGCAGACATTGGATATCTTGCGGATGGGAATGACCGTTATGACATGAACTATGTGGCAAGACATATTGGGAAAAAGACAGAAAGCCAGATGGATGCAAACGGCATTTTAAAAGGAAATGCGAAAAAACTGTTCCGCGGAACGATTGATTTTATCACAGGATGTGCCGGTGCGAAAGGTGCGGAGAGCGAGGAGGTGCTTTTGATCGATGAGGGTGTCGAAAATCAGACAATACCATTGATTCTCTGTGGGGAAGAAGATGTGGAAGGAAGCCACGGCGCGACGATCGGAAGACTTGATGAGCAGATGCTCTTTTATTTAGCAAGCAGAGGGTTCGACAGCGAAGAGGCAAAACGTCTTGTGGTGCGTGCAAGGGTTGACGCACTCTGTGCAAAAATCCCGTCAGAGGAGATACAAAAAGAAATCCAGATGATGCTGGATGCACAATGATCGCAAACAGCATCCGGATATGGAAGGAGGATGATAAAGATGCCTGATTATAAAAAAGATTTTCCACTGTTAAGAGACAATCAGCTGGTATATTTAGACAATGCGGCAACCGCACAGCGGCCGGCGAAGGTACTTTTGGCAGAGCAGGAATTTTATGAAAAATACAATGCAAATCCCCTGCGGGGACTTTATTCGCTTGGTCTTGCAGCGACAGAACAGTATGAGTCTGCAAGGGAAAAGGTGCGTGATTTTATTCATGCAAAAAGTGAACGGGAGATCATTTTTACCAGAAATACAACGGAGAGCATCAATCTTGTGGCATACAGCTATGGACTTTCCAATTTAAAAACAGGGGATGAGATCCTTGTCACAATTATGGAACATCACAGCAATCTGCTTCCATGGCAGATGGTGGCGGAAAGGACAGGTGCAAAACTTGTTTATCTGGATTGTGAACAGGACGGAAGCCTTACAGATGAGGCAATTTCAAATGCCATCGGTGAAAAAACAAAGTTTGCAGCGATAGGACTGGTCTCAAATGTCCTTGGCAGACGAAATCCGGTGGAAAAAATCATAAAAATGGTGCATGAAAAAGGCGGTGTGGTGTTAGTGGATGCCGCACAGGCAGTTTTGCATAAAAATGTGGATGTCACGGCGATGGACGCTGACTTTATTGCATTTTCCGGTCATAAAATGATGGCGCCGATGGGAATCGGTGTGCTTTACGGGAAAGAAGCACTGTTAGAGGAAATGCCGCCATTTTTAACAGGTGGAGAGATGATCGAGACGGTGACAAGAACTGGGGCAGTTTACGCTGAACTGCCACATAAATTTGAAGCTGGAACGGTCAATGGGGCAGGAGCCGCCGGACTTGCGGCAGCTATTGATTATATGAATGACATCGGAATGGATACGATTCAAAAGCGGGAAGAAAAGCTGACAAAAATGTTATTTGATGGCATGGATCAGATTCCGTATGTGCATATCTTAGGAAGCAGCAAACCGGAGGAACATGGTGGTATTTTAAGTTTTGTGATAGATGGTGTACATCCGCATGATATTGCTTCTATTTTAGATGACAGTCAGATTGCAGTCCGTGCAGGACACCACTGCGCACAGCCGTTGTTAAAACATCTCGGTGTGCCGTCATCTGCGCGTGTCAGTCTGGCATTTTATAATGACAAAAAAGATATCGAACGTTTCTTAGACTGTCTAGCCGGCGTTCGAAGGAGGATGGGATATGGAGAGTAGAAGTTTTTACAATACGATTCTGACAGAGCACAACTTACATCCGCTGCATAAGCAGGTTTTAAAGGATGCAAATTTTGCATTAGAAGGTGTGAATCCAAGCTGTGGAGATGATATTGTACTTCAGCTTAAGGTGGAAGATGGAAAAATAACGGATGGCGCATTTGCCGGAAGCGGGTGTGCTGTTTCACAGGCTTCTGCGGACATGATGCTTGATCTTATCATCGGAAGAACAAAAGAGGAGGCACTGGAACTTTCGGATATATTTTTAAAAATGATTCATGATGAAGCGACACCGGAGGAAATTGACAGACTTGAGGAGGCATCCTCGCTTCAGGATATCTCTCATATGCCTGCCCGTGTAAAATGTGCGGTGCTTGGCTGGCACACGATGGAAGAAATGTTAAATGATAAATAATCTCACTTATTCGTGCGCCATCTTCTTCTGACAGGGGTATAATATAAACAATTAGAAACAACTAACAAAAGTTATGAATGACGTATCCAATTGTTCTGGAACGGTTCAAAACAGATTGTGTGCAAAGAATGCGCAGGAAATGGAGGTTCTGATGGGAAGATATTATCATTTGTCAAAGAAGCTGACAAAAGCACAGGTGGCAGAAGTAGAACGTGAGATGAGAGAGATCGAGGATGTGGAGAGCGTGGAAGTAAACGGTGATCATATGTACATGAAAGTGATCACAAAAGATGACGAGTTTTCCGGTGTGATGGGCAGGGCAGTCAATATCTGCAGCAGGGTTGCAGATGGGGCAGAATTGTCGTTTTCCGGATTTGCAGTGTGAAGCAGGGTGTGTGAAATAAGAACAGAAAGATATAGCCGACAGAAGGCGCGGTAAAATACTAATGTAAGTGCAGCAGATTTATGCGGAAATATATCAAAATCATTTGATATATTTCCGCATTTATATTTCCGCGTATTAACATGAACCGAAATGATTTTTGTGACAATATATCAGTGTAAGGACATAGTTCCTAATCTTAATCGCGACTAAGAGGAAAACACAATGACGATTCAGGAATTAGAGATATTTATAGAGAAGTATGGAAAAATCATAAGAAAAAATATGCCGTCAGGGACAGAAGCAGTATGCCAGAGCGGAACTGCGATAACCTTGAAATGTTTGCAGACAGGGAAACAGCCGATAAATACCTGAAAAATATTCTGGAAAAAACAGAAGCAGATGAAAATGGTGTCAGCGGATTTTTTAGAAACATTTTATTTGCAAAATAAGTCCTGACGGTTTACACTTTTTATAGTTTATAGAAGTAATTCATACACAACAAGAGAGGACTTATCACATGCCATCATTTGTAACCTTTTCGAACGTGGGCAAAATCTACCATACCGGTGAACTTGATATCACTGCTCTCCACGACGTTAACTTTGAGATCGAAAAAGGAGAATTCTGCGTTATCGTCGGTGCATCCGGCGCCGGAAAAACCACTATTTTAAATATTTTAGGAGGAATGGATTCCTTAAGCAGCGGACAGGTGTTTTTAGACGGACAGGAAATTTCAGGCTACGACAAAAAACAGCTTACTTCCTACCGGCGTTTTGACATTGGATTTGTGTTTCAGTTTTACAACCTCGTACAGAATCTGACAGCAATTGAAAATGTGGAGTTAGCCGCACAGATCTGTAAAGATCCGCTTCCGGCAGCAAAAGTGCTTGAGGAAGTCGGATTAAAGGATCGTTTGTCCAATTTCCCGGCACAGCTTTCCGGCGGAGAACAGCAGCGCGTGGCGATCGCACGTGCACTTGCCAAAAATCCAAAGCTCTTACTCTGTGATGAACCGACAGGGGCACTTGATTACAATACCGGAAAAGCAGTTTTAAAATTATTGCAGGATACCTGCCGCGAAAAAGGAAAGACGGTTGTTGTCATCACACATAATCAGGCACTGACAGCGATGGCAGACCGCATCATTACGGTAAAGAGCGGAACGGTCGTGTCCATGGAAAAAAATGAGTACATTGCAGATATTGCAGATATAGAGTGGTAGATGGTTATGAGATCAATGATATGGAAATCAACATTCAGGGAAATAAAAGAAAGCCTTGGCAGATTTTTAGCCATCCTTGCTATCGTTGCATTGGGAGTGGGATTTTTTGCGGGACTTAAGGTAACACAGCCTGCAATGTTAGAAACGGCACAGCGTTATTTTGATAAGACATCTCTTTATGATTACCGCCTGATTTCTACGGTCGGTTTTTCAGAGGACGAAGTGGAAACCATAAAAGAACAAAAAGATGTAGCGGCAGCAGAAGGAGCAGTCACGTTTGATATTATCTGTGAGAGCGGCGGGAAAGAGCGTGTCATAAAAATGCACAGCATCACGGAGAATGTCAACCGTCTGGTGCTCGTGGATGGAAAATTGCCGGAAAATGCATCGGAATGTGTGGTGGATTCCAATCTTTATGATGCATCCATGATCGGAAAAACGATCAAACTTTCCGGGGACAATGATGCGGATGATCTGGAACATTTTTCGAGCAGGGAGTACAAGATTACCGGAATTGTGCAGTCACCATTGTATTCGCAGTTTGAGCGTGGAAGCACATCGCTTGGCAATGGCAGGGTAAGCGGATTTGCCTATCTTTTGCCAGAAGGATTTGCGGATGAGTATTATACGGAAGTCTATGTGAAATTTGACAGTGATTTTCCACTGTACAGTGAAGAATATGATGCTTACATAAACCAGAAACAGGATGCGTGGGAAACACTGGCAGAGAATCTTGCAGCAGAACGCTATCAGACGGTACGTTCGGAAGCAGAGACGAAACTTTTGGATGGGAAAAAACAGCTTGCAGAGAAAAAAGAAGGGACAAAGAGTCAGCTTGATGATGCAAAAATACAGTTAGAAGATGCAAAAAGTCAGATTGAAGAAGGTGAAAAGCAGCTTGCAGATGCAAAAAAGCAGTTGGAAGAGTCCAAGGCACAGATTGCAGAAAAAGAAGCGGAATTATCCGATGCAAAGAAGCAGTATGAGGATGGGAAAAAGGAATATGAGGACGGGCTTTCGACTTACAATAAAGAGATAGAAAAAGCTGAAAAAAAGATCAGCGATGGGGAAAAGACGCTGCAGGAATTAAAAGAGCCGGATACCTATGTGCTTGGGCGTGATACGAATGTTGGTTATGTATGTTTTGAAAGTGATTCCGGTATCGTCGACGGAGTTGCGGATGTGTTTCCGATTTTCTTCTTCCTGGTAGCAGCGTTAGTCTGTGTGACAACGATGAACCGTATGGTGGAAGAACAGCGGACGCAGATCGGTGTTTTAAAGGCATTAGGTTACAGTGAGCATACGATCATGGCAAAATATATGTTTTATTCCGGATCGGCAGCACTGACCGGCTGCGTGGCTGGATTTGCACTTGGAACTGTAATGTTTCCGAAAGTAATCTGGTATGCGTATGGCATGCTCTATAAGATGGAGTCGTTAGTGTATGTGTTTGACTGGAAATTAGCAGTCATTTCCGTGACCGTATCGCTTATTTGCTCTGTTGGCACAACATTTGTATCTGTCCGGCGGGAACTGACGGAGGTTGCGGCAGAACTGATGCGTCCGAAAACACCGAAAGCTGGAAAACGTGTATTTCTCGAATATCTGCCGTTTATCTGGAAGAGGCTTAAGTTTCTGCAGAAAGTGTCAATGCGGAACATTTTCCGGTATAAAAAAAGATTTTTTATGATGGTTGTGGGGATCAGCGGATGCAGTGCACTTTTAGTAACCGGATTCGGGGTACGTGATTCCGTGACGGGGATCATAACGCAGCAGTATACGCAGATACAGACTTATGATATCGGGATTACCTATTCATCGTCTGTTGCACAGAAACAGAAAGATGAACTGGAAAATAAAGAAAAAGACGGTGTAAAAAACTTTGTGTTTGTGGCAGAAAAGAGCATGGATTTAGTCGGTGAGGAAAAGACGAAATCTGTCAGCCTTATTATGGCAGATCCGGATTCGGATATAACGCCGTTTATCAACTTACATACGGAAAAAAAGGAGCCGATCGCATTTCCACAAAAGGGAGAGACGGTTATTTCAGCGAAAGTGGCAGATGAACTTGGAATAAAGACAGGGGATACCGTGACACTGCAGGATTCCGATATGAAAACGCTTAAGGTGACGGTAAGCGGTGTCTGTGAGAATTTTGTATATAATTATGTGTATCTGTCGGCAGATACTTACGCGGAACAGATGAAAGCAGAACCGGAATATAAGACGGCATTTGTGTCTGTTTCCGAGGGTACAGATGCGCATTTACTTGGAACAGCGTTAATGGCGATGGCGGATGTGGCAGCGGTAAATATTTCACAGGATGATATGGAACGTTTTTCAAGTATGATGAGCAGTATGGATCTGATCGTTGCTGTCATCATTCTGTGTGCAGCGGGACTTGCATTTATTGTTTTATATAACCTGACGAATATTAATATTACAGAGCGTGTGCGTGAGATCGCAACGATCGAGGTGCTTGGTTTTTATGAGAATGAGACAGCAGCATATGTTTTCCGGGAAAACACGATCCTTACATTTCTTGGCGCACTTGTAGGACTTGTGCTTGGCATATTTCTGCACCGGTTTGTCATGAGCCAGATCGTTGTGGATATGGTGTCTTTTGATGTGCATGTAAAACAGATCAGCTTTTTATACAGTCTGGTGCTGACCATGGTATTTACCTGGTTTGTGGACCGCCTGATGCGAAAGAAGATCGATGCGATCAGTATGACGGAATCTTTAAAGAGCGTTGATTAAAAATAGAGTTGGACGTTAATGTGGGAAAGTGTTATAGTCTATTTATAAAAAATGACGAATCAGGAGATGATACATATGGGAAAAATTATAACGATCGGGCGTGAATTTGGCAGTGGCGGACGTGAGGTTGGAAAGAGACTTTCGGATGAACTGGGAATCGCCTATTATGATAATGAGATCATTACAGAGATTGCGAAGCGGACAAAACTTGCAGAAGGTTATGTACAGCATGTAATGGAAAACAGTCCTTCCACGCTGATGCCGATCACGATCGGAAGAACTTTTTATATGGGCGTGGACCCGGTGATGGAGCAGAACAATGCGGTTTACAGGGAGCAGAGCCTTTTGGTGCAGGAACTTGCAGAAAAATCAGACTGCGTAATTGTCGGAAGAAGTGCAGACTATATCCTGCGTGATAAAGATCCGCTGCGTCTGTTTATTTATGCAGACATGGAATCGCGTATGGAACGCTGCAGAAAACGTGCACCGGAGCAGGAACATTTTACGGATAAAGAGTTAAGACGTCATATTCAGGATGTGGATAAAAAACGTTCGAAATATTATCAGTTTTTTACCGGACAGACCTGGGGGGACAAATTAAATTATGACCTGTGTATCAATACGTCCGGTGCTGATATTGAAGCGCTGGTGAAGGTGATCGCAAAACTGGTAAAATAAAACATGCAGGAATATCATTTAAACAGTGAAAAAAAAATCTGTCTGATGTCAACAGCAGAATTTAAGGAGCTAGAGGGGGAATATCCTCACAAGCGGAATCTTTACCGCAGTATGAATCCGGTGCAGTATTGTAAGGCGGAAAATTATGGAGACTGTCTGTTTGGGACAATGAAGATACCGCGCGTATTAAAAGGTGAAATAACTTATATTGTATTTGGATTTTATCTGAGGGGCGATGAACTGTTACTGATCGAGGATGGCAGTTTTTTAAAGACATGTCTGGGAAAACTGGAAAAAGTCATACCGGAAGAAATAAGTATGAATCAGCTTCTTGTCATGATCTTTGAAATGCTGATCGAGGATGATGTGATCTATCTGCAGCAGCAGGAAGAAAAATTAGCTTCGATCGAGGAAGAACTGTTAAAAAAGATTCCGGAACATTTTTATGAGATCATACTCCGGTACCGGAAACGCTTTTCGGCGTATCATGCTTATTACGAGCAGCTTGTAAATCTGGCAGATGCCATGCAGAGTGATTTTGGACAGATACTGACAGATAAGGAGCAGTCACTCTGGCAGCTCTATGCAAACCGTGTGGAACGTCTGCATGACCATGTAGAACTTTTGAGAGAGTATCTGGTACAGATCCGTGAGTTATACCAGTCATTGATCGATGTTCAGCAGAATAAAGTCATGAGTATCCTGACGGTTGTCACAACGATCTTTCTTCCTTTGACATTGATCGCAGGATGGTACGGAATGAATTTCCCCAATATGCCGGAGTTCCGATGGAAGTATGCATATCCGGTTGTGATCATTGCCAGTATATTTATCATTGCAGGTGAGATCGTATATTTTAAGAAAAAGAAAATGCTTTAAGAGAAAATATTTTAAGAGAATTTGTGTGTGATCCGGAAATGGGGGATGATCCTCTGTTTCCGGATTTTTATATGTCAAAGTGCCGGATATATGAATATATTACAATAAGAATGAGTTAGAGAAGCTGCTGTTATGGCTTATGAAGATATAAAAATTTCAGGCATTACAAAATGCTTTTATAATAATGGGGAAATGCGTCAGATATTACGACCGATAGACCTTTCCATACCACATGGGAAATTCGTTTCGATCATTGGGCCGAGCGGGTGTGGAAAGTCGACGCTGTTTAACATTGTGGCAGGACTTCTGCCACCGACATCGGGAGATATTACGATCGGCGGGAAAAGCATTTTAGGGGAAAAGGGCTATGTTGGTTATATGCTGCAAAAAGATATGCTTCTTCCGTGGCGTACGATCATCGACAATATTATTTTGGGACTTGAAATCAAGGGGGTACCGAAGAGGGAAGCGAGAAAACAGGCACTGCCCCTGATGGAAAAGTATGGACTTTTGGGATTTGAAAAAAATTATCCGTGCGAACTGTCCGGTGGAATGAGGCAGAGAGCAGCACTTCTTCGCACGCTTTTGTATGACCGGGAGATCATTTTGTTAGATGAGCCGTTTGGCGCACTGGATGCGCAGACAAGACAGTCCATGCAAAACTGGCTGTTAGAGATCTGGGAAGATTTTCATAAAACAGTCTTATTTGTGACGCATGATATCGATGAGGCAATTTATCTGTCGGATATCATTTATGTTTTTTCGGAACGGCCTGGTTACGTAAAAGAAAAAATCAATGTTAACTTAAAACGTCCAAGAAAGCAGGAAGATATGCTGGAAGCTGATTTCTGGGATTTAAAACAGCATTTGACAGGAGGAATGTCTGATGGAAAAAAAGGCGTATGAAGCATATTATTATGAGCCGAAATCCGTTGGGGCAATGCAGTCAGACGGAAAGGAAAAATTAAGGCAGAAAAAACAGAAAAAAGGCATCCGGACAGGAAGGATTTTATTTGGAATTGCAATTTTAATCCTTTGGGAAGTGAGTGCTATGTGTGGATGGATCGATGATTATTACTGGAGTTCTCCTTCATTGATTGTACGGACAGCGATCGTTCAGTGGAAAGAAAAAAATCTTGCATATGACATCTATTTTACATCTATGTCTACGATCGGTGGTTTTCTGGCAGGAACGTTAGGCGGCGCAGTGTTAGGATTGTCATTCTGGTGGTCAAAGACATTTGCAAAAATTTTTGAACCGTATCTTGTGATGTTTAATGCAGTGCCAAAGCTGGCACTTGCACCAATTTTAATCGTGCTGTTTGGTATCGGTTTTTCATCCAAAGTAATCCTGGCATTTTTAATGACAGTAATATCATGTGCGCTTGCGACAGTCAGCGGCGTCGAAAATGTGGATGAGTCGATGGAAACTTTGCTTTATTCACTTGGTGCCACCAGGTGGCAGGTTTTTGGTAAAGTTGTGGTTCCGGCAGTGCTTCCCTGGATGCTTGGGAGCCTCCGGATCAATATTTCTTTGGCGCTCGCAGGTGCGATCGTCGGGGAATTTATCGCATCTGGGCATGGACTTGGAAGAATGGTCATCTATGCGGGCACTATTTTAGATACTACATTAGTGTGGGTTGGGGTGATCGTGCTGTCACTGCTTGCAATGGTAATGTACCTTGCGGTGGTGGAACTGGAAAAATGGATGACGGAACATCTTGCCATTTACCGTAAGGCGTAAAGACACCTTTTGGCACGTAAAGCCATATTATATGAAAAAGAGAAAACAGGCAGAGATGTTAACAAGAAAAATATTAAAAAGGAAATGGTTTAGTTGTTTTGGATGCGTTTTATTTGCTGCCGTGCTATTGGCGACAGCCTGCGGTGGTGATAAGGCAGGGCAGGAGAGTGAGGCGTTAAAGAAGATTGTGATCGCAGAGCCGTTACATTCGATCGGGTATCTTCCACTTTATGTTGGGCAGCAGGAGGGATTTTTTGAGGAGGAAGGACTTGATGTGGAGGTGATACAGGCTACGGGCGGCTCGCATGTGACATCTGTGATGAGCGGGGATGCATGGGGCGTGATCGGTGGAGTGGATTCGAATGCGATCCCGAATGCATCCGGAAACTGCCCTGACCCGGTAATTGCCGTCTGCAACTGTGTAAACCGTGCAAATGTGTACCTGTGTGCAGCAGTCGGTGAAGAATATACTGGAAATACGGATGAAGAACTTGCACAATATTTAAAAGGCAAGAAGATCAATTCCGGCAGATTTGGCGGCAGCCCGAATTTATGCGTGCGCTATCTTTTGCTTTCACTCGGACTTGATCCGGATCGTGATGTTGTGATGGTAGAGCCGGCAGACATGTCAACTTCCGTTGCTGTGGTGCAGAGCGGTCAGGCAGATATTTCCTGGGCAGCAGAACCCCAGATTGTAGATGGGATGAAGCAGGGGGTATGGACAGATGCATTTTACCAGTTTACAGATTTAGGAGATTATGCTTACTCTGTTTTAAGTGTAGCAGAATCGACAATCAGCAATGATCCGGAAACAGTACAGCACTTTGTGAATGCGATGTTAAAATCTCTGACTGCGGCGCAGGATAAGGAGATCGCAGTCCGGGCTGCAGAAAAAGAATTTCCGACCACACCGCCAGAAGATATAGAAGCTGCGATCGACCGCGCCTATGCAGATGAACTTTGGAGCATGGATGGTGTGATCACGCAGGAAGCAGTAAAAAATGATATGGAAGTATCCATTGCATCGGATGTATATCAGGGGACTTACCAGTATGAAGAACTGGTGGATATGCAGTTCGTTTACAATGCACAGAACAATACGGATTGAAATTAGCTATCTGACAAATGCTGGTTTGTGGGTGACATGAGTTTCCTCGTGTAGGGTGGTTCCGGGGGTTTTAGATTGGCAAATTGCATCAAGCCGGGACTCGTTTTGTTCCGTTGTACGAAAATAAGTCAATCTAAGGCTGCCTGGTATAGGTTGTGGCGGAGTGACGTGTGCGTCTTAAACGCCCCGTCCGGGGGCATTAAGACTTGTGCTGCCGTCCGTGGCAGCACAACACTGTGTTACGGACAGGCAGTCTAAGATTGACTAATTTTCTCCCAAAGTCACAAAACAAGTTCCGGCTTGATGCGATTTGCCAGCCACTAAGTTGTGAACCACCCTTCGCCGGGGAACTCATTTTACAACCTTGGGTAGTGCGTAAATTTTTAGTGTTTTGTGTCTGAATCTGATAAAAAATATTTCCAAATAACTATGTTTAATAGATTATTATTGGTTTGATAATACTGGAAAAACCTCAATGTATCCCGTTATGCCTATGTTTATTGCCATACACATTTGAAAAAAATATTCTGTGTTATTTGGTCTGGCAATTTATGAAACAATTCATGTAGTACAATGTAGCAGATGGAAATTTTGGCAAGTCATTAGTCTGAATATCAATGATACAGTACATTAGGATCATAAGCAGATTATAGGCATAATGAATATCAAAAATTCGCACCTACGCCCCCAGTTTTGAGATGAACCGCCCACCCAAATGGTGTTTCATAACCTGGAGGCCGGCATCTTGCGCAAAGCCGAAGCTGATTTTGTGACTTTGGGAGAAAATTAGAAAATCTTAGTGTGCCTGTAGATATACAGTGATGTTCTGCCACGGATGGCAGAACAAGGCTTCACGAGCCACGGATGGCTCGTTGAACGCCGGTCACGTCACTCCGAGAAAATCTAACTCAGACACACTTAGATTTTTCTTATTTTCGTACAATGGAACCCAAATTAACTCCGGCTTTGCGCAAGATGCCACTCACAGACCTACAACACACCATTTGGGCGGGCGATTTATTTCATAAACAAACCAGCATTTTGACGAACGATTTTCCATTCTGTAACGGAAAAATGAAAGGAAACCTTGGAAACCGCATAGAAAATTTCGTAATTTTTCGGGACAAATCCTCCATATTATAGTATAATGGCGGTACTAAAGTAATATAAACGAAAAATACACGGGAAAAGGAGAATAATTATGATGAATCCGGCTTCAATTATGAAAATCATGAATGCAAAAAATAAATTCACGGCAAACCATCCGAAATTTGCCGCATTTTTAAATGCAGTATTTTCGACCGGCATCACGGAAGGAACCATTATTGAGATTACCGTGACAAAGCCCGGAGCAGAACCGATCACAACAAATATGAAAGTGCAGCAGTCGGATCTTGATCTGTTGCAGGAATTACAGGAAATTGCAAAAATGTAAAAAGAAAAGGAGAAATATATGTTAGGGAAAAAACTTTCTTATCAGATCAATGGCAGTACAGTAGAGTTTGAATTTGAACATGGAACGGCATATGTCACAGCAGTTACGGATACGATCATGAATGTATTTGTTCCGTATCAGTCAAAAGATCACCGCTCAAAGGCAATCGAAGGAGATAAAAGACAGAATGTTTCCGTAAAAGTCTCTGAGGAGAACGGAGCAGTACAGATTAAAACCGATAAACTGACAGCAGAAGTACATGATGATTTTCACATTGATTTTTATAAAGAAGACGGTACACTTTTATGCGAAGATTTCAGGGGAGAGCGAAAGAAAAAAGCAAGATTAAGTGATGAAGCACTTGCTACTTTAGAATCTGAGGGACATGCTGTCTCTGCAGATGGTGAAAAAGAAGATCCTGTCATGGTCATAAAGAAGATGGACGGAGATGAAAAATTCTATGGGCTTGGAGATAAGACAGGCGTTTTAAATAAAAGAAACTATGAATATGAAAACTGGAATTCTGATCTTCCGCAGGCGCACACGGACGATTTTAAGGCATTGTATAAATCAATTCCATTCCTGATCACGTTAAAAAAGACAGGTGTATTTGGAATGTTTTTTGACAATACCTACAGATCCCATGTTAATCTCGGAAAAGAGAATGATGCATACTATTATTACAGTGCAGAGAACGGAAATCTCGATTACTATTTTATTTCCGGAGAGAAAATGACGGATATCGTGGAAGGTTATACCTATCTGACCGGCAGGACACCATTGCCGCAGTTGTGGACATTAGGACATCATCAGTCGAGATGGGGATATCTGTCCGCCGAGGATATCAGACGTGTGGCGCATAAATACAGAGAACTACAGATACCGTGCGATACGATTCATTTTGATATCGATTATATGGATGGTTATCGCGTATTTACCTGGAATGAAAAGGATTTTGGAGCACCGGGAGGAATCATAAAAGAAATTGCAGAGGATGGTTTTAAGGTTGTCTGCATCATCGATCCGGGTGTGAAATTAGATCCGGGATATGCAAAATATGATGAGGGAATTGCGAATGATTATTTTGCAAAAACACCGGAAGGTGAAGTATACGTTAATGAAGTGTGGCCGGGAGAGGCTGTGTATCCTGATTTTGGAAAACCGGATGTCAGAAAATGGTGGGCGGACAATCAGAAGTTTTTAGTTGATCTTGGTGTACGTGGAACATGGAATGATATGAACGAGCCTGCAAGTTTCCGTGGAGAACTTCCACAGGATGTAGTATTCACGGATGAGGATCAAAAAACGGATCATGCAGCAATGCATAACGTTTATGGTCATCTGATGTCAAAGGCTACCTACGAGGGATTAAAGGAAAATGATAAAAGAAGACCGTTTGTCATCACAAGAGCATGTTATGCAGGAACGCAGAAATACTCTACGGTATGGACAGGAGATAACCAGAGCCTCTGGGCACATCTTAGAATGGCAGTCCCACAACTCTGCAATCTCGGTATGAGTGGAATTGCATTTGCAGGAACAGACGTCGGCGGATTCGGAGCAGACTGTACACCGGAACTGATGTGCCGCTGGGTTCAGGTTGGTGCATTTTCACCACTGTTCCGTAACCATTCTTCCGTGGGAAGTACATACCAGGAGCCATGGCAGTTTGATGAGAAAACGCTTCGCATTTACCGCAAATTTGTAGAATTAAGATATCAGCTGCTTCCGTATCTGTATGATCTGTTCCACGAGTGTGAACTGACGGGACTGCCGGTTATGCGTCCGCTGGTTCTGCATTATGAAAATGATCCGGAAACATGGAACTTAAACGGTGAATTTTTAGTAGGAGAGAATCTTCTTGTTGCACCTGTTTTAGAGCAGGGAGAGACAAAGAAGATCGTATATCTTCCGGAAGGTACCTGGTATGATTATGAGACAAAGAAACCATATCAGGGAAAACAGTATTACATGGTGGATGCACCGCTTGATACCTGTCCGATGTTCGTGAAAGAGGGAGGAATGATCCCGACTTATGAACTGGCACAGTATGTTGGTGAAAAGCCGTATGATACCTTGAAAATGCGCATATATCCGGGAGATGGAATATACCTGCATTACCAGGATAACGGAGAGGATTTTGCTTATCGTGATGGTGCTTATAATGAGTACATGTTTACGCATAAGGGAAATGAAAAAGAGGCATCCGTACAGATGAACAAAGAAGGTTACACAAAATACAAAAATATTCTTTTTGAGTAGGATTTATGGTATGGCTGATGACACAAAAATATTCCTTAAGCATATGATATAGAGATGTTAGTGACAGGAGTAATGTGTGGACTATAATCAGGAACAGTTTTTCCGTATGCAGATGGATGTACCCAAAATGCCATTTTACATGAGTTATCCGATGCAGAATCTGTATCTTACGGAAATGGAATATGAAAAAGATATGGAACGCATGAAAGAGCTTTATCCGAAAGAGGTAAAGACGATCCTTTCTTACGTGGAAGATGAGTGCGATAAAATGGAGTATGAGGGAAGCCTGATGTTTGACGAATATCCGGATCGTCTGATGTTAGAGCAGGTGGCAGAGCGGATTTACCGTAAGGTGGCAGGAGAAGAAAATAATGTTGAGGCAGAACAGTACTGGGGTGGAATGAATCCACCGCCGGGACCGGGAATGCCTCCACCGCCGCAACCAGGACCGGGGATGCCGCCTCCACCGCCCAGAGGACATGATGATATGAGGAGTCTGATCGGGGTATTATTAAATAACGAGATGTATAAACGGCGCTGCAGACACAGAAGATGCAGACGCTGGTGGTAAAATATCTGATACAGGAAAAAGGGCAGGTACCTCAATGTGAGGTGCCCTTTTTTGTGTAATAGGAAAATTCGTTGAAAGTGCCTATTACATAAAAAGCCCTCCGGGCAGGATTCTTTCTTACTTGATATCTTAAATTTTCTAAAAGAATCGGCAATAGGCATTGCGGATTTGAAAAAAAATGCATACAATATAGCTATCGCTTTTTTTGCGGTTTAACAGAGAAAATATATTTCATTCACATAGAGCAAGGAGATAATATCGTGCAGAAAGGTGCAATTAAGGCAGTCGTACTGACCGTCATTTTTTTTGTGGCGGTCGGAATATTTAGTATGATGACAAATCATGTCAATGAAGATCTGACAACAGAAATGAAAAATGCTACGTTACCGGTTATTTCATTAGAGAGCAGCGAACAGGAAATCAATGAATTACATGGATATCGTACAAAAATGAATGCCGCAAGCATGCGCGATACGATCACGCCGATCGGAAAAGACAGAAAACTCCCGGTTACAATTCAGACGTATGAGACGAGTATAGATGCTATATCTTATGAAATACGGAGTCTTGATGGGGAGAGACTGATCGCTAATGCAGATGTCAGTTCCTACGATGAAAAAAAAGGTATGATCAGAGCGGAACTGGAAATTCAGAATCTTCTTCAGGAGGGGGAAGAATATTTACTGCTCATTAATTTAGAGAGCGGGAATGATGTGATCTATTATTATACAAGAATCGTGGAGATGCAGAATGCGCATATAGATGAATCCCTGAAATTTGTTAAGGAGTTTCATAATACCACATTTAATAGTGAAACGTCGGGAACGTTGTCAACGTACATGGAAAAAACGACCGGGGATAATACCACCTTACAGTTTGTTTCGTTAAATTCTTCGTTGAAACAGCTTGCATGGGCAGATTTTAACGGAGAGCAGTTAACGACACCAGTGCCATCGATAAAAGAGATCACAGATACTTATAATGTGATCGTGCTGGATTATGTTGTAACGAGTATCGGGGAGGACGGCGAGAGCGAATATTATAATGTAGAAGAATATTATCGTGTGCGTTATACGAGCAGCCGTATGTATCTGCTTAATTTTGAACGCCGTATGAATCAGATCTTCCGTGGGGAAAATGTCAACTTTTTTGATAATTATATTGAACTTGGAATACGTTCGGGAAATGTGGAGTATCAGGCAAATGAGACTGGGACTACAGTAGCCTTTGTACAGGAGGGGGAGCTGTGGAGCTATAACGAGACAGAAAATACGCTTGCAAAAGTATTCAGTTTCCGCGGATATGAAGGAATTGACAGCCGCGAAAATTATGGCGAACATGATATCAAGATCGTCCGGATTGATGAGGCAGGGAGCCTTGATTATATCGTGTATGGTTATATGAACCGCGGAAGCCACGAGGGGGAAGTGGGAATACAGGTAAATCATTATGACAGTCTTTCAAATACAAATGAAGAACTGGCATTCATTTCTTCCGATAAAGCATATGAAGTTATGAAATCAGAACTTGGTCAGCTGATGTATGTGAATGAGGGCGGAGAATTATATCTGATGGTGGACGGCAGTGTATATGGGATAGATCTTAGTACATTGGAAATGAAAGAGCTGATAAAAGGACTGGATAAGGAAATATATGCAGTTTCGGAGTCTGACCGCTATTTTGCATGGACAAAAGGCAGCCAGAATGGACAGAGTGATACGATCTGTCTCATAAACTTTTCGAATGAAAAAATAACAACGATAACAGAAGGAAGCAGCAAATATGTAAAACCGCTTGGATTTATGGGAGATGATTTTGTATATGGTGTAGCGAATGCTGCAGATGTATCAACAGAAGCTGCCGGGAATGTTATTTTTCCGATGTATCAGATTAAAATTCTGGATGTGTCGTCCGATGAACCATCTGTGTTAAAAACTTATGAAAAAAATGGTTATTATGTATCAGGTGTTGATATTGATGATTATACTATGTATTTAAACCGCATCCAGTATAATGGAACCGCCTATGTTGATGCAGATCAGGATATGATCATGAACAGGGAGGGAGATGGAAATAAAATTGTTTCCATTGTAAGCAGTAATTCCGACAGCAAAGAAACCCAGTTTGAAATATCTCTGCCGGAAACTGTAGGGGCGAAGGCTCCGAGGCTGCTTACCCCGAGAGAAACCATATTAGAGCAGGAGCGTACACTCACACTTGAGGATAAGGGTGATAGTAGGAAATATTATGTTTATGTAAAAGGTGATGTGGTCTATACCACAGATCAGGTGGCAGATGCGATCACAAAAGCGAATGAAAATATGGGAGTTGTGGTAGGAAAAGATCAGAAATATATCTGGAAACGTTCCAGAGAGGCGATAAGACCGGCTCTTTCCGATATTGCGGTTGGCGCGGAAGATGCATCCTCTAACAGTATTGCGCAGTGTATCAATGCAATGCTTGAAAAGGAGGGAATTAATATCAGTGTAAGTGCATTGATCGCAGGCGGAGAAACACCAAAGAATATTCTGAGCAATACCATGAAAGATGCAAGAATTTTAGATCTGACAGGATGCAGTGTGGAGGAAGTCCTTTACTATGTAAGCTGTGGCAATCCTGTATTTGCGATGACGGGAAGCGATGAAGCGGTACTTGTGGTAGGCTATGATGCCAATAATGTCATTATCTTTGATCCGTCAACCGGAAGTAATTTTAAGCAGAGCCTGACAGATGCGGATGAAGTTTTTAAGGAAGCCGGAAATGTATTTTTCACATACCTCAAGTAAAAGAACAAAAATGCGGATATACAGACACATTGTAAGTATATATACATGAAAAAAACGAGAAAACTGCATAAAAAAACAGTGCTTCCATAGAATAGTTCGTTGAACTTTAACAGATTTAAGTGAGACGTATTGCAAATTAAAGTCGAATGGGTTATATTTTGAGAAGTACTTGAAAAGAGGAAGAGGATGAATATGAGCAGAAAAGAAGTAGTGGTTTCGAATGTTTCAAAAGAACATGATAATCCAATTGCAGAACTGGTTCAGGTGGCTTGCCGCTATGACAGTGAGATTATCCTTGAGAGCAATAACCGCAGGATCAATGCAAAGAGTATCATGGGAATCATGGCATTTAATCCTTCAAAGGGTATGACAGTGAATATTGTCGCTGAAGGAAGCGATGAAGAAGAAGCATTAGACGCAATGGAGAAGTTTTTAGTTTGTGAGTAAGTTTTGTTGAGGAGGGAATTCATTATGGCAAAAGGAACTGTAGCAAAAAATAATGCAATCAAAGCAGAAAAGACAAATCAGGTAAAGGAAGCAGAGCCTAAGACAAATGAGAAGGCCAGTGATGTTTTACAGGCAGCAAAAAATGCAGCACAGGATGTGAAGACAGCAGTCAAAGAGTCTGCATCTGAAGTAAAAGCAGCAGTAACAGAAAAGACAGCAGCAGTCAAAGAAGCTGTAGAAGAAAAAGCAGCAGCAAAGACTGAGACAGTCAAAGATACAGCAGCTGAGACAAAAGAAACAGCAAAACCGGCAAGAGAAAAGAAACCGTCAAGAGCAGCAAAGAAAGCAGCAAAGGCAGCAAAAGAAGAATTAAAACCGGAAGTATTTATCCAGTATCAGGGGAATGAAGCGATTGTTGCAGATGTGATTGAGAAAGCAAAAAATGAGTTTGTTGCAGATGGTCACAGAGCATCATCCATCAAGAGCCTTCAGGTATATTTAAAACCGGAAGAATTTGCAGCGTACTATGTGATCAACCAGAAGTTTGCAGGAAGAGTTGATCTGTTTTAGGAGCGTTTGCCAGACGGACTTACATAGAAATGAGATAAGAAGAAACCGTTATACAAAAGTGTATGATGGTTTCTTTTTTTGATGCCAGAATGTTTATAGGCATGCATTCCATTGTATAAGAAAAGCCGGCACGAAAAAGTACCGGCTTTTTTGATATTTCAGAATGAATTATTTCTGCTCTGCCTTGTATTTAGATACCAGACGTTCGATTCTGTCATACGGGTTTAACAGATCGCTGATGGAAGAATCATGGTTTAAGGTATCAATGATATAAGCGATGTATTTGCTCATATCACAGCTGATGTAATATGGTTTGGATAAGAGTTCCGGTGTCTGATAGGTAAGGTTTGTGGTAACGACTTTGTAGATCGTTCCATCTGCAACTGCCTGATCAAATTTCTCTAAACCGTTTGTGAAGAGTCCGAAAGTTGCAACGACGAAGATACGGTTTGCTTTACGTTTCTTTAACTCTGTTGCAACATCGATCATACTTTCACCGGAAGAAATCATATCATCGATGATGATAACATCTTTTCCCTCTACGGAGGAACCTAAAAACTCATGCGCAACGATCGGGTTGCGTCCGTCTACGATACGGCTGTAATCACGTCTCTTATAGAACATACCGACATCTAATCCGAGAACGCTTGCAAGATATACAGCACGGTTGGTACCACCTTCATCCGGGCTGATTACCATCATATGATCGGAATCGATCTTTAAGTCGGTTACTTCGCGTAAGATACCTTTTACGAACTGGTAAGCAGGCTGTACGGTCTCGAAGCCTTTTAACGGGATCGCATTCTGTACACGCGGGTCATGTGCATCAAATGTGATGATGTTATCTACACCCATTGCAGTCAGTTCCTGTAATGCTAAAGCACAATCTAAAGATTCGCGGGAAGTACGTTTGTGCTGACGGCTTTCATATAAGAAAGGAATGATGACGGTGATACGTCTTGCTTTACCGCCAACGGCTGCGATAATACGTTTTAAATCTGCATAGTGGTCATCCGGTGACATGTGGTTCTCATGGCCGCATACGGAGTAGGTAAGACTGTAATTTGTCACATCGACCATCAGGTACAGATCGTATCCACGGACAGACTCTTTGATCACACCTTTTGCTTCGCCGGTTCCAAAACGCGGAACAGCGGTAGAGATGATGTAAGAATCGCGGCGGTAATCTTTAAAGGCAAGATCAGATGCATGCTGATGCTGTCTTTTTTCTCTCCAGCCGACCAGGTACTTGTCTACTTTCAGACCAAGCTCTTTGCAGCTCTCAAGCGGGATCAGACCGAGTGCTCCATCAGGTAAGGTTTCCAGGTTTCTTTCATCGTTTGGCATTGAATGGTTCCTCCATAAAAATTTGTTTACATGTATTTCAATAGATTGCTCTAATTGAAGGCAGAAAATGTATTTTGTGTTTATAGAACATCAGCGTCTTCGTTTCTGCATCCGGATATCTTCCCCGAATAATTTGATCAGAACATAATTGTCCATAATTCTTGATAAGATTCGCTCCGAATACAGATCGGTAAGCTGGGACAATCCGAGGTTTGTGGAAATGATGGTTGATTTCCGGTGCAGGATCCTTTCGTTTAAGCACAAAAACAACTGGGAAGTCGTAAAAGAATTTGTAAGCTCTGTGCCGAGATCATCGATGATCAGAAGATCGCAGGTAAAAATATTTTCATTTGCGGCAATCGCTTCCTCATCTTTTGCAAATACACCCTTGCTTAATATATCAAATAATTGGAACGCCGTAAAGTAAATTACAGAATGACCGTGATCCATCAGCTCTTTTGCAACACAGTTTGACAGAAACGTTTTGCCGATGCCGGTATCTCCGTAAAAGTACAGATTGGAAAATGTATCATCAAAGTGATCAATAAAATCATGACATTTCGCAACGGCATCTTTTGCTGTTGCCAAAGATGATAACCCGGTTGCAGGATTTATGTCTTTATCAGAATAATAGTCAAAAGAAAATGTGGAAAAATTCTCACGGAGCAGGATGCTTTTTAAATTCGACTGGGTATAGACTAAATCGATCGCAGCCTGTGTAAAACAGTGGCAGCGTTTCCCGTCAATAAAACCGGTATCTTTACAATCCGGGCACTCGTAAGCAGTTTCTAAATAATCAGCAGCCAGACCGGCTTTTTTTAGAAGATCCTTTTTCTCACTGCGGTAGGAGGCAATCTGTTCTTTTAAGGTATGAAGAGCTTTGGTATCGCCGTCTAAGAGCTTCTTTGCCTGTGCAACGGAACAGGTTGCGATGGCATCATCAATCTCGCGGAGACGCGGAATCTTGATGTAGGCATAGCGTGTCCGTTCTTCCCTGTCATGTTCATTTTTTAACTGCCGGGCATCGTATGCCCGTATGATCTCGTCATATTGCGAATTTGTCAGAGGCATGTTCTTATCCTAATCTCCATTTTTGCCTGTTTTAGTATGAAGACAATATTTTCATACTATTCTATGGTATCAGCGTTTTGAATTGGTTGTCAGTAACATTTTTTCAAGCTCATCATATTCATAGGAACGGTGTCCGATGTTGTTGAACTTATTTTTTGAACCAGCCGCTTCCTGTGCGGAAGTCTTTGCACGTTCTTTATGTTCAAGATTTAAACGTTTTACATCTTCCATGGTATGTACGTTTAATTTACGCCAGTTCGAAAGCATTTTATCCGTGTAAGGAAAACTCGGCTGATGGATACTCTGTATGGTCTGCTGACATGCCGCACAGATGATGTCGATGGAAAAACCATACTCGGAACGCCATTTTTCAATGAAGTCTGTTTCAGATGGAACGAGATTCCTTCCGGTAATGCCAAAGGAACGCATTACTGCATAATAAGCCGGACTGTGGATCTTTGCTTCCTGTTTGGCGGAGGTTACAGTCCGGATACCGCTTTCTGCCCATTTCAACGCCGTAGCTTCGATGTAGCGGATCGCAGTATGGTTTTTGCTTACGCAGTATTCCACCAGATATTCGATCAGATCCGGTGAAAAAGAAAGTTCTTCATATAAATACAAAAGCGTGTTTGTATCAGTCTGGCTGAGAGGGCGTCCGAGATAGCGTTCTGTAATAAAAAGAAGTTCTGCGATCTGGTCATTTTCCTGAAACTGTTTTAATTCATCGCGGGTGTAATCCCTCTTTGGAGGAAAACTTTCCGTATCTGCAGAAGAAATACCATCATCATCTGAGGAGGTGTATTCGTCTGCAGATGATGAAATGTTGTTTGAGTCGGGTGCCTCTGCGGCAGATTCATTTTCTGAAAATTCGCCGGTTACATCAGTTTTATCTCTGGATGCAGAATCAATAAGGCACACACCGGTTAAGTTATGATCTGTATCGTATTCCAGACGCAAAAGATGCATGCGTTCCCAATAACTTAAGGCACGTTTTACATCTTTTTCTGTGTGTTCGAATTTATCTGCAATGGAAGAAATCGAAAAAGCGGAATCCGGGGCATTCATCAGACGCAGCAGGTACAGGTAGATCTTTACAAATTCTCCATTTGCGTCAGACATATATTCATCAATAAAAATATTCGATACACTCGTGGCAGAAGATGCGCTGTCACTGTGGATTAGTATTTTAGCCATGAAGGAAACCCTCTTTCGATAATATTCTAAAAGTATAAGCATAAATATTTGCTGCGCCACAAATTATAGCATAGGAAAAGAAAAAAGAGAAGAACAATTTTGAATACAAATGCTGTAAAATCAAGGGTTAAGGGGAATGTGGATAATGTGGATAAAAAGTGAATACATAAAAAACGAAAGTGATGGCAACTGTGACAAAATACAGAAAACAAGGGACATGAAAGAAAACGGAACAATAAAAGAGGGACATGTTATGTCGACAAGAAAAATCCACATTCGATGGTTGAAGTTTTCCCCAATCGAATGTGGATAATGTGGATAACTTATCTGCCAAGAAGGTGTTCACCAACGTTTACGATATCTCCGGCACCCATAGTTATCAACAGATCACCGTTTATACATTTTTTCAATAAAAATTTCTCGATTTCTTCAAAGGAAGGGAAATAATAGCATTCTGTTCCTTTGTCCTTTAATTTTTCAAGGATATCTTTCGAGCTGATTCCGTAAGTATTTTTCTCGCGGGCAGCATAGATATCTGCAAGAACGACTACGTCAGCCATGGAAAGCACATCTGCAAAGTCATCTAAAAATGCTTTTGTCCTGGAATAAGTGTGCGGCTGGAAAGCTAAGACCAGACGTTTGTGCGGATAATTCTTTGCAGCAGTTAATGTTGCACGGATCTCTGTCGGATGATGCGCATAATCATCAATGATAGTAACGCCATCCACACATCCTTTATATTCAAAACGACGGTCTGCACCTCCGAAAGCGGATAAACCGGCGAGGATCGCATCCTTTGAAATGCCAAGGTCAAGTGTAAGTGCAATCGCTGCAAGCGCATTTGAGATATTGTGCATGCCTGGAACATGCAGTTTGACATCCATGACCGGAGAACCGTGATGCATAGCTGTAAAGGAAGCACATGCTGTCTCATCAAATGTAACAGCGGACGGATAATAGTCGCAGGAGTCATTCAGACCGAAAGTGATCACCTTGGGATCTAAACCATCTGTAAGCTCGGTGTAATTTTCAATTTCACCGTTGATAATGATCGCACCGTCTTTTTTTGTATTTCCTGCAAATTTTCGGAATGAATTGCGGATGTCCTGAATATCTTTAAAGAAGTCAAGGTGTTCCGCTTCCACGTTTAAAATGACACTGTAGCGTGGATAAAAATGAAGAAAACTGTTGGTATATTCGCACGCTTCGGATACAAAAATATCGGACTTGCCTACTTTTATATTGCCGTCGATGGCTTTTAAAATCCCACCCACGGAAATAGTAGGATCTGCATTTGCGGCAAGAAGGATCTGACTGATCATGGATGTGGTCGTCGTTTTTCCGTGGGTACCGGCAACGGCGATGGAATTGTTGTAATTGTCCATGATCTGGCCAAGCAGTTCTGCACGGCTTAACATTGGGATGCTGCTCTCTCTTGCGGCCGCGTATTCCGGATTGTCTTCACGGATGGCTGCGGTGTAGACGATAAGATCAATGTCATCGCTAAGGTTTTCGGCCTTCTGACCGTAAAAAATACGGGCACCCATGTGCTCTAAATGTCTGGTCAGTCCGGATTCCTTTGTGTCAGATCCTGAGATGGTAAAATGTTCTTCTAAAAGTATCTCAGCAAGACCACTCATGCTGATACCGCCGATCCCGATGAAATGGATGTGCAGCGGCTGGTTGAAATTGATTTTATACATTTATTGATACCTGCCTGTTTTTATTAATAATTCTGTTTGTTTCATTATACCCGTATGGAATCAATTTGCAAATTCTTTTGAGGAAAAATCTTTTCGACAGAAAAAAAGAATTGTAGATAAAATTTTATCAATTTGTGCAATGTGTCAAAAATATGTAAAAACGATAAAAAATATTGTGAAAAATGATGTACATGAGATTTGAAGTGTGGTATAATTAAAAATACCAAAAGGAATAGATTGACTAGAAAGTGACGAGAGGTGATTGACGTGATTCGAAAAGAAATGATAGCCATGCTATTGGCTGGAGGACAGGGCAGCCGTCTTGGAGTGCTTACAGCAAAGGTTGCCAAACCCGCAGTTGCGTTTGGAGGAAAGTATCGTATTATCGATTTCCCACTCAGCAATTGTATTAATTCAGGAATTGATACCGTTGGTGTTCTGACACAGTATCAGCCGTTACGTTTAAATACCCATATCGGAATCGGTATTCCGTGGGATCTTGACCGTAACAATGGCGGTGTAACGGTGCTTCCACCTTATGAGAAGAGCAATAACAGCGAGTGGTACAGTGGAACAGCAAATGCAATCTACCAGAATATGAATTACATGGAGAGCTATAATCCGGAATATGTCCTGATCTTATCAGGTGACCATATTTATAAGATGGATTATGAGGTAATGCTCGATTTCCATAAAGAAAATCATGCAGATGTAACGATTGCAACAATGCCGGTACCGATCGAGGAAGCAAGCAGGTTTGGAATCGTGATCGCGGATGAAAATAAAAAAATACAGGATTTTGAGGAGAAACCGGCAGAGCCGAGAAGTAATCTTGCATCCATGGGAATCTATATTTTCAGCTGGAATGTTTTGAAGGAAGCATTACATGCCATGAAAGACCAGAGTGGCTGTGATTTCGGCAAGCATATTATTCCATACTGCCATGAGAGAGGAAAACGTCTTTTCGCCTATGAATTTAATGGTTACTGGAAGGATGTTGGAACCTTAGGCTCCTATTGGGAAGCCAATATGGAACTCATCGATCTGATCCCGGAGTTCAATCTGTATGAAGAATACTGGAAGATCTACACAAAGAGCGATATCATTGAACCGCAGTATCTGTCAGAAGATTCTGTGGTTGAGAAGAGTATTATCGGTGAGGGATCTGAAATATATGGAGAAGTGCACAGTTCTGTCATCGGTGCAGGTGTTACGATCGGTAAAGGCAGTGTAGTAAGGAATTCAATAATTATGAAAGGGACACAGATTGGTGAAGGTGTCACGATAGATAAGTCAATCGTTGCAGAAAACTGCCATATTGGTAACAATGTGGTGCTTGGAGTCGGTGAGGAAGCACCGAACAAGCTGAATGCAAGTATATATTCTTTTGGTCTTGTAACAATAGGTGAAGATTCCGTGGTGCCGGATGGCGTTCAGATAGGAAAGAATACGGCAATTTCCGGAGTTACGGAAAAAGAAGATTATCCGGATGGAATTCTTGGAAGCGGTGAAGTAATTATTAAGGCAGGTGACTCAGAATGAAGGCAATAGGTATTATTTTAGCTGGCGGTAATAACAGCCGTATGCAGGAACTATCCAATAAAAGAGCGATTGCAGCAATGCCTGTCGGAGGCAGCTATCGCAGCATTGATTTTGCACTCAGCAATATGAGCAATTCGCATATACAGACAGTTGCAGTACTGACACAGTACAGCGCCAGATCCTTAAATGAGCATCTGAGTTCCTCAAAATGGTGGGATTTCGGAAGAAAACAGGGTGGACTGTTCGTATTTAACCCGACAGTTACGGTTGATAACAGCTGGTGGTATCGCGGAACGGCAGATGCCATGTATCAGAATATCAGCTTCTTAAAGAAACGCCATGAACCGTATGTCATCATTACGAGCGGTGATTGTGTTTATAAGATTGATTACAATAAAGTACTTGAATATCATATCGAAAAGAAAGCGGATATCACGGTAGTGTGCAAAGATATGGCACCGGATGTGGATGTAAGCCGTTTTGGTGTGGTACGGATGAATGAAGATTCCAGGATCGTAGAATTTGAAGAGAAACCGATGGTATCCCAGTCTAACACCATTTCTACCGGTATTTATATCGTGCGCAGAAGGCAGTTGATCGAGATGTTAGAGCGCAGTGCAGAGGAAGGACGCTGGGATTTTGTTACGGATATTCTGATTCGTTATAAAAATATGAAGCGTATCTATGGTTACAAGATGAAAGAATACTGGAGCAACATCGCAACTGTTGAGTCTTATTACCAGACAAATATGGATTTCCTGAAACCGGAGGTACGCAGATACTTTTTCCATGATGAGCCGAAGATCTATTCAAAGGTTGATGATCTCCCACCTGCAAAATATAATGCAGGCTCTGATGTGCGGAACAGCCTGATCGCGAGCGGATGTATCGTGAACAGCAAAGTGGAAAATTCTATCCTGTTCAAAAAAGTATTTGTTGGCAAGAACTGTGTAATTAAAAACTCTATTATCTTAAATGATGTATATATTGGCGATAATACACATATCGAGAACTGTATCGTGGAGAGCAGGGACACATTGAAAGCAAATACATATTATTGTGGAGACAATGGTATCAAGATTGTTTCTGAGAACAATGAGCGCTACGTGTTGTAAAAATGCATTTTCGGGACAAGGGTAAAACAACTTAAAGGGGGACATAAGACATGCAGATAACGGACGTGAGGATCAGAAAAGTAGAAAAAGAAGGCAAGATGAAAGCGGTAGTTTCAATCACGATCGATGAAGAGTTCGTGGTACATGATATCAAGATCATTGAAGGGGAAAAAGGTCTTTTTATTGCAATGCCAAGCCGCAAGGCTGCGGATGGAGAATACCGCGATATTGCACATCCGATCAACTCTGGTACAAGAGAACGGATTCAGAAACTGATCTTGGAAAAGTACGAGGAGACATTAGCTGCTGAGGAGTAAGGAGCTTTTGGCAGCAGGTCTTTGAGGAAGATTGTTGTGTCGGCAGAATAAAAAGAATGAGCGGCTGTAACAGGGGATTGTTGTTACAGCCGCTTTTTGGTGTGTTAAACAGTTGATTCGCCAAATGATGGTTTGTGGGTGACATGAGTTTCCCTGTGTAGGGTGGTTCCGGGGGTTTACGATTGGCAAATTGCATCAAGCCGGGACTGTTTTGTTTCCGTTGTCCGAAAATAAGAAACTCTAAGCATGCCTGATTCAGGTTGGGGCGGAGTGACGTGTGCGTCCTAAATGCGCCATCCGGGCACATTAGGACTTGTGCTGCCGTCCATGGCAGCACAACACTGTATTGTGAACAGGCATACTAAGACTTTCTAATTTTCTCCCAAAGTCACAAAACGAGTCCCGGCTTGATGCGATTTGCCAGCCGCAAGGTTATGAACCACCCTTCGCCGGGGAACTCATTTTACAACTTTGGGGGTGCGTAAATTTTTAGTGTTTTGTGTCTTTATTTCCATACACATTTGAAAATATTTTGTGTTATTGGTCTGGAAATTTACGAAAAAATCATGTAATACAATGTAGCAGATGGAAAATCTGGGAAGCCATTAGGTTGAATATTAATGATACAGTATATTAGCATTTTAAGAATATTTCCATTTGTGCGAATATCGAAAATTCGCACCTACGCCCCCAGTTTTGAGATGAACCGCCCGCCCCAATGGTGTTCATAACCTGGAGGCTGGCATCTTGCGCAAAGCCGAAGCTAATTTTGTGACTTTGGGAGAAAATTAGAAAATCTTGGTATGCCTGTCTACACACAGTGATGTTCTGCCACGGATGGCAGAACAAGGCAGCATCGAGTCATGGATGACTCGTTGTTGCCGGTCACGTCACTCCGAGAAAACCTAAATCAGGCATACCTAGACTTTTCTTATTTTCGTACAACGGAACAAAAATTACTTCGGCTTTGCGCAAGATGCCATTCACAAGCCTATGAAACACCATTTGGACGGGCGATTTATTTCATAAACAAACCATCATTTGGCGGCAGCTTATTATAATGACGGTGTGAAAAATACTTGTAAAATCAGGAAAGTCCTGTAAAATAAAACATAGACTGCAATGAGAAAAACAGTATGGTATGGTGAACAATATCAGAAAAATAGCACGTAGATGCAGGAGGATACATATGGAACAGTTAAAAGCGGTAATACTTGCAGCAGGTAAAGGAACACGTATGAAATCAGATCTGCCGAAAGTGGTACATACAATAGAAGGAAAATGTCTGGTAGATTATGCAATCGAAGCAGCGATCGGAGCAGGTGCAGATGATATCTGTCTGGTTGTCGGATACAAATATGAAGTCGTACGGGAGACGATCCTGCATCAGGAGGTCAGCTTTGTATTACAGGAGGAACAGCTTGGAACCGGGCATGCAGTGCGCTGTGCAAAGGATTTCTTAGGAGATGCGGGACAGACAATGATCCTGTTTGGAGATACACCTTTGATCACAGCAGATACACTGAAGCGTTTAAGAGAATATCATACAACAAACAAAAATACCGTGACAGTATTATCTGCCATGGTGGAAGATCCGACCGGATATGGAAGGATCATCCGTGATGCAGATGGTAATTTCGTAAAAAGTGTAGAGCACAAAGATGCAAGTGAGGAAGAGAGAGCTTCTCATGAGATCAATTCCGGTATGTATATTTTTGATACAAAGGAATTAAAAGAGGCACTTGAAAAAATCCAGCCGAATAATGCGCAGGGTGAATATTATCTGCCGGATACGCTGACAATTATAAAGAACAAAGGACTAAAAGTGGATGCATTTGCATTAAGTGATCCGGAGGATATCATGGGTGTGAATGACCAGGAGCAGTTGAAATCTGCAGCAGAGATCATTCGCAGACGGAATCAGGCAAAATAAATGGGATGGAAAGATTTATTCCGGTCACTGTGGATAAAAGATACAGAAATGGAGAAATACATGTTTTTGATCGTAGGGCTCGGAAATCCGGGAAAACAGTATGAGCACACCAGACACAATATCGGATTTGATGTCATGGATGCGCTTGCAGAGAAATATAATATCAGTATCAGTGAAAAAAAACATAAGGCACTCTGTGGAAAAGGTGTCATAAACGGTGTGAAAGTTGTGCTGGCAAAACCACAGACATATATGAATTTAAGCGGGGAGAGTGTGGCAGAACTGCTCAGTTATTACAAGATGGACCCGGAAGAAGAGATGATCGTGATCTATGATGACATCAGCCTTGCGCCGGGAAATCTGCGCATCCGCAAGAAAGGAAGTGCAGGCGGGCACAACGGCATCAAAAATATCATTGCGATGACCGGGACGCAGAATTTTTTGCGCATCAAAGTCGGTGTCGGGGAAAAACCGGCGGGCTGGGATCTTGCAGACCATGTGTTAGGACATTTTGATGCTGCAGACCGCGTAGAAGTTGAAAAAGCGATCGGGCATGCCGTAGAGGCTGTTGAAATGATGGTTGCCGGTGAAACAGATGCAGCGATGAATCATTATAATGTAAAAAAGAAAGAAGCGTAAATGGGATTTGTGTGAATAAAGATTTTCACACACCGGAATGGGGATTATCATGAGAGCTTTTTCGGAACCTTTAAAAGAGCTGAAAGAATTTGAAAATTTAAGTGCGATAGTGCAGAAGCTGCGCGGGATCGCGCAGATCTCAGGATGTATAGATGCGGCAAAACCACATCTTATGTACAGTGTAAACAATGGTTCTGGAAACAGGATCATTGTTACGTTTCAGGAGCAGAGAGCGAAAGAAATCTATGAAGAATATCGGTTCTTTGATCCGAAGGCAGCGTATTATCCTGCAAAAGATATCCTTTTTTATCAGTCGGATATCCGTGGAAATGTACTTACTGCAGAGCGTATCAATGCATTAAAAATGCTTGCAGAAGAACCGGCGTGCACCATAATAACTACATTTGACGGACTTATGAATCCAATGCCAGTACCGGAAAATTTTATTCAGTCCGTGATAAAGGTTGCGGTCGGGGATACATTAAATCTCGAAGAACTGGTAAAACACTTAGTGGAGCTTGGTTACGAAAAAAACTATCAGGCAGAAACGATGGGAGAGTTTTCGGTGCGTGGCGGAATTTTAGATATATTTCCACTGACAGAAGATAATCCGTTTCGAATTGAATTCTGGGGGGACGAGGTTGACTCTATCCGTTCCTTTGATGCGGAAAGCCAGCGATCGATTGAAAATCTGGAGGAAATTTCAATTTATCCTGCCTGTGAACTGGTACTGACAGTACAGGAACGGCAGGCGGGGATCGGAAGGATCTTAAAAGAGGCTGATAAGGTATCTGCAAAACTCCGGAAAGAAATGAAAACGGAGGAGGCACACCGCATAAAAAGTACTGCTGCCCAGATTGCAGAGGAAGCGGGAGAGTTAGGTATCAGTGCAGGACTTGACGCGTATCTGTCGTATTTTTGTGAGGAAAGAGTATCGTTACTTGATTACTTTAACAGGGAGAATACGATTATTTTTGTGGATGAGCTGGCACGTTCCATTGAGCGCGGCATGGTGACGGAAACGGAGTTTTCCGAGAGCATGAAACAGCGTCTTGAAAAAGGTTATATTCTGCCTGGACAGATGCGGGAACTTTTTTCCTGTAAGGAAATCCTGGCAAAAATTGAAACAATGGCATGTATTTCTTTGGTGGCACTGGATTTAAAAAACAGTCATGTGGATATCAAAGAAAAATTTACCATCAACTCAAAGACGGTCAATCCATATAATAACAGTTTTGAACTTCTGGTCAAAGATCTCACCCGTTACAAAAAAAACGGATACCGTGTGATTTTGCTTTCCGGATCAAGAACGCGTGCGAAGCGGCTGGCAGAAGATCTGATGGCAGAGGAACTGAATGCTTTTTATTCAGAAGACTTCGACCATGAGGTAAAACCGGGTGAGATCATGACCGGTTACGGTAAGATCAAAAAAGGTTATGAATATCCGTTACTCAAATTTGTTGTGATCTCAGAGAGCGATATTTTCGGCAGTGAAAAGAAAAAAAAGAAACACCGCCGCACCTATGAGGGAGAAAAAATTGCAAGTTTTACCGACCTTAACGTTGGTGACTATGTTGTTCATGAAAATCATGGACTCGGAATCTACCGCGGAATCGAAAAGATCGAAGTTGATAAGACGGTTAAAGATTATATCAAAATTGAGTATGCCGGCGGTGGAAACTTATATATCCTTGCAACACAGTTAGAACTGATCCAGAAATATGCCGGTGCAGATGCGAAAAAACCAAAGCTGAATAAATTAGGCGGACAGGAATGGAATAAGACCAAGACGAAGGTGCGCGGTGCAGTAAAAGAGATTGCACAGGATCTTGTGAAACTTTACGCAATGAGACAGGATCAGGATGGATTTGTCTATGGACCGGATACTGTCTGGCAGAGAGAATTTGAGGAAATGTTCCCGTTTGAAGAGACGGAAGATCAGGAGCTTGCGATCGAGGCGACGAAAAAAGATATGGAAAGCACGAAGATCATGGATCGCCTGATCTGTGGTGATGTCGGGTATGGAAAGACGGAAATTGCGATACGTGCGGCTTTTAAGGCAGTGCAGGACGGAAAACAGGTTGCTTTTTTAGTGCCGACGACGATTTTAGCGCAGCAGCATTACAATAACTTTGTGCAGCGTATGAAAGATTTTCCGGTCAATATTGATCTTTTGTGTCGTTTCCGGAGCAGTGCAGAACAGAAAAAGACAGTGGAGGCATTGAAAAAAGGAAGCGTTGATATCATTATCGGGACACACAGACTGCTGTCGAAAGATGTGGTATATAAGGATCTTGGACTTTTGATTATTGATGAGGAACAGCGTTTTGGTGTGACGCACAAAGAAAAGATCAAACAGTTAAAGACAAATATCGATGTGCTCACGCTCACAGCAACACCGATTCCAAGGACGCTTCATATGAGTCTGATCGGAATCCGTGATATGAGTGTATTAGAGGAACCGCCGATGGACCGTGTACCGATCCAGACGTATGTAATGGAATACAATGAGGAACTGGTACGCGAAGCAATCTCAAGAGAGCTTTCCCGTGGGGGACAGGCATATTATGTATACAACCGTGTGAAAGAGATTGCAGATGTGGCAGCTAAAATTGCAGAGCTTGTGCCGGAGGCAAATGTTGCCTATGCGCATGGACAGATGAAAGAGACAGAATTAGAAAATATCATGTATCGTTTTATTAATGGTGAGATTGATGTACTGGTCTCCACAACGATCATTGAGACAGGACTGGATATTTCAAATGTGAATACCATGATCATCCATGATGCGGATAACATGGGATTGTCACAGCTTTATCAGCTTCGTGGACGTGTCGGCAGATCGAACCGGACAGCATATGCGTTTTTAATGTACCGCAGGGATAAGATGTTAAAAGAGGTAGCAGAAAAAAGGCTGGCTGCGATCAAAGAGTATACGGAGCTTGGAAGCGGTTTTAAGATCGCCATGCGGGATTTAGAGATCCGCGGTGCGGGAAATCTGCTTGGTGCCAAGCAGCATGGGCATATGGAGGCAGTCGGATACGATCTTTACTGTAAAATGTTAAATGAAGCGGTTAAGGAAGCAAAAGGCATGGAAGTTGCTGAAAGTTTTGACACTTCGATCGACATTGATATTGATGCTTATATTCCGATGGGATATATTCCGAACGAGATGCAGAAACTTGACATTTATAAGCGTATTGCAGGCATTGAGACTGCGGATGAGTCAGAAGAGATGTTAGAAGAACTGATCGACCGTTTTGGAGATCCGCCAAAATCTGTCGAAAATCTGCTTTATATTGCAAGGGTAAAATCCATGGCACATCATCTTTATTTCACGGATATTTCACAGAAAGGTGATGCACTGCGGTTTACCCTGTATGAGAAAGCAAAGATCAATGTGGCGGCAATTCCGGAGTTTACAGCATCCTTTAACAATCATGTGAAGTTTACCATGGATGCGAAAGAACCGTATTTTACTTATTTCCTGAAACTGAATACCAGGGAAAAATATGTGGAAGCAAAAGATGTGATGGAGATATTTTTAAAGCGTGCGGGAGAGATGCTGATGGAAAAATAACTTGCGGCTTTTGATAAAACGAATTATAATAAACTGAATGACTGCCTATATCTGAAAAAGAGGGCACTGGGAGGAATATATGAACAGCAGAAAAATTACCGCATTATTGTTAAGTGGCGCTATGGCTTTATCTGTACTTACAGGCTGTGGCGGAGTCAATAAAGATAAAACAGTGGCAACTTTAAATGGAGAGTCGGTAACACTTGGAATCGCAAACTTTGCAGCAAGATTTGGGCAGGCGGGAGCAGATGATTTTTATACCGCATATTTTGGAAAAAATGTCTGGACATCTGATCTGTATGGAAATGGAACGACCGGACAGGATAATTTTAAAGACAGTGTGATGGATTCTTTAGAAGATATGTACGTGCTGCAGCTTCATATGGATGAGTATAATGTCAGCATTACAGATGATGAGAAAGCGGCGATCACCGCAGCTGCAACACAGTTTATGGAAGATAACAGTAAAGATGCGATAAAGGCACTCGGTGCAACGCAGGAAATCGTGGAAGAATATCTTACATTAGAGACGATCCAGAGCAAAATGAAAGCAGCGATCGTTGCGGATGCAGACACTAATGTAACGGATGAGGAAGCAAAAACAGGCGCATATAGTTATGTAGGTGTTTCTAAGACGACACATAGGGATGAGAGCGGCAATACCGTAGATTATACGGATGAGGAGAAAGAGGAGCTTGCAGCAAAGGTGGCTGATTTTGCAAAGGCAGCAAAGGAAGACGGTCTTGATGCAGCAGCAGAGGATGCAGGCTATACAGTAAGTACCGGCACGTTTACACAGGAAGATGATTCTGTGGATGAGAAACTTTTAGCGGCACTGAAAGATTTAAAAGAAGGCGAAGTGACAGATCTGATCGAGGGTGACAGCTCTTATTTTGTGGCACGTCTCGATAAAGAAGTGGATGCGGATGCGACAGAGGAGACACGCCAGAGCATTATTGAGCAGCGCAAAGATGATCTGTATAATGAGACGCTCGATGGATGGAAAGAAGGAATCGAGTGGGCAGTGAAAGAAAAAGTCTGGGATGACGTGAATTTTGATAACCTGTTTACAACTATAAAAGATACAGAGACAGAAAGCACGACGGAGCAGGCAACAGAGTAAAAAGAGAACGTCGAAAGCACAGTCTTTCGACGTTTTTTATAGTGGGAGAAAACAGATGGAGAAAGAAAATATTGTACTGATCGGAATGCCTGGTGTCGGAAAAAGCACCGTGGGAGTCATATTGGCAAAGGTATTAGGCTATCAGTTTGTAGATGCAGATCTGGTTATTCAGGAAAAAGAGGGAAAGCTGCTGCGCGAGATCATTGCAGAAGAAGGACCTGACGGATTTATTGCGGTCGAAAACCGTATTAACAGTGAAATAGAAGCACATCATTCAGTCATTGCCACCGGAGGAAGTGTTGTATATGGAAAAGAGGCAATGGAGCATTTAAAGCAGATCGGAACTGTGATCTATTTAAAATTAGATTATACAGGAATCAGCCGCAGACTGTCGGATATTAAAGGCAGGGGCGTTGTTTTAAAAGATGGACAGACTTTAAAAGATCTGTATGATGAGAGAATTGTACTGTATGAAAAATATGCAGACATTACGATTGCAGAGAATGGTCTGAATGTGGAACAGACGATCGAGAAGATTGTGGCACAGATCCAAAAAGAATCTTTGTAAAATCACATCAATGGAATGAAAGAGTCAGAAGATGAACAAAAGATTAAAAGATAAAAAACTATTGTCTGGAATGATCGTTACCGGTGGATTTCTTATAATATTGGCGGGAGGTGCACTGACGCAGCAGACGGCATTAGGACAGAGTTATCAGAGTGTGTATATAGATGGAATATTTGTCGGTTATGTGGCAGAAAATGTCGATGTGAAGGAGGCAATCCGGAAGGCAAGAAGAGAACTGGCAGCAGAGTCAGAAAAACGTCTGTGTATGGATTATGAATGGTCAGTAAAGACAGAAAAGAAGCCGTTTGTGCATCTGGAAAAGAAAGAAGCATTAGAAGAGCAACTGAAAAATGTGCTGTCAGAAAAGACGATTGAGAGCAGAGAGCGTGCATATACAGTTGCGATCGGTTCCTACCGTGGGAATTTTACAACAATCGATGAAGTGACGGATTTTTTGAACCAGGTCAGAAAAAAAGCGGATGAAGAAGATGCGTATACAGTTACATACCAGTCGTTGGAAGGACAGATTGACGGAATATTAACGGCGGATCTGAAACAAAAAGAAAGCGAAGCCGATTTGGCAAAAGAAGGGGAAAAAGAAACACAGGATATACAGGCATCATCGCTTGCAGGTGTCTCATTAGAGTCGGCAACACAGCTTTTGGATGCTGTGACGTCGGATGCGGCGGATTTTTATGAAACAGGTGTCCTTGACATGGCATTTGTGGAAAATGTTGAGGTTTATGAAAATTACGTGCAGCCGGATGCATTTACTAATCCGGGTGATGCTGCTGCGGAAGTAACAAAAGAGAAAGAATCGAATAAAATATATGTAGTAGAGAGTGGTGACTGTCTCTCTGTGATCGCACTTGACCATGACACAAAAGTTACGGATATTATGGCATTAAACGGACTCGAAAATGCAGACGCACTGCGAGAAGGACAGGAGCTTATCATTGCGGTTCCGGAACCGGATTTAAAGATCAGGCTGACTGTAGGGGAAGTTTACGAGGAAGATTATGAGGAAGAACCTGTCATTATGGAAAATGATTCCTGGTATACCAATCAGGAGGAAGTTATAGAAGAAGGTGTGTCAGGACATCGTGAGAGAAATGATATCGTCGTATATGAAAACGGCTCTGAGGTAAGCAGGGAGCTGGCACACCAGAAAATCATGACGGCAGCGAAGGCAGCAGTTGTGGAACGGGGAACGATCGTACCACCGACATACATCAAACCGATTGCCGGCGGAAGATTTACATCGGGATTCGGAAGACGCTGGGGAAGAATGCATAAAGGTGTGGACTGGGCATGCCCGGTTGGAACAACCGTGTATGCGTCCTGTGCCGGAACTGTGATCCAGGCTTCTTATAATGGAGGATACGGTAACAATGTCGTGATCAGCCATGCAGATGGAAGACTGACACGTTATGCACATAACAGTAAACTGTTAGTGAAAGTTGGCCAGAAAGTGGAGCAGGGAGAACCGATCGCACTGAGTGGAAGCACCGGACGCTCCACAGGACCGCATGTGCATTTTGAAATCTATATCGGAGGCGCAGCAGTTAATCCACTGAAGTATATCAGTAACTGATAAAAATTGAATGTAAAGTGTGTGGAAATGCAGATTTTTTTGGGAATATCTGCATATTTACAACAAAATTGAAACTGTGATATAATTCTTGACAAAAGCACATAATAGCAACTATAATTATGTGTTTGTATGAAAAGGTTCATAGAGGTGTGATATGGAACAATATGTCATTAAAGGAGGCAATCCGTTAGTCGGTGAAGTGGAAATCGGCGGGGCAAAAAATGCTGCGCTTGCCATCATTTCTGCGGCAGTCATGACGGATGAGACCGTTACAATAGAAAATTTACCAAATGTCAGAGATATCAATGTGCTGTTAAATGCGATCAGTGATATCGGAGCGAAGGTAGACAGACTGGATACACATACGGTGAAAATGAACGGATCATTTATTCACAATCTGGTTGTGGACAATGAATATATCCGTAAGATAAGGGCATCCTATTATCTGCTTGGAGCTCTCCTTGGCAAGTATAAACATGCAGAGGTAGCTCTTCCGGGTGGCTGTGATATCGGAAGCCGTCCGTTTGACCTTCATCTGAAAGGATTCCGTGCATTAGGTGCGACAGTAGATATCCGGCATGGTCTTGTGGTTGCAGATGCAAAGCAGTTAAAAGGAACGCATATATATCTGGATAAGGTATCTGTCGGTGCAACGATTAACATTATGATGGCAGCAGCCATGGCAGAGGGAAAAACAACTTTGGAAAATGCTGCAAAGGAACCTCATGTTGTAGATGCAGCCAACTTTTTAAACAGCATGGGTGCTAATATCAGAGGTGCAGGTACGGATGTGATCCGTATCGTCGGAGTGGAGAAGCTGCATAAAACAGAGTATTCTATCATTCCGGATCAGATTGAAGCCGGAACATTTATGCTTGCTGCAGCAGCCACAAAGGGAGATATTACAGTAAAAAATGTAATTCCGAAGCACTTAGAAGCGATCAGCGCAAAACTGCTTGAGATCGGATGTGAGGTGGAGGAGTTTGATGATGCGGTACGCGTGGTATCTTCAAAACCATTGCATCATACACAGGTTACAACGCTTCCGTATCCGGGATTTCCAACGGATATGCAGCCACAGATCGCAGTGGTATTAGGTATTTCAGAGGGTACGAGTACCGTTACGGAAAGCATTTTTGAAAATCGTTTTAAATATGTGGGCGAGCTTGCGCGCATGGGTGCCAATTTTAAAGTCGAGAGCAATATAGCGATCATCGGCGGAGTTGACAATTATACCGGAGCACGTGTTAATGCACCGGATCTGCGGGCGGGAGCGGCTCTTGTGATCGCAGGGCTGGCAGCAGAAGGAATCACAGTGGTAGATGATATCTACTATATTGAACGTGGATATGAAGAATTTGAGAAAAAACTCGCATCACTGGGGGCTGTGATCGAGAAAGTAAGTACAGAGAAAGAGATTCAGAAGTTTACACTGAAAGTATCTTAGGAGTAGAGAAGGGCGTTTCCGGGTATAGGAGACGTCTTTTTTTGATTCATAGGAAATGAGGATAAAGATGAGAAAAATATTTCAAAAAGAACTGGATATGATACTTCACTGGAATCTCACGCTGGTTGGTGGATTCCTTGGAACTTATGCGATATTGCTGCATGCAGGAAATTTTGGATCTGCACAGACCGGAAACGTTATGGAGATGGCAGCGGCACTTACCGGTAAAGATTTTGCAGAAGTGGGAATAAGATTTCTGGCATTTCTTATTTTTGGCAGTGCGATCGTTATCTCCTATCTGCTGACGAATTTTACCAGACTGGATATGCGAAGGCTGGTACTCTGGGTAGATGCGGCAGGACTTACCGCAACAGCGGTCATGCCGGAGGGAATGTCTGCGGTTGTAAGTCTTTATCCGATATTTTTCTGTTCGGCATTCCAGTGGGGAAGTTATTCCGGTGCATCCGGGTATAACAGTGCAAGCATTTTTACCACGAATAATTTTAAGCAGTCGCTGCTTGCATGGACACAGTACATATTGACAAAGGATCCGGAATTTCGCAGAAAAGGAATCATGTATACCATGACAGTACTTTCTTTTTTTGCAGGTGCATGTATCGGATGTGTGTCTGTCTATGCATATGGTGTGTATGGCGCATTTGTGGGATTTGTTCCGTTGATTGCCGCACGTGTGTTTATGCATATTGGAAAGATACCGGTTTTGAATGGAACACCGGAAGAAATCGAAGAGGAAGCAGAAGAAGCGCTCGAAGAGGCAGCTCTGTTAGAAAACGATCAGAAAATATGATCGTTTTCTAAGGAGCCTCTTTGAGCGCTTCTTTTTGAAACTGCAGGTATATCCGAAAAATAGTGGATTCTATCTACAGCAATCAGTCCGCTTACAGAATACTCTGGATATGCAGATCAAGACGTGTAGACAAATCAATGCAGGAGTTATCGTTCAACTGTACGATCGGTCTTGCAAGATGCTGCTGGTTTAACATAACGATATTGGCACTCTGCCCGTTACTTAAAAGAACACGGTTGTTCTGATAAGTGGATGCGATATGCTGTAAAAAAGTCAGGATGAACTTTGGCTTATACTTCTGAAGACCTTCCTGTTCAAAACGCTCAATGACCTGAAATGGACAAAGAGGAGCACGGTAAGATCTTGCAGCAGTCATGGCATCATAAACATCAGCGATCGCAACGATCATTGAGCAGTCATCTAAGTCTTTCTGGATTGCTTTTAGCGGATAACCGGATCCATCACAACGCTCATGATGAAGCAGGGCAGCTTTTTTAATATGAGGATCGATCTGCAGCGGTTTTAATAATTCGTAGCCAAATTTTGTATGTCTTTTGACGAGATCAAATTCTTCGTCTGTATATTTGCCTGGTTTATTTAAAATATCATCCGGAATCTTTAATTTCCCGATATCATGCAAAAGACCACAGAGTGTTAAAGTGTCTAAAGTGTCAGCATCTACTTTCAGCCATTTACCGATACGCCGGCAGATCAGAGCTACATTTAAAGAATGTGCATAAGTGCTGTCATCGTAAGCACGCATATTGTGCAGCATATCAAAAAGCTCAAGTGATGTTTTACAGGAATTAAACAGTTTAACTGTCTGGTCAAGAAGATCATTTGTGTCAAGCGGCTGATCATGAAAAACATAGCCTTCCATGGAAAACTTTAAGGAGTTCAATACGAAAGAATGATCAAACTGGAATGTCTGAAATTCTTTCGAGGCTTTTACCTTCTGGGAATAAGCCGGAATAAAATGTGGTGTTTCCGGTTCTTTTGGTTCATCCGGATCTTCAATACCGACCTCTAAAACACAGTAAAAAGAAAGACGCATGATAAGTGGTCTTGTAAGTGTGACACCTTTATCAACGATCATCTGTCCGTTCTTTGTCAGAATCTGTTCGGCAGTAATCATGCCGGGTTCAAGTTTGTTGACTGTTACCTTTTTCATAAAAAACCCCATTTCATTCATGATAACAGAATGTCCGCGGAACATGCATTCTATTATATGTACGTTTATAATTAAGTATAGTATAGAATTTTCATATTTGAAAGTCAATCGGGTTTGTGCAAAAGGTTAAGAAATTATACCTTGACATTTTAGAAAAACAGGTGTATGTTAGTCACTGTGAGTTTTATAACTTAATAACTTTTAGAATTTTCTTATTCAGAGTGATGGAGATACAAAGGATCTGTGAAGTCACGGCAACCCCTCTACGGAAGGTGCCAACCTGAGCGAATTGTACGTTACAGTATATATGTTCGAACAATAAGAGGATTTGATGATTGATTTACAGATATCACTTCCACTTGTTTTTCGCAAGTGGATTTTTTTTTGCGAAAACGCAAAAAACACTATCAGAAAAAGGAGCAAAAGAATGGAAAAAAGATTATTTACATCAGAATCCGTAACAGAAGGACATCCTGACAAAGTCTGCGATGCAATCTCTGACGCAATCTTAGATGCATGTATGGCAGAAGATCCAATGAGCCGTGTTGCATGTGAAACCGCAAGCTGTACAGGTTTCGTTTTAGTAACCGGAGAGATCACCACAAAAGCACAGTTAGATATCCCGGCAATCGTTCGTAAAACGGTAAATGAGATCGGTTACAACGATGCCAAGACAGGATTTGACGGAAATACATGTGCAGTTATGGTAGCACTTGACCAGCAGTCACCGGATATTGCAATGGGTGTTGATAAAGCATTAGAAGCAAAAGAGGGTGCCCTGACAGATGATCTTGATACCGGAGCTGGTGATCAGGGTATGATGTTTGGTTATGCAACCAACGAGACACCGGAGTTAATGCCATATCCGATCTCTTTAGCACACAAACTGGCATTACAGCTCACAAAAGTAAGAAAAGACGGTACACTGACTTACTTAAGACCGGACGGAAAGACACAGGTTTCCGTAGAGTACGATGAGGCTGGAAAACCGGTACGTCTTGAGGCAGTTGTATTATCTACTCAGCATGATGATGATGTAACACAGGAGCAGATTCATGCAGACATCAAAAAATATGTTTTCGATCCGATCCTTCCGAAAGATATGATCGATGCAGATACCAAGTTCTTCATTAACCCGACCGGACGTTTTGTAATCGGCGGACCACACGGAGATGCAGGTTTAACAGGACGTAAGATCATCGTAGACACTTACGGCGGATATGCACGTCACGGCGGCGGAGCTTTCTCTGGAAAAGACTGCACAAAGGTTGACCGTTCTGCAGCATATGCAGCACGTTACGTTGCAAAGAACATCGTAGCAGCAGGTCTTGCAGAAAAATGTGAGATCCAGTTATCCTATGCGATCGGTGTTGCACAGCCGACATCCGTTATGGTAGATACTTTCGGAACAGGCAAATTATCCGATGAGAAGTTAGTTGAGATCATTCGTGAGAACTTCGACCTTCGTCCGGCAGGTATCATCAAGATGCTTGACTTAAGAAGACCGATCTACCGTGGAACAGCAGCTTACGGACATTTCGGACGTACAGACTTAGACCTTCCGTGGGAGGCAGTTGATAAGGCTGATACATTAAAGAAATATCTATAAGGAAATAAATTTCCTTGAAATAAATTTCCTCGAAATAAATTTCCTCGAAGATTTTAAGTGAAAAGACAGATCCGGTTTCACAAAAAGTTTAGACAATTTTATATAAAATAAATGGGATTTGTAATTTTTCATGTTATAATAGGTCATAAAGGTATTTTTATGAAATCATAAAGATGCTTTTATGACCATTTTTTATGGCAGGGAGATTACAATGAAACTGAAATCCAAAATTATTATTTCTTTTTGTATTATTATTTTTGTCCCGATCGTGCTGATGATGGCGGCACTTTTCAGTTTTCAGCGTATCCAGGTAAAAGCGATTGAGCAGACTTATGGGATCACGGAAAATAATTATAGTTATTTTTCAAATTCCATGCAGCTTCTGAGCCGCTTTACCAAAGAATGTTTCAAAGAACTGAAGGATACGGCGAAGGATGATCCGGCGCGGCTGGAAGATCAGGATTATTTAGATGAACTTAATCAGACTTTAGAGGAGAAGAGTTCTTATCTGATCGTAAGAAAAGATAAGGAGCTGATTTACATTGGCGAGGATGCAAGTATTTCACTTCTGACACAGCTGCCATCCTATGGGGATACTGTGAAAGATGAGGATGCCGGAACTTACATTGACGGTGATGAACAGGTACTGATCAAGCAGATCGATTTCCAGTTTCAGGATGGAAGTGCGGGAAGTGCATTTATCGTTACAATTTTAGAGGAGACTGTTCCTGAGGTAAAGAAACTGCTCATTGATGTATTAGTTTCCATTATTCTCATTCTTGTGCTGACAGCGACAATGTTAACCATCTGGATGTATACGAGCATGATCAATCCGATCAGAAAACTGCAGACGGCAGCACAGAATATCAAAGATGGTAATCTTGATTTCTCCGTGGAATCGGACAGCAAGGATGAGATCGGTGAACTCTGCAGATCGTTTGAGGAGATGCGTCTGCGCTTAAAAGACAATGCGGAGGAAAAGATCGAGGGTGAAAAAGAAAATAAGACACTGATCAGTAATATTGCGCATGATTTAAAGACACCGATCACAGCAGTAAAGGGATATGCGGAAGGACTTATGGATGGTGTAGCTGATACACCGGAGAAACGGGATAAATATATCCGCACGATCTATAATAAGGCAAACGAAATGGATACACTTTTAAATGAGTTGACATTGTATGCTAAAATTGATACAAATCGTATTCCATATAATTTTGCAAAAATTAACGTATCAGAATATTTTAATGACTGCGTAGAGGAGATCGGGCTTGACCTCGAGACAAGAAATATCAGGCTTGCTTATTTTAATTATGTGGATGAAAATGTTCTGATCATTGCAGATCCGGAGCAGCTCCGCCGTGTGATCCATAATATTATAGGTAATTCCATCAAGTATCTGGATAAACAGCAGGGATTTATCAATATCCGTATCAAAGATGTCGGTGACTTTATCCAGGTGGAGATCGAGGACAACGGCAGAGGTATCTCTGCAAGAGATCTGCCATATATTTTTGACCGCTTTTATCGTGCGGATGCGTCGCGTAATTCTGCAACCGGTGGCAGCGGTATCGGTTTGTCTATTGTAAAGAAGATCATAGAAGACCACGGTGGAAAGATCTGGGCAACCAGTAAGGAAGCCATCGGAACAGTTATGTATTTTGTAATTCGTAAATATCAGGAGGTACCAAATGAGTAAGGTTTTGATTATTGAAGACGAGGTAGCAATCGCAGATTTAGAGAAAGATTATTTGGAATTAAGTGGTTTTGAGGTTGAGATCGAGAATGACGGGGTGGTCGGGTTAAAACGTGCACTCTCGGAAGATTTTGATATGTATATCTTAGATCTGATGCTGCCGGGGATTGACGGATTTGAGATCTGTAAACAGATCAGAGAAGAAAAGAATACACCGATACTTATGGTATCTGCCAAAAAAGATGATATTGACAAGATCAGGGGACTCGGACTCGGTGCAGATGATTACATTACAAAGCCGTTTTCACCGAGTGAGCTTGTCGCACGGGTCAAAGCACATCTTGCCCGCTATGAACGGCTGATCGGAAGCAATATCGTGGAGAATGACGTCATTGAGATCCGTGGCATCCGTATTGATAAAACAGCGAGACGTGTCTGGGTGAATGGAGAAGAAAAGCAGTTTACGACCAAGGAGTTCGATCTTTTAACATTCTTAGCAGAGCATCCGAACCATGTGTTCACAAAGGAAGAACTTTTCCGTGAGATCTGGGATATGGAGTCGATCGGAGATATCGCAACCGTGACTGTGCATATCAAAAAGATCAGGGAAAAGATTGAGATGAATACCAATAAACCCCAGTATATAGAGACTATTTGGGGGGTAGGGTACCGCTTTAAACTATAGTTTGTGTCCCCAAATAGTCTCCGACTATTTGGGGTGTCGGATACCGCTTTAAACTATAGTTTGTGTCCCCAAATAGTCTCCGACTATTTGGGGAGTGGGGTACTACTTTAAATTGTAGTTTGTGAACATAATACCACAAGAAGATTCTGTTTTTATGGACAGGATCTTTTTGTGGTATTATGTTATTAAATAACAGATAAAAAATAACCGGAATGGAGAAAAAATGACAAAACAAAATATAGAAAATTCAGAAGAATTGGAATTTGCAATATTTTGTATTGAAAATGTTGCAGTTAAGCTGGGGGTAAATGCGCAGACAATATACAGTGCATTGACAGAGAAGAGCAGTATTTTGAATGATTATATAATTCCAGAATACGAAATAGGCTGTTAAGTGGTGTGGTAAATTTAAAAGACGCGGAAAACCTGGAATTGTTTCCGCATATGAATTTGACGAAAGTATAGAGCACAATCTAAATGTTTTGAAATTTGATTCATATTCTGAAGAATGGCTGGATTTTATATTAAACTGCAGAAGTAGAAGAGATGCCTCTGATTATGATATTGTTATAGGTGGTGCAGCGAATGATAAAGTTTTTAATACGGTAGTTGAACTATTTGCTAAAAAAACAGGAAAATCCGTTGATGCAGCCTTAAACTTTTTTTATCATTCCAAAGTATATGAGCTCATGAGTGAAGGAATTTCAGATATGCACTGCATGAGTGATGGATATCTGGCAGAGGAACTTGAACTGGAGTATAAAAAGGGTATATAATAAAGAAGTTCGGGCTCTGACAAAGTCAGTCATCCGGATGAAATAAAGGATAAGCGAGGAAACAAAAGATGGGTAACTATGAAAAACCAACTGTCATAGTGACAGGAGAAAATATAGAAGGTGTGTATCTTGCAAGCGGAGATCACCCGGAGCAGTGCAGATTTGGAAGAACAGAAGCATCGGCTGGTTCGGATGTATGTCAGGAATGTTCCAAGAGTGGCGGAAAGCGTTCCACTCCGCTGCCGGGAGAAGAGTCCGCAAGGAGAGAGGATTTTGTAAGCTGCGTGGATAATATGCCGGTCAAATAGTAGAAATGAGGAACAGTATGCAGCCAGCGATCATTTATGAAGATGAAGATATTATCGTCTGCAAAAAGCCGGCAGGCGTGGCAACACAGACAAAACGTATCGGACAGGCGGATATGGAGAGCCTGCTTAAAAACTACCGGGCATCCAAAGGAGAAACACCTTATATCGGTGTGGTGCACCGTCTGGACCAGCCGGTCGCAGGAGTCATGGTATTTGCTAAAAATAAAGAGGCAGCATCGGATTTGAGCCGTCAGATCAAAACAAAACTGACAGACAAATACTATTATGCCATGACGGACGGAGTGCCGGAAGAGAAAAAGGGAACCTTAGAGGATGATCTCTTACAGAATGGACAGACAAACACATCTGAGGTGGTAGAGAGAGGAACTTTGCAGGCAAAACATGCAAAACTTTCCTATGAAGTAATTGAGCAGAATGGGAGAAATGCCATTTTACGAATAAAGCTTGATACCGGACGTCATCATCAGATCCGCGTACAGCTTGCACATGCAGGAATGCCGATCGTCGGGGATAAAAAGTATAATTTCAAAGAAAATATTACCCCGTCAGGAAAACAGCTTGCACTATGTTCTTTCAAGATCGCATTCCGTCATCCAAAGACACATAGAAAACTGGAGTTTAAAATTGACAAGCCTTTTGGTTTATCATAAAATAAATCCAAAGGTTTTTAAAGAATAAGGAGATTTATCATGGCAAAGGACAAGAAGTTAGTAGAGGCAATCACTTCCATGGAGGAAGATTTTGCCCAGTGGTATACAGACGTGGTCAAAAAAGCGGAACTGATCGATTATTCATCCGTAAAGGGATGTATGATCCTTCGTCCGGCGGGTTACGCGATCTGGGAGAATATCCAGCATGAATTAGACCGCCGTTTCAAAGAGACAGGCGTTGAAAATGTATATTTACCGTTGTTTATCCCGGAGAGTCTGTTAGAGAAAGAAAAAGATCACGTGGAAGGGTTTGCACCGGAAGTTGCATGGGTTACTTACGGCGGCTTAAATCAGCTTCCGGAGCGTCTGTGTGTCAGACCGACTTCAGAGACATTGTTCTGTGATTTTTATAAAAATATTATCCAGTCTTACCGTGATCTGCCAAAGGTATATAACCAGTGGTGTTCTGTTGTAAGATGGGAGAAGGAAACACGTCCGTTCTTACGTTCCAGAGAGTTCTTATGGCAGGAGGGACATACCGCACATGCGACTGCAGAGGAAGCAGAGCAGAGAACCGTACAGATGTTAAATGTCTATGCGGATTTCTGTGAGGATGTACTTGCAATGCCGGTTATCCGTGGACAGAAGACAGAAAAAGAAAAATTCGCAGGCGCAGATGCAACTTACACGATCGAAGCGCTGATGCATGATGGAAAAGCATTGCAGTCAGGAACCAGCCATAACTTTGGCAATGGATTTGCAAAAGCATTTGGCATTCAGTACACTGATAAGGACAACAAACTTCAGTATGTATATCAGACATCCTGGGGTATGACAACACGTCTGATCGGTGCGATCATTATGGTACACGGAGATGATTCAGGACTTGTGCTGCCACCGCGTATTGCACCGGTACAGGCTATGGTCATCCCGATCCAGCAGCAGAAAGATGGTGTGCTTGACACCGCAAAAGAAGTCTGCGAGCGTATCGGAAAAGTCTGCCGTGCAAAACTTGATGATTCTGACAAGAGTCCGGGATGGAAATTCTCCGAGCAGGAGATGAGAGGTATTCCGGTTCGTATCGAACTTGGACCAAAGGATATTGCAGCAGGCAAATGTGTGATTGTGCGCCGTGATACCAGAGAGAAGATCGAGGTTGCATTAGATGAGCTTGAAGCAAAACTTCCGGAGTTATTAGAGCAGATCCAGAAAGATATGTTTGAGCGTGCAAAGGCACACAGAGATGCACATATCTGGGATGCACATAACTACGAAGAGTTTACAACAATCGCAAATGAGAAACCGGGCTTTATCCGTGCAATGTGGTGTGGAGATCAGGCATGTGAGGATAAGATCAAAGAAGATCTTGCAGTGACATCACGCTGTATGCCGTTTCATGATCAGGAACATATCTCAGATGTATGTGTATGCTGCGGAAAACCGGCTCACAAATTAGTATATTGGGGTAAAGCATACTAAAAAATAAAAACAGAACCGCAAAGTGATTCAGCGAATATAGACAGATTCGCTGAATCATACGGTTCTGTTTACTTTTAACATAAAATGGAAACGATTCCGGTAGCGTTTTTAAAATGGGATCATAAGACCTGCAGAAAGTACATGTAACACAAAATATTATTTTTTCAGGGGGATGGGAGAAGATGATAGAAAAGTATTATGATGGTGCGATAGAACAGGTGGCAGCCGGTTTGGGAACTGTGGAAAAGAACCATCTTCTGGTCAGATACAGTGGACAATTTTCCATAGAAGAATTAAGTTATACAGATCAGCTGGAGAAAATGGAGAATATTTTCGTACAGATGCACGAATTTGAACCGGGTGAGATCACCAGTGCATATGAGCCGTATCTTACCATGATCTGTGATGGCTTCAGGCGGTATATGACGGGTACATTCGAAGAATTTATGGAAGAATGTGATGTGTATTATCTGCACCGGCCGGTACTGCTTGGCTATTTTAACCGGGGATATGCAAAAAGGGAAGAGATCATTTTGCTCGATGAGGTGGCATATGAACAGGAGCGCATGCTAGCGGCACTTGAACGTATGCTGTATGCCATTGCAGACAGGCATCCGGTTCTTCTTATTTTGAACCGTTTTCAGCTGGCCTCAAAAAGTACGATGCAATTGACAGCGCGAATTTTAAAAGCCGAGAACAGCAATATAGGTCTTGTGCTTGGGGTCAGTGATATTCAGGCAATGCCGGAGTTTTTAGTGCCGGACTGGGAGATGCTTTACGAGACATTAGATGATGGCAGCAAGATTTACCATATCGGAAATTCCGGCAGGAAAAAAGAAGAAATCGCAGATGATGGAAAATATGCTGACTACGGAAGCGAAAAGGTCTACCGCAAACTGCAGAATATGGTGGAATTTCTTGATTTTGACCAGGCAGCATATTATCTGGAGGTTATAGAGCGAAAGATAAAATTTGATAATCTCTTTGTCGATGATCCTGCGCGTTTTCGCATGTGGCTTTTATTTGCAAAAGTTTCCATTTTAAGGAAGGATATTCCCAAAGCTCTTGAAATCTGCGAGGATTTAGAAAAAATTCATCTTGCCGGAAGGGAAGATGAGTGTGCATATGAGCAGGACTATCTGATCGCAACTGCGTATATGTATCAGGGAAAATTAAAAGAAGCCTTAGAGATGGCAGGCGAAACATATTGTATTGCAGAAAAAATATCGGATGATTACCGGAAGTTTTTATCCGAGTTACTCAAAACCCAGATACAGATGTCCGGCTGGTATAACATATTTTTCTGTGCGCAGGATGTAAAAATAGAGAAAAGCCTGACCGAAAATCTGATCCGCTACAATTACCGCAATCATCTGGCACATGTATATATTTATGCATATGACAATAAGCCGGAAATCGTCGAGAAGGCGAATCAGTCTGAAGAACTTCTGATCTACTTCAGCAAGGGAATACGTATTGCCAAAGAAATCGAAAATGAACATCTGATCAACACGGCATACCAGAAAAATATCATGCTTTCGTCGACAAATGGCATGTATGAAATTTCCCTGCTTTATTCGGTGCGCACGTATGAAGCATTGAAAGATAAAAGATCAATCCAGGCAGGCCGTATCTATTCGGGAATTGCATATAATTTATGTGCGATCGGTGAAAATGAACGTGCAATGGCGTATTACACGCATGCCATCCGTCTGTTTTATTATCTGAGGGAGCCGGGAGATATTGCAGAAGTGCAGTATAATATGTCTTTAAACTGCATTATGTGCGGTCAGTATGAAAAGGCGGAATTTTATCTGACACAGTGCATGAAGGCTGTGGAACGTCTGCATTTAAACAGTCTGAGGGTATGCAATCTGTCAAAATTATATGGACTTCTTGCACTTGTGTCTGTTTTAGAGGGCAACAGGTTTAATTGTGAGCGCTACTTAAATAATTGCAGACAGTTTTTAAATTACGTTATAGAAAAAGAAAAGATGGGAGATGGGTTTGGAACTGTCCATGATTATGCGAAAGTTGATGACGACATGTTTTTATATACATTTTCCCGCGGATTGCTTGCCGTATACGATAGAGATTATGAAAAAGCTGACTTAGATTATGAAAAAGCGGAGAATTATCTGAGATGCTCCGAGGGAAATCAGTTTTTCAGCTATGCACTTTTCCGGAAAAAGCGAATGGAGTGTTTCAATCATCTTGGAAATAAAAAAGGGGAAGTAAAACAAAAGAACATACTGGAGGAATACGAAAACAAACATTTTAACACTTATGGAAAGCTGGCAGAAAAAATTATGGATACCCTGCCGCCTTTAGATGATGAGGATGGGAAGAAGGAGATTTCCGTACAGGAATTAGATGCGCTTCTCTGGCAGGAAAGTATGGTGCTTGCTTATAAGAGTAAAAAACACCAGCTGGATTTTATTTTAACCTGGCAGAAACTGATCGACGTGACCGGAGTCAGTGCAGAAGAAATGATCGATGCGGTCATGAAAACGTTTTTAAATCATTTTAATGTGGATTGCGCGGTATATGCGCGCTGTATGGAGAGACAGACGCAGGTGTTATACAACAATACAGGGATAGAATTAAACGACGGGCAGACGGGCAGGATCATTGCTTCCCTGAAACGGAATCCGGGAGGTTATGCAATCTCGAAGATCAGCAGCAATTATAATGAGCACCAGGATATCACATCATTATTTGGTGAGGATGATGTGTGTTCTTTAGTGGCAGTACCGTATTTTAACAATTCAAAACTGGAAAATTTCCTGATCGCCTATGTGAGGATGAAGGATAACTGGCATTCTTCCGTAAACAGATATATGTTAGATGAAGATGACTTAAACATGTATCAGCTTTTGTTCCGGGAGGTAAAATATTCTTTGAACCGTCTGGACGCATATGATAAAATATACGAGATGAACAATAAACTTTATCTTTCTGCGGTTACAGACCAACTGACTGGAATTTACAACAGAGAAGGGTTTTACCGGAGAATCAAAGCCCTGATGGATGAATTCCTGGGAGGAAAACGAAAACCGGAACTGGGACTGATGTTTATTGATCTCGATAATTTTAAACATTATAATGATACTTACGGTCATGATGTCGGAGATCTGGTTTTAAAGGAAATGGCAGACATTTTCTCGGGTCTGTGTGAAAAACAGGGATTTGTATGCCGCTACGGCGGGGATGAATACATTATCGTATTTTTTACTGCAGACGAAGAAAAACTTACAGAGACAGCAGAGCTGATCTATAAAAAGATCGATCAGGCAGACGGTTTTGAAGGAGCGATTTCTGAGAAACTGAAAAAACAGATTTCTATCAAAAAAGAGCAGCGTATTTCCTGTTCCATTGGAATCGTGTCGGCGAAAGACGTTCATGACGAGGAAGAAATCAACCAGATGATCAAGCGGGCGGATGATCTGCTCTATTCGATCAAGACAACAAAAAAGGGAACTTACCGTATATGAAAATCGTTTTGCCGGAAAAAGTAAAATTTATCATAGAAACATTAGAAGAACATGGCTATGAAGCGTATGCAGTCGGCGGCTGTGTGCGCGACACCATGTTACACCGCACACCGGGGGACTGGGATATCACGACACAGGCGAAACCGGAGCAGGTTAAAGAAATATTTGCCGAAAAAAAGATCCATACCATTGATACCGGGATACAGCATGGAACAGTCACCGTGATGGTGGAACATGAGGGATTTGAAGTGACAACTTACCGGATCGACGGTGAATATGAGGATGCAAGACACCCGAAAAACGTGCAGTTCACGGCGAGTCTGCTGGAAGATTTAAAACGGCGTGATTTTACAATCAATGCCATGGCATATAATGACAAAAACGGTCTGGTCGATGCATTTGACGGTGTGGGTGATTTAGAGCGGGGCGTGATACGATGCGTGGGATGTGCCACAGAGCGTTTTTCGGAAGATGCGCTTAGGATGCTTCGTGCCGTGCGTTTTGCTGCACAGCTTGGATTTGCGATTGAGGAAGAGACAAAAAAGGCGATGGTAAAACTTGCACCGAATATTGCAAAAGTCAGTGCGGAACGGGTACAGACCGAACTGGTAAAATTAATTACTTCTGCGCATCCGGGCGAGATCAAAACAGCATGGGAGACAGGTCTTACAGCAGTATTTCTGCCGGAGTTTGACCGTATGATGGAGACGCCGCAGAACACAAAGCATCATTGTTATTCGGTCGGGGAACACACTGTGGCAGCCTTAAATCATATTGTGGGAGATAAGGTGCTGCGCCTTACAATGTTGTTACACGATGTGGCAAAACCTGCGTGCAGGACCACGGATGAGTCTGGCAGCGATCATTTTTACGGACATCCGAAGGAAGGCAGTGAGATCGCACGAAAGATCCTGCGCCGGTTAAAGTTTGACAATGATACGACGGATAAGGTGTGCCGTCTGGTGTGCTGGCATGATGATAATCCGCCTCTTTCAGAGAAAAATATTAGAAGAGCAGTAAGCAGGATCGGAGTGGAACAGTATCCGGCATTGTTTGCGGTAAAACGTGCAGATATCCTGGCACAGAGCGAATACCAGAGGGGAGAAAAGTTAGCATACGTGGATGGATATGAGGCATTATACCGGGATATTTTAGAAAAAAATCAGTGCCTTACGATACGGGACCTGGCAGTCAATGGAAGTGACCTGATCGCTGCCGGGATGAAACCGGGAAAAGAGATCGGGGAAACATTAAAAGGTCTTTTGGAACTGGTGCTTGATGAACCGGAGCTGAATACAAAAGAAAGACTATTGGAGAGAATCTGTAGTCATGAATGAACAAACCCTCTCATATGATGAAGAGACACGGTGGTAAGACCGTAATCAATCATATGGGGGGCGTTTTTTTGTATAATCGACCGGAACAGGTATTAGAACAATACGAACTGGAAGTAAAATCCATCTCAAGAGGACGGGACAGCTATCAGTGTGATACCGAACAGGGACCAAAAATATTGCGTGAATACAGAGGTTCGAAAGAACGGGCAGAGTTTTTAGCAGATATGCTGGATCATCTTGATAGACAGGGAAGAACTGTGGAAACGATAATGCGCACAAAAGAGGGCGAGCCGTTTTCTGTGAATGAGGAGGAAACAAAATACATATTATATCAGGCGTATCCGGGTGCAGAATGTGATACGAAAAACAGGTCAGATATGTTTAGCGCAGTAAAAGAACTTGCGCTGCTGCATCAGTCTGCACAGAATTATGAGGGCAGTGTACCGGAGTTTTTACGATCGGGACAGAACAGTCTGTTAATGCTTTATGAAAAAAGAAACCGTGAGTTAAACAAAGTAAAGAATTATATCCGTGCAAAAAAGAAAAAAAATGATTTTGAGATGATGTTTGCGGTCTGGTATCCGGAATATGTGAAAAAAGCGAAAGAGACAACGGATATTTTAAAGGATCTTGGACGGCAGGAGAAACTGATCGGATTCTGTCATGGTGACTATAACCAGCACAATGTTATTTTCTCACAGGATGGAATTGCAGTCGTTCATTTTGAAAATTTCCTGTATCAGGAGAGAGTCGGGGATCTTGCAAACTTTATCCGGAAAATGATGGAAAAGAATAACTGGAATGCAGGACTTGGCATGGATCTGATACGTAATTATGACCGGGTAAAAAAGCTGTCGCCGGAAGAACTGAAATATCTGTATGTTTATCTTGCATATCCGGAAAAATTCTGGAAGATCGCAAACCGTTATTATAATTCACATAAAGCATGGCTGTCAGGGAGAAATATAGAAAAATTAGAGAAAGTTATTGCGCAGGAAGATGCAAGGGAACAGTTTTTACAGATGCTCTTCCACTTTACCGTGTAGATAGTTTGCGGTATAATTATTTGCACAATATTTTAGAAAGCAGGAGAGCACATGAAGATAAAATACAGGATTATTTTGCTGCTTGCAGCAATGATCATGCTGTTTAGTGCATGCGGAAAGAAGAATACGGTTGTGACCGGGCGTTATTATTACCCGGATCAGGAGAAAGATGCCAAAACGGAGGATGTTTCGGATGATGCAAATGAGTCGGTGGAGGCAACCGGGGAAGATGTGGTCGGAACAGACCAGTTCCTGATCAGATCGAATGATATGCAGGCAGAATGTCTGACATTAGAGCAGATCGCATCCGGTAAAGAATATGTGTATTATTACACAATCGCAACCAGATTTCTCGATAAATATGGAAACCGCACAGCGGTGTCTTATTTTGAACCCGGCAGAGTGATCACGGTGGGAGAAAAAGATGATCAGGGAAAGATCACGCAGGTGCAGATTTCCGATGCTGTCTGGGAATATCCGGATGTATCACGTTATTCGGTGGATATGGATCGGAGGATTTTTAAGATCGGAGATGAACGGTATTCCTATGATGCAGATCTTTATATCTGTGAAGATGATGTGAGAAAGCAGTTATCAGATCTGTCCGATTTAGATACACTGCGGGTGACCGGTATAGGAAAAAAATGATCTCCATTGTTGTCACAACCGGACATGGGGAACTTGCGCTGACGAATACAGAACTTTTTGAGGGAAGTTTTATCCAGATCGGAAGCAAAATATTTGCGGAAGTGACCAAAGATATGACGATGGAACTGCCGGCAGGAACTTATACTGTGACTGTGGCAAATAACGGATATGGCGGAAGTACAGATCTTACGATCGAGAGCGGACAGAAAGAGACACTTGATCTTAACACTTTAAAGGGTGAGGGACCAAAGTTTGGAAATATTTTATTTGCTGTGGATGTGGAGGATGCGATCATTCAGATTGATGGAAAAGTGATCGACACCGAGGAGGCAGTTCCGATCCAGTATGGAGTGCACAGTCTTGCTGTTACAGCTCCCGGATATGATACTTACAATAAGAAGCTGTTTGTTAATTCAAAAGAGGCAACGATCGTGATCGGAATGTCCGGTGATGGAAGTGGAACAGAAAGCACTGCGGAAGAGACAGAAACAGAAAAAACAGCGGATTCCGTGACGAACGAAACAGATACTACGACAGATGGAGCGGCAGGGAGCCTTGCGGGAAGTCTTGCAGGAAGCCATACAGCTGGGGAAAGCAGCGGAACAACTGCCGGAACTTCTGTGGGAAGCAGCACTGGAACCTCGACGGGGGATTCACTGGAAAACAGCAGCGGAATTTTGACGGATGGGACTTCGGGAACCGGCACCGGGGATGGCACATCAACGGGCAGCAGTACGGATTATCTCTCTACTCTGTCAGAACTTTTGTCAACGTTATCCGGAAACAGTAATTAAAAAGGACAGAATTGTACAAATTTAGCATGGAATAGTACTTGAAAAACAAGTTTGTTATCGCTAATATAAAGACAGAATCATAAGTATGGGAGGAAAGAAAAATGGGATACAAAGAAAATTATGAGAGCTGGCTGAATAATCCTTACTTTGATGAGGATACCAGAAATGAACTGAAAAATATTGCGGGAAACGAAAAAGAGATCGAAGACCGTTTTTATATGGATCTGGAATTCGGTACGGCAGGACTCCGTGGTGTGATCGGAGCCGGAACCAACCGTATGAATATTTACACCGTACGCAAGGCTACACAGGGACTTGCAAATTATATCAGCAAGGTAAACGGGCAGAAGCGCGGAGTTGCGATCGCCTATGATTCCCGCCACATGTCACCGGAATTTGCAGATGAAGCAGCACTCTGCCTGGCAGCAAACGGAATCAAAGCATATGTATTTGAATCTTTAAGACCAACCCCGGAACTTTCCTATGCAGTACGTAAATTAGGCTGTATTGCCGGAATCAATGTGACAGCAAGCCACAATCCACCGGAGTACAATGGATATAAAGTATACTGGGAGGATGGTGCACAGATCACACCTCCGCATGATACCGGAATCATGGATGAAGTAAAAAAAGTAACCGATTATGCAACAGTAAAGACCATGCCGCTTGATGAGGCAAAAGCAGCAGGACTTTATCAGGTGATCGGAGCAGATATCGACGATCCTTACATTGCTGAATTAAAGAAACTGGTTCTGCATCAGGACTGCATTGATAAAGTGGGCGGAGAGTTAAAGATCGTTTATACACCATTACATGGAACAGGAAATATTCCGGTACGCCGTGTATTAAAAGAGCTTGGCTTCAAAAATGTATATGTTGTTCCGGAGCAGGAGCTGCCGGATGGTGATTTTCCGACGGTAAGTTATCCGAACCCGGAAGCAGCAGAAGCATTTGAACTTGGACTTGCCCTTGGCAAAAAAGTAGATGCAGACTTAATTCTTGCGACAGATCCGGATGCAGACCGTCTCGGTGTGTATGTAAAGGACAGCAAAACAGGAGAATATCACAGCTTAACCGGTAATATGTCAGGATGCCTGATCGGTGATTATGTGATCGGACAGCGCAAAGAGCGTGACGGAAGCCTTCCGGCTGACGGTGCATTTATCCGTTCTATCGTTTCTACGAATATGGCAGATGCGATCGCTGACTATTATGGAATCGAGCTGGTAGAAGTGCTGACCGGATTTAAATTTATCGGTCAGAAGATCTTGGAATTTGAGAAAACAGGAAAAGGAACCTATCTGTTTGGTATGGAAGAAAGCTATGGCTGTCTGACAGGAACCTATGCGAGAGATAAAGATGCGATCGTAGCATCCATGACACTCTGTGAAGCAGCCGCTTACTATAAGACAAAGAACATGACATTGTGGGATGCAATGCTTGCAATGTATGAGAGATACGGCTATTACAAAGATGATGTGACATCCATCACCTTAAAAGGTATCGAGGGTCTTGCAAAGATTCAGGAGATCATGAATACACTGCGTGATCAGGCACCACAGGAGATCGGTGATTATAAAGTGACTGCAATCCGCGACTATAAGAAAGACACTGTTACAGATCTTGCAACCGGTAAGGTTACACCGACAGGACTTCCATCTTCTAACGTTCTTTACTACGAGATGACAGATGGTGCGTGGGTATGTGTAAGACCATCCGGTACAGAGCCGAAAGTAAAATTTTATCTGGGTGTAAAGGGAACTTCCCTTGCAGATGCTGACAAAAAATCATCCGATTTATCAAAAGCAGTACATGCGATGATCGATAAAATGCTTTAATCATAATCCTGAACGGAAAATGTATGTAAAAATGCCCATATTTAGGGGATTTTCCTTGACAACAGAAGTAAAAACAAGTATAAATAATGAAGTAGGTATTACAGTGTACGGATATCCGTCAGGGATTGGTGCATCAGAAGACCGCAAAATTAAATTTACTGTGAAAATCCAGAGGAGGAATTTTTAACATGAACAAAGCAGAATTAGTTGCAGCAATGGCTGAGAAAACTGAATTAAGCAAAAAAGACGCAGAAGCAGCATTAAAAGCTTTCACAGACGTTGTAGCTGAAGAATTAAAAAAAGGTGAGAAGATCCAGTTAGTTGGATTCGGAACATTTGAAGTATCTGAGAGAGCAGAGAGAACAGGAAGAAACCCACAGAGCGGTAAAGAGATGGTTATTCCGGCTTCTAAAGCTCCAAAATTCAAAGCTGGTAAGGCTTTAAAAGATATGGTTAACGCATAATCATAACAGAAAAGATTCTAAGCGGGTTCCGGTTGCGGAATCCGCTTTTTAATGTAATAGGAAATTCCCTATTACACAAAAGGCCCTCCGGGCGGGATGCGCATCTCGCGGAGAAGAAGTTAGCTGTAAACAGCACCACTCGAGCGCGAAAGAGTCGCAAGCGGCTCTTTGTTCATTGCATTTTATGAATAAGAGGAGGATTATATAATGAGACTTGATAAATTTTTAAAGGTATCCCGTCTGATCAAACGCCGTACGGTGGCAAATGAAGCGTGCGATGCAGGAAGGGTATCGGTAAATGGAAAACCGGCAAAGGCATCGGTTAATGTCAAAGTCGGAGATATCATTGAGATCGCATTTGGAACGTGGATAGGTTACAATTAACTGGACAGATTTTTTAAGGTCATATAATCTATAATAAATACACGAAGGAGCACTCTTTATGACCGAACAAAAACAACGACGAAAACCTCGCAAATATACAGATGAATTTAAACAGCAACTGGTGGAACTATATCGTTCCGGCAAACGCAGATGTGATATCTGCCGTGAATATGACATTGCTACTTCCCTGTTTGACAAGTGGGTAAAGCAGGCATCCAATTCCGGTTCTTTCCATGAAAAAGATAACCGGACTCCGGAGCAGGAAGAACTGATCCGGCTTCGGAAAGAAAACCAGCAGTTAAGAATGGAAAATGATATTTTAAAACAAGCGGCGCTGATCTTAGGACGAAAGTAAATGTGATTAAAGCAAATGCCCACAAATACTCTGTATCAGCAATGTGTCGCGTCCTACAGGTAAACAGAAGCACCTATTATTATGAAGCAGCAGCAAAAAAAGATGAATCAGAACTCACTGCAGACATTCAGGAAATTTTTAGAAAAAGCCGGAACCATTATGGTACACGAAAGATCAAGAAAGAACTGGCTGATTGCGGGAAACAGGTATCAAGACGCAGGATTGGACGGATTATGAAACAGGAAGGTCTGGTATCAAGCTATACTACAGCACAGTTTAAACCGCAAAAAGACAGATGTAATGAATCAAAAGTAGAGAATGTGTTGAACCGACAATTTCAAAACCAGCCATACCGCAATGTAGTGGTAAGTGATTTGACCTACGTAAGGGTAGGAAACCGCTGGAATTATATTTGTGTACTGATTGATCTTTTTAACAGGGAGATTATTGGATACAGTGCAGGAGAACATAAAACAGCAGAACTTGTAAAACAGGCATTTATGAAAGTAGACGGAAATCTGTCGGAAATCCATATTTTCCACACAGACCGTGGAAATGAATTTAAAAACGAGACAATTGAAGAACTGTTAGAAACGTTCCATATGGAACGCTCCCTGAGCCATAAGGGATGTCCTTATGACAATGCAGTGGCAGAAGCTACGTTCAAGATTATAAAAACAGAATTTGTATGGAATGAAACATTCCATACGCAGGAAGAACTGAAGATAAAACTATGGGATTATGTAAACTGGTATAATCATCACCGCATACATTCTTCCTTAGGGTATCAAACGCCTGTACAATATCGGAAAAATAACCTAAAAAAATTTGTCTGAAAAAGTGTTGACAATCCAACGAAAACCGTAAAAGTGCGTGTGCTTGATCTGTTGGATACGACAAAAAAAGAACAGGCAAAAGATTTATTTGAATATATAGCATAAAAACAAAGACCTTCTAATATATTTAGAAACGGTGATAGATATTTCCGCTAATAAGTATCAGGAGGTCTTAGGATGGATGATAGAAATACAAATGTGACAAAGTCACATAAAGTACTGCTTGCAAACCGCAAAAGCGGGGCTTTTTCCGGAGTTGTGGACGTGTTGTCATTTGATGTGGCAGAAATTCTGTTAGAAACAGAACTTGGTATGCTTTTGATAAAAGGGCACGATCTCCATGTGAATCGTCTGACTTTGGAAAAAGGCGAAATTGATATTGAAGGAAGAATCGATTCCCTGACTTATTCCGATATCAAAAGTACAGGAAAACAGGCAGAATCTATTTTAGGGAGATTGTTTAAATGATGGCTGTCAGCGCGGCGATCAGTGAACAGGCAGCCTCACTTGGAGTATCCATACTGATTGGCGGAGCATTGTTTCTTTTGTATGATATCCTGCGTATTTTTCGCAGAATCGTGCCCCATGGGAATTTCTGGATCGGCATGGAGGATTTTGTATACTGGATCTGCTGTACGGCAGTGGTTTTTGTGATGTTGTATCGGGAAAATGACGGCATGGTGAGAGGATTTTCCATAGGTGGAATCGTGCTTGGCATGCTGCTCTACTATCTTCTGCTCAGCCGTTTTGTCATACGGATCAATGTGATGGTCTTTGGGGCGGTTTTTGGTCTGCTCGGCAAAATATTTGGTACTATTTTACTACCAGTCAGAAAACATGGGAAAAAAATTATACATTTTTTTAGAAAACGATTGAAAAAAGTGTGCAGAGCAGTTAAAATTGGGTTATGTAAACTATAGTCTGACGGTATGTTTGCGAAAAACAGTCAGGACAGCGGTATATCAGATGGAAGGAAACAGATATGGCAGGTAGGGGACGTCGAAAAAAGAATAATAACAGAGCAGGCAAGCTTTGTATTGGATTGATCGTCATTGCATTTGTTGCGGTAATGTCTGTTCAGATCATCCGGGTTTACCAGAAGGATCAGGAGTACATACAGCAGGAAGCATCACTCCAGAAGCAGTTAGAGGATGAAACTGCAAGGGGAGAACAACTGAGCAATTATGAGACATATACAAAGTCCCAACAGTATGTGGAAGATACTGCAAAGAGTAAATTAGGACTTGCCTATGATAATGAGATCATCTTCAAGGAAGCGAAAAAATAGATTACAGATAATGATTAAAAAACAGTTCCATGATGTGCGGATAACGCATCTGGAACTGTTTTTTTGTTTACTTATTTTGCGATAGCGTCGATTTTTTCAAGTTCTTCTTTGGAGAAAGAAGTATGTCCGATGATACCGATATTGTCTAAGATCTGTTCCGGTTTTGAGGCACCGATCAGAACACTTGTCACATGATCGTCCTTTAAGATCCAGCTTAATGCCATCTCTGCAAGTGTCTGACCACGTTCTCCTGCCAGTTCATTTAATGCTTTGATCTGAGCCAGGCGTTCCGGCGTTAAGGAAGATTCATGTAAAAAGCGGCCGTCCTTTGCAATACGGCTGTCTGCCGGGATACCGTTTAAGTAGCGGTTGGTCAGCATACCCTGGGCTAAAGGTGAGAAGGCGATGATACCTTTATGAAGATCATGCGCAGTTTCCTTTAGGCCGTTATTTTCGATGGTACGGTCAAAGATCGAATAGCGGTTCTGGTTAATGATGAACGGGCATTTTAAGTCATTTAAGATAGCTGCCGCTTTCTTTAAGGTTGGTCCATCATAGTTAGAAAGTCCGGCATAAAGTGCCTTACCGCTTTTTACGATGGAATCAAGAGCCCCCATTGTCTCTTCAAGCGGTGTTTCCGGGTCCATGCGGTGATGGTAGAAAATATCGACATATTCAAGTCCAAGTCTCTTTAAGCTCTGGTCTAAACTTGCGATCAGATATTTACGGCTTCCCCAGTTGCCATAAGGTCCCTCCCACATATCATAACCGGCTTTTGTACTGATCAAAAGCTCATCACGGTAAGGCATAAGATCATCTTTTAAGATCTGACCGAAATTGCGCTCTGCACTTCCGTAGGCAGGACCGTAATTGTTGGCGAGATCAAAGTGGGTAATGCCGTGATCAAAGGCGGTGCGGCACATTGCCTTCATGTTGTCATAACATCCGGTATCACCGAAATTGTGCCATAATCCCAAAGATACGACCGGAAGTTTTAATCCGCTTGCTCCACAGCGGTTATACTGCATGGTTTCATAACGTTTACTGTCTGCTGTATACATTTTATTCCTCCCATGAAACGTTTTATATAAGATGTAATAATGAATTATACCATATAACGTGAATAAGGTGTGATGGCATTTTGAAATTCCTAAAAATAATCAACTGTTTTGAACTCCCTCGAAAGGATATCAAAAAAGGAATTTTGGCGAAAACTTTTTTGAAACCGGGCTTTTCTTTGACAAAGATTTTTGTTCCTGACTCCTATAATGGGATGCACCCGAAAAAATCAGCCGGATGAGATCCGGTGGATGGCGGGGAAAATAAGAAAGTGTAAGGAGACAGTAAATGAAAAAGACCAGAATCAGACAAATGATATTCAGTATACTTGGGAGCCTGGTATGCAGTGTCAGTGTGATGGGATGTTATCCGCTTGTGCCCGCATATTTTACGGCACTTTATTTAGAGCAGGTAAACGGAGTCATGCTGCTTGCGTTTATGTACATAGGAATGACCATATTTATGCCGCTTACCGCTGCGGTAAAATATGGAGTAACACTGATCGTTATGATTGGTGCTGTAAAGCTGATCGAATGGGCAAATGAAGGATGTCCTGCATTTTTAGCAGGTGTGATGGCGGGGCTTACCACACTGATCTTATCGTTTTGCGGGAGTCTTCTGGAATGGAAAAACCAGCCGGCTGGTGCGGCGGTATTTTTAGAGTCTATATTTATATTTGGTGCAGTGATCCTTTTAAACCGCAGCATTCATTTCCTGATGGAGTGGACACCTGTGCAGCAGAAAACGGAGGATCTGCCGGAGACAGGAAATGGCGAGCGTTTAAAAAATTATGCGGAATCTTTCCAGGGACTATCTCAGATTTTCTTAAATATGAGCACAGGAAAAGAAAAATATGCAGCGGACGAGCTTGGCAGGGTACAAAATGAGCTGACCGGAAAAGTCTGTGCTTCCTGCGATTCCTGCACACTTTGCTGGGAGAGGGACTGTACACCGCTTTATGGGATTTTGTCCTCGATGATCACCTCAATCTGGCAGAAGGGGGAGCCGGGAGCAGAAAATGAGGCAGAACTGAAAAAGTATTGTGCAAAAAGCCGGGATATGGTGGAGGAGGCAGTACGTGTATTTGAACGTGTTAGTTTAAATCATGCATGGTACAACCGGCTTTTGGAAAACAGGCAGGTGATTGCGGAACAGCTTGATGCCATGGCATATATCATGCAGGACTGTGCAAGAGAAGAACGCGTGCTTGATGCGCAGGAGAGGAGGGCAATCTCCGAGATACGCTACCGTGCGAAAGAGAAGGGAATCTCGATTGAGGAGATTCATCTGATCGAGACATTGGATGGCAGGTTAAAACTGAGTGCGACTTTAAAAAGCAGAAGGGGAGGGTGTATTGCTTTAAAATCATTTGTGACCGCGGCAGAACATGCTTTAGGAAAGCAGATGCGTGCAGCGGCAGATACGAAAACTTTTATTTCGAGGGAACCGGTCAGTTATGTTTTTTATGAGGATACGGTGTACCGCAATGTGCAGGGAATTGCGAGAGTCAAAAAAGACGGGGCAAAAATATCGGGAGATAATTTTTCTTTTCTGGAGTTAGAGCGGGGGGAATTCCTTCTTGGACTTTCTGACGGCATGGGTTCCGGAAGCATGGCATGTAAAGAGAGTGAGATGGTATTAGACCTTGTTGAGCGTTTTTTAGAGGCAGGTTTTTCTGTAGAGACAGCGATCCGCATGATGAATTCTGCGATGGTCATGAAAGGAGCAGATGATCTGTATTCCACAGTTGATCTCTGCAAGATCAATCTGTATACAGGAATGGCAAGGTTATATAAGATCGGTGCGGCGGCAACTTTTATAAAGAGAGGAACGGAGGTGGAATGTATTGCTTCACAGAGCCTGCCGGTTGGAGCACAGGTACAGATGGATATTTCCACGCAGGAAACAAAACTCATGGGTGGTGATTTTGTTGTCATGGTAACGGATGGTGTGTTAGAATATCTGCATGTAAAGAAACCGGAGGATACCATGCAGGAGATCATAGAGAGCATACAGACGAATAATCCGGGGATACTGGCAAAGAAGATCATGGAGCGTGTGATGCTTTTTACGGGAGGAAAGGCTAAGGATGATATGACCGTGTTAGCGGCATGTATATGGGAAAAATAAATGACAGAAGATGTATTAAACTGGATCAAAAAAGAAAAACTGATGACAGAAGGGGATACCGTGATCGTAGGGCTGTCCGGTGGGGCGGATTCTGTGGCACTTTTGCTGGTGCTTTTGGAATTGCGCGAAAGAATCGGATACACGCTTTTGGCAATACATGTAGAGCACGGTATCCGGGGAGGAGAGAGCAGGAAGGATGCAGCGTTTGCAGAAGAACTCTGCAGACAAAAAGGGGTTCCATGCAGGATATGTCCGGTCAGTGTGCCGGAATATGCGGCTGCGGAGGGACTTGGCATTGAGGAAGCTGCGAGGATACTCCGTTATGACTGTTATCAAAAGGAGGCAGAGAAACTTAAGAAAAACGGAGCGGGACATGTCTGCATTGCCCTTGCACATCATGCAAATGACAATGCAGAGACGGTTTTGTTTCAGATGGCGAGAGGGAGCGGAATCCATGGAATGTGCGGAATGCACCCGAAGCGTGTACTTGCAGGAGACATTTCCATTGTGCGTCCGCTTCTTTGTGTTTCAAGAAAACAGATTGAGGAGTACCTTGATAAAGCCGGTCAGGAGTACCGGACAGATGGCACTAATCTGGATATAAATTACAGCAGAAACCGTATCCGTCACTGTGTTCTGCCGGAACTGTTAAAGGTCAATGAACAGTCGGTTTCCCATATCAATCAGAGTGCACTGCTTTTACAGCAGGCAGTTGATTATATGGAACAGGAGACTAAAAAGGCAATGCAGACATGCTGCGCTTTTACAGATGGCGCATATACTATTTTAAAAAATGAGTGGCAGCAGTATCCTGATATCATCCGGCAGGAGATCGTTCATGCGGTATTAGGAAAAGCATCTGGCAGCAGGAAAGATATCGGTATGGTACATGTGCAGGATGTCTGTGCCCTGATGGAAAAACAGACCGGACGTGAGATCATGCTTCCATATCAGGTGACGGCATGCAGGGTCTATGAAGGGGTAAGACTGCGCCGTGGGGAAATCCAAAAGGATGCCGGGGGAGCATGGAAGAAGCTGGAACCTGAAGATAAAAACGAAAATGTCCGGCCGGTTTATAAGCTCACAGAGACAGATTTTGCAAAATTAGAAGCGGGAGAAACGGTAACGATCACATTGCCGGATGCCAGTGTGAGCCTCAGACTGCTTTTATTTTCGGGAAAAATTGACGAAATTCCTAAAAATCAGTATACGAAATGGCTGAATTATGATAGGATAGAATGTGGCTTGCAGTTTCGGAGCCGGACATCCGGAGATTATCTGACGGTGGATGATGCAGGACACAAAAAGAAATTAAAGAGCTATTTTATTGATGAAAAAATACCGCAGATAAAAAGAGATCACATATGGCTTTTAGCGCAGCAGTCGCATGTGTTATGGGTCATTGGCGGGCGGATCAGTGCCGTCTGCAAAATAAAAGAAGATACAAAAAGGATCCTGGAAGTAAGGATCGACGGAGGAAATTATCGTGAAGATTAAAAACATTAATGTTCATTTTACGGAAGAAGAGATTGACAAGAAGATCAGGGAATTAGGTGCAAGGATCAGTGAGGATTACGCAGGGGAATCTGTATGTCTGATCTGTATTTTAAAGGGAGCATCTTTCTTTACCTGTGAGCTGGCAAAAAGAATCACCGTACCGGTGGAAGTGGAATTTATGTCAGTTTCCAGTTATGGTTCCGGCACAGAATCCAGTGGTATCGTAAAGATCGTACAGGATTTATCAACCAGTATTGAAGGAAAAAATGTTATTGTTGTTGAGGATATCATCGATACAGGAAGAACTTTAAGTTATCTTTTAGAGAATTTGAAAACAAGAAGTCCAAAGAGCGTTCGTCTGTGTACACTGCTTGACAAACCGGACCGCAGGGTTGTGGATGTAAAGGTTGACTATGTCGGATTTGAGATACCGGACGAGTTTGTAGTAGGTTATGGCCTTGATTATGATCAGCAGTACCGTAATCTGCCTTATATTGGATTTGTGGAGATAGAGGAATAAAGGAGAAATAGGATTGAATAATAAGAGAAGCGGTTTTAGAGGATTTGGAGTATATCTGATATTAGTGCTTGCTGTCATTGCAATCTGGTACTGGCTCGACGGTAACAATGTGACCAATACTTATACGAGGCAGCAGTTTGAGACGGCGTTAGCAGAGGGTAAGGTGACACAGGTTAATGTGGTACCGAACCGTGAGGTGCCTACGGGAAGTGTGAACATTACATTCAGCGATTCGAGTACGCAGGTGATGCTTGTCTCTGACGTAGCAGAGATTGAGCAGTATATGCGGGAAACCGGATTTAAGACCTATACGGTACAGAATCCGCCGGAGGAGAGCTGGCTTTTGACACTGCTTCCATATCTGATCATTTTTGCTGCGATGTTCATTTTCTTTATGATCATGACAAATCAGGCGGCAGCAAATTCAGGTGGCGGAAGCAAGATGATGAATTTTGGAAAGAGCCGTGCGAGAAGGATGAGTGATGATCCGGCGAAACGTGTGAAGTTCTCGGATGTGGCAGGATTGCAGGAAGAAAAAGAAGAGTTAGAAGAAATCGTTGATTTCTTACGCGCACCGAAGAAATATACACAGCTTGGTGCGAGAATCCCCAAAGGTGTACTTTTGGTGGGACCTCCTGGTACCGGTAAGACATTGCTTGCAAAAGCGATCGCAGGAGAGGCGGGAGTACCATTTTTCTCTATTTCAGGTTCTGATTTTGTAGAGATGTTTGTCGGTGTCGGTGCATCGAGAGTTCGTGACCTTTTTGAGGAAGCAAAGAAAAATGCACCGTGTATCATTTTTATCGATGAGATCGATGCAGTTGCAAGACGAAGAGGAACAGGTATGGGCGGCGGTCACGACGAGCGCGAGCAGACCTTAAACCAGATGCTTGTCGAGATGGACGGATTTGGCGTGAATGAAGGCATTATTGTCATGGCTGCGACCAACCGTGTGGATATCTTAGATCCGGCGATCATGCGTCCGGGACGTTTTGACCGTAAAGTTGTTGTGGGTCGCCCGGATGTGCGCGGAAGAGAGGAGATCCTTTCCGTTCATGCAAAAAACAAGCCTCTTGGCGATGACGTTGACTTAAAACAGATCGCACAGACAACAGCAGGATTTACCGGTGCAGATCTTGAAAATCTTCTGAATGAAGCTGCGATCGTTGCGGCAAAAGATAACCGTGCCTATATCAGACAGGATGACATCAAGAAGTCCTTTGTAAAAGTCGGAATCGGTGCGGAGAAGAAAAGCCGCGTGATCTCTGACAAGGAAAAACGTATCACGGCATTCCACGAATCCGGTCATGCAATCTTATTCCATTTATTACCGGATGTAGGACCTGTTTATTCTGTTTCGATCATTCCGACCGGAAGCGGCGCTGCAGGATATACCATGCCTTTGCCGGAAAAGGATGAGATGTTTAACACGAAGGGCAAGATGTTACAGGATATCGTTGTATCACTTGGCGGACGTGTGGCGGAAGAACTTGTATTTGATGACATCACGACCGGGGCATCACAGGATATCAAGCAGGCGACCCAGATGGCAAAGGCCATGGTCACTAAATATGGTATGTCTGATAATATCGGTCTGATCTGCTATGACAATGATGATGATGAAGTATTCATCGGACGTGATCTTGCACATGCCAGAGGATACAGCGAGGGTGTAGCAAGTGCGATCGATCAGGAGATCAAGCGTATCATTGATGAATGTTATGCGAAAGCAAAGCAGATGATCACAGATAACCGTGATGTATTAGATGCCTGTGCAAACCTTCTGTTAGAAAAAGAAAAGATCAGCCAGCAGGAATTTGAAGCATTATTTGAGAAGTAATTGTGCAGATTTTTCTGTTACGCTCAAAATATGGTACCAAGGTACTGTACAATATGTATAAAAACAACTATAAAAAATTGTGAACTTTGTGCACACTTATTTGCGGGGGCATGCTATTATAATAACCGTAAAAACCCCCCAATACATTATATATAGTTTTTGCTATACCCCATAGTAAAAATACCTTCTCCTAAAAATGGAACCTGACCCCAGGTTTCATTTTTTTTGTCTATAACCGGATTATCTCCGGATCAGATCAACATTACATAATTGAAAAAAATTTCCAATTATATCTTGACACATTAGCGAACTAAAGTTATAATCCTAGTAATCTTATAGGAAATATATGAAAAGAAAAAACAGCTACAGAAGACACAGATTTTACATATGCATGATGCAGGTTTTACGGAGTGGAGGGACAATGAGAAAGAGGATGGCAGCAATCCTTGCGGCAGTGATGCTTGCAATGGGGACATTCGCCGGATGCGGCAGTGTGGCAGATGCGGATACAGTAGAGATCGTCAATGTTTCCTACGATCCGACCAGAGAATTATACAAGGCCTACAATACCATGTTTGAACAACACTGGGAAGAACAGGCAGGGCAGAAAGTAAGGATCATCCAGTCTCATGGCGGTTCCGGAAAACAGGCACTTGAGGTTGCAAACGGACTGGACGCAGATGTGGTAACACTTGCATTAGAAGGTGATATCCAGACAATCTCCGATTCCGGGCTGATCGATCAGGGTTTTGTATCAGAGTTTCCGGATGACAGCGCTCCTTATACTTCAACAATTGTTTTTCTTGTGCGGAAAGGCAATCCAAAACAGATCAAAGACTGGGATGATCTGCTCAGATCAGATGTCAGCGTTATTACTCCGAATCCAAAGACGTCCGGTGGAGCGAGATGGAATTATCTTGCAGCATGGTACTATTTTGAGAGAAAGGGCGAGAGCGAGGAAGAGATTACGGAGCATATGAAGACGTTATATCAGAATGTGCTGGTTTTGGATTCTGGTGCACGCGGTTCCACAACGACATTCATTGAGAATGGTCAGGGCGATGTTTTAATTGCATGGGAGAATGAAGCATTTTTATCCATGCAGGAAGAGCCGGGGGAATATGAGATTGTTGTTCCATCGGCATCGGTACTCTGTCAGCCGACCGTGGCAGTTGTGGATGAAGTGGTTGACCGGAGAGGCAGCAGGGCTGTGGCAGAGGAATACTTAAATTATCTGTATTCGGATGAGGCACAGAAACTTGTGGGAGAAAATTATTACCGTCCGGCAGATCCAGATATTGTAAAGGAATTTTATACAGAGGAAGGAACACGTGAGATCGCAGAAATTCCTTCCGATGGAAAATGGATGGTGACGGATGTTGATCTGGCAGATATCAGTCATTTTGGGGGATGGAATACAGTGATAGAGAAACATTTCTCAGATGGCGGGATCTTCGATACAATCTATGAACGTAACAGATAATGATGAAGGGGGCAGGATTCATATGAAAAAAAGTAAAAATAAACGAGTGATCCCCGGATTCGGGCTGTCATTTGGGATCACCATAACAATGCTTGGACTGATCGTTATTATTCCGTTATGTTCGCTGGTTATATTTTCTGCGAAACTTTCACCGTCAGAATTTATTCAGACGATCACAAGACCGCGTGTTTTATCCAGTTATGCAGTCAGTTTTTTTACCGCATTTGTGGCGGCAGCGATTGATGCAGTTATGGGTATGATCATTGCATGGGTGCTTGTAAGGTATGATTTTCCGGGAAAAGCGATCATGGACGGCATCATAGAACTTCCATTTGCGCTTCCGACTGCAGTGGCGGGCATCGCACTGACACATCTGACTACGACGGAAGGCTGGGTAGGAGCATTTTTTCAGAAGTTTGGAATTAAGATCGCATATACAAGACTTGGAATCATCGTAGCACTGGTGTTTATCGGAATCCCGTTTGTTGTGCGGGCGGTGCAGCCGGTTCTGGAAAAAATAGATATCCAGTACGAGGAGGCGGCAAATATCCTTGGTGCAAACAGCAGACAGACCATGTTCCGCGTAATCTTACCGGAAATCTTACCGTCTTTGATCGCCGGATTTACGATGTCTTTTGCAAGAGGACTTGGCGAATACGGAAGCGTAGTGTTCATTGCGGGAAATACGCCTTATGAGACGGAGATCGCACCGCTTATGATCATGTCAAAACTTCAGGAATTTGATTATGCGGGTGCAACCTCGATCGCCCTTGTGATGTTAGCGGCAGCATTTGTGATTCTTTTTATCAATGCATGGCTGCAGAGCAGGGCATCGAAGATTGTCAGCGGTATCGCATAATATTGCAGGTGCATGGATATTGGCACAACATCTGTCAGATTTTATCAAAATCAGATAAAAGGAAGGAGAAAAGCTATGGAGATCAGAAAAAATTCGGGACCACTCAAATGGATCCTGATCGGCATCAGTGCTTTATTTCTTATAGTGATGCTGATACTGCCGCTCACATATGTCCTTGTAACTGCATTCGGGGAAGGCATCAAGGTATTTGTGGCAGCAGTTACCGATTATTATGCATTAAAAGCGATCGGGCTTACATTAGAAGTAACGCTGATCGCTGTGGTGGTCAATACCATCTTTGGAATTGCAGCATCCTGGTGTATCACGCGGTTCCAGTTCCATGGAAAAAAGATATTGTCCACGCTGATCGACCTTCCACTTACAATCTCACCGGTCATTGCCGGACTGATCTATATCCTCACATTTGGACGGCAGAGTATTCTTTATGAGTATCTGCGGTCAGCGGGGATCAAGATGATATTTGCAGTACCGGGAATCGTGGTAGCAACCGTGTTTGTGACATTCCCATTTATTTCAAGGGAGATCATACCGGTGCTTTCCACACTTGGTACGGATGAGGAAGAGGCGGCAGCGCTGATGGGGGCAAATGGTTTTACGATTTTCCGGAAGATCACTTTTCCACATATCAAATGGGCACTGCTTTATGGAATCGTCCTTTGTACAGCAAGAGCAATGGGAGAGTTTGGTGCGGTGTCTGTTTTATCAGGACATCTTCAGGGAAAAACAAATACTATGCCGCTTTACATTGAACTTTTATATCAGGGTTATGATTTTACGGGTGCGTTTGCAGTATCGGCGATTCTGGTGTGTATGGCAGTCGTGATCTTAGTGCTTCGCAGTGTGTTAGAGCATAAGGGAAAAGAAGCGTAAAAATGTTACCGGAAGTACTTGACAGAGAATAGAAGGAACAAAAAAACAGATAATGCAGCATGGAAATGGAGCAGGTTATGGCGGAACAAAATTATGTAGAACTTAGGCAGGTGAATAAAAAATATAAAGATTTTCAGGCATCCGATGATATTAATTTTGGAATCGGAAAAGGAAAACTGATCGGTCTGCTTGGACCAAGCGGCAGTGGAAAAACAACGATCCTTCGAATGCTGGCAGGATTAGAACATGCGGATTCCGGTGAGATCATCATTGATGGAAGAGTTGTCAATGATGTGCCTGCGAGTGAGCGTGGAATCGGGTTTGTATTCCAAAATTATGCATTGTTCCGCTATATGACCGTATATGATAATATAGCATTTGGACTGGATGTAAAAAAATGGAAAAAATCGGATATCAAACGACGTGTTGATGAGTTAGTCGAGTTAGTCGGGTTAAAGGGATTTGAGAAGCGTTATCCGAACCAGTTATCCGGTGGACAGAGACAGAGAGTTGCATTTGCGAGAGCCTTAGCACCGAATCCGGAACTTCTTCTTTTAGATGAACCGTTTGCAGCCATTGATGCAAAAGTGCGTCAGGAGCTTAGAAGCTGGCTTCGGGAGATGATCACGAGAGTCGGTATTACCAGTATCTTTGTCACGCATGATCAGGATGAAGCGATTGAGGTTGCCGATGAGATCATCATTACCAACCACGGACACATCGAGCAGGCGGGAACTCCGATTGAGATATACAGCCAGCCGAAGACGCCATTTGTCACAGAATTCATGGGTAGTCCGACAAGGATCAGCAACATCACGAGTTTTCATGGATATGAGCAACTGGGTGAAGGTTTTCATGCTGTGGTAAGACCGGAGCATGTGAGTGTCACAAAGGAAACAGAGCAGAGCCGTTTTTCTTCTTCTGTGGAGGAAGGTGTTGTGGAGCGTGTGATGTTCCGTGGCAGAGAGGTAGAACTTCATGTGAGGGTACATGATGTGCTGCTTGTGGCTAACCGGAGATTAGAGGAGACTCCGATCACGGAGGGCGAGCGTGTCAACGTATTTATCTATCAGGTGTTTGCGTTCTTAGCAGACGAGGCGGGAATGCAGAATGTACAGATTGTAGAAAATGCCAATATCGAAACAGAGAAGCTGTTCTATATTTAAGGAGTCAGGAGAATAGAGATTATATGAAAACAGAAATCATTACATCAGATGTGCTGATCATTGGGGGTGGAACCTCCGGTTGTTACGCGGCACTGACGATCGCAGAGCAAAGACCGGAACTTAACGTTGTGATCGCAGAAAAAGCCAATATTATAAGAAGCGGCTGTCTTGCAGCAGGAGTGAATGCGTTAAATGCATACATTACAGAGGGGAGAAAGCCACAGGATTATGTGGACTATGCTACAAAGGACGCCAATGGCATTGTAAGAAGTGATCTGCTGCTCTCCATGTCGCAGGGATTAAACCGTGTGACAGCAAGGTTAGAGGAATTAGGACTTGTTATTTTAAAAGATGAAAATGGAAAATATGTGACAAGAGGCAACCGGAATATCAAGATCAACGGAGAGAACATCAAACCAATCTTAGCGGAAGCAGTGAGGGCACAGAAAAATGTGAAGGTCATCAATCACGTGAACATCACAGATTACATTACTGTGCAGGATCAGGTTACCGGGGCATACGGTTTTGATGTCAATGAGAAAAAGGCATATATTTTTTCAGCAAAAGCCATTCTCTGTGCGACCGGTGGTGCGGCAGGACTTTACCGTCCGAACAATCCGGGATTTTCGAGACATAAGATGTGGTATCCGCCGTTTAATACAGGAGCCGGATATGCGATGGGAATTTTAGCCGGAGCAGAGATGACGACCTTTGAGATGCGTTTTATAGCACTCCGCTGTAAAGATACGATCGCACCGACCGGAACGATCGCACAGGGAGTCGGGGCAAAACAGATCAACTCACTTGGGGATGTCTATGAAACAAAATACGGCATTACGACAGAGGAACGTGTCTACGGTACGGTTGCAGAGAATCAGGAAGGCAGAGGACCGTGTTACCTGCATACGGAAGGAATCAAAGATGAGCAGGGCAAAGATCTGTTAAAAGCATATTTAAATATGGCACCGAGCCAGACTTTAAAATGGATCGAGAGTGGAAAAGAGCCGAATGAGCAGGATGTCGAGATCGAGGGCACTGAGCCTTATATCGTGGGTGGCCATACCGCGAGCGGTTACTGGATCGACGATGCGAGAAGAACCACCTTGAAAGGACTTTATGCAGCCGGAGATGTTGCAGGAGGATGCCCGCAGAAATATGTGACAGGAGCGCTGGTGGAGGGCGAGATAGCGGCGGAAACGATCTTAAAGGATCTTGAACTCGCAGATGCAGATCTGCAGTCAGAGGAAGAATTAGAAAAGCTGGCAGAAAAAGCAGACCGGGAATATGAAGCCTATTTTGCGGAGAAAAAATCATTCTTCGGTACGGAGCAGGTCGAGGAGGCAATGCAGAAGGTTATGGATGCCTATGCAGGTGGAATCGGAACCAATTACCGCTACAATGAAAAACAGCTTAATATCGCAGAAGAAAAAATTGACCAGCTTTTAGCACTGACAAAAGATCTGACCGCAAAAGATACAGATGATCTGTTACATATTTACGAGGTAAAGGAACGTTTAGTCGTATGTAAAAGTGTGATCGCACACTTAAAGGCGAGAAAAGAGACACGCTGGCGCGGTTTCGGACAGAATATGGATCATCCGGGAACAAAAGAAGAATGGAACAGGAAGGCAGTTAATTCCGTTTATGAAAATGGAAAGATCAAAATTCTGCTCCGTGATCTGGCACAGACACCGGATTTTGGTCAGAAAGGAGGCACCCTGTGAGCATAGCGATCAATAAAAGTAAATGTGTAAAATGCAGACGCTGCATCGAAGTATGTCCGGGAAACCTGATCAAGGCAGATGAAAACGGCAAGGCATACATCAAAGAGCCAAGAGACTGCTGGGGCTGCACATCCTGCGTCAAAGAGTGCAGGGCAGAGGCAATCGATTTCTTTTTAGGAGCCGACATCGGCGGCAGAGGCAGTACCTTAACCACCAAAGAGGATGGAGACTACCGCCTCTGGACAGTCACTGCCCCCGACGGCAGTCAGACCGTTATACAGATCAATAAAAAAGATGCCAATAAATATTAAAACACAGCAAAATAGAGGAGGATATTTTATGAGTGGATTATCACATTTGGACGAATTGGAGGCAGAGGCGATCTACATCATCCGTGAAGTAGCCGCTGAGTGCGAAAAGCCGGTAATGCTTTACTCCATTGGAAAGGACAGCTCCGTTATGCTGCACCTTGCCATGAAAGCATTTTATCCGGAGAAGCCGCCTTTCCCATTTTTACATATCGATACGACCTGGAAATTCCGTGAAATGATCGAGTTTCGTGACCGCATTGCAAAAGAGAACGGCATTGAAATGCTGGTTTATACCAATCAGGAAGGTGTGGATGCCGGTATTAACCCATTTGACCACGGTTCCGCTTACACGGATATCATGAAGACACAGGCATTAAAACAGGCACTCAAAAAATATGAGTTTACGGCAGCATTTGGCGGTGGCCGTCGTGATGAGGAAAAATCCCGTGCGAAAGAGAGAATTTTCTCTTTTCGTAATGAGGCACAGGCGTGGGATCCGAAAAACCAGAGACCGGAGATGTGGAAACTTTACAATACCAAGATCAATAAAGGTGAGAGCATCCGTGTATTCCCAATCTCAAACTGGACAGAAAAGGATATCTGGCAGTACATCAAACGTGAGAACATCGAGATCGTGCCACTCTATTTTGCAAAAGAGCGTCCGGTCGTATACCGTGACGGCAATATTATCATGGTGGATGATGACCGCTTCAAATTCCGTGAAGGTGAGAAGCCGGAGATGAAAAAAGTCCGTTTCCGTACATTAGGATGTTATCCGTTAACCGGCGGCGTTGAGTCCGATGCGGAGACTTTGGATGAGATTATTGATGAGACACTTGCAGCCGTATCTTCAGAGCGTACCAGCCGTGTGATCGATAACGAAGCGGCAGGCAGCATGGAGCGTAGAAAAAGGGAGGGGTATTTCTAAATGAAAGGTTTACTTAAATTTATTACCTGCGGAAGTGTGGATGATGGAAAATCCACATTGATCGGACATATTTTATATGATGCAAAACTGCTGTATGCAGATCAGGAGAAAGCACTTGAATTAGACAGTAAAGTTGGAAGCAGAGAGGGCGCTATCGATTATTCCCTGCTGCTTGACGGTCTGATGGCAGAGCGCGAGCAGGGTATCACGATCGACGTCGCATACCGTTATTTTACAACAGAAAAAAGAAGTTTTATCGTTGCAGATACCCCTGGACATGAAGAGTATACCAGAAATATGGCAGTTGGAGCTTCCTTTGCAGACCTTGCCATCATTCTTCTCGATGCAACACAGGGCGTGCTTGTGCAGACAAGACGCCATGCAAGGATCTGTGCACTGATGGGAATCCGTTACTTTGTATTTGCGGTAAACAAGATGGATCTGATCGGTTACGACCAGGAAAAATTTAATGCGATCCAGGCAGAAATTTTGCAGCTTGCAGGTGAACTTGGATTAGAGAGCGTTAAGATCATTCCGGTATCCGCAACAGAGGGTGATAATGTCACAAAGAAATCCGATAATATCCCATGGTACACAGGAGAACCGATCTTAACCTATCTCGAAGAAGTTGATGTGACAGAAAAGTCAAAAGAGCAGGGATTTTATATGCCGGTACAGCGTGTGTGCCGTCCAAACCATACGTTCCGCGGTTTCCAGGGACAGATTGAGGCAGGCGAAGTGCGTGTGAGTGATACATTAACCGTATTACCGGGCAATGAGACAGCCAATGTAAAAAGTATTTTGGTAGCCGGAAAAGAGGCAGATACTGCACAGACCGGACAGCCGGTTACCATTCAGTTAGATAAAGAGATCGATGTATCAAGAGGATGTGTGCTGGAAAATGGCAGCGGCATTACGGCAGCACAGAAATTTACCACAACACTTTTGTGGATGGATGATAATAAGTTGTCAGCAGGTGGCGATTACTTTATCAAACTTGGAACGAAACTGATCACAGGTACCGTAACAGAGATCACATATAAGATCGATGTGAATACCGGAGAACATCATTCAACCGATACATTAGGAAAGAATGAGATCGCAGTCTGCAATATCGTGCTGGATGAAAAGATCCCGCTTGATGTATTTAAGAAACATAAGACTATGGGCGAACTGATCTTAATCGACCGTGTGACGAACATGACGTCTGCCTGCGGTGTTGTAGAGCAGTTTGCAAGCGGCAATGAGACAGATGAGCCGGTATTTGTTTATGGAGATTTAAAGGCACGGGGAGATATCTTTGAAGAGTTCTACTATAACATGGAGAAATCTTCCATTGCAAAACACAAACCGGAACAGAAAAAATACACAGTAGGCGATGAGATCCCGACAAAGAGTGAAACTTATGAATATCCGGAGTATTTTGATATTCTGATATTAAGAGACCAGGTTGCAGTACAGGTGCGTGACAATAAGATCGGAGCGATCCTTCCATTAGGTGAATACCGTTACTCAGGTGTTCCGGTTGTAAATGGAAGAGGATTTGCGGTGAATGTAAAATCACAGAAAGACTTACAGACATTCTTAGATGGATATGGACAGGGAGAGACAGATACAGAGTTCTGGAATCACTGGCTGACATTCGGAACTTACCGCAAAGTGATCTTCCATGAAAACTATTGGGAAATCTGATGCGCAATCGTTTGTGCAAAATTTTAGTACCAGTTTAAAAGCTGGTACTAAGGTACTGTTTATTTTGTATAGTTTGAGCCGTAAAAAAAGTTTAAGTTTGTGCACACTTATCCTGCCGCTCATGCTATTATAATTACTGTAAAAACCCCCCAATACATTATATATAGTTTTTGCTATACCCCATAGTAAAAATACCTTCTCCTAAAAAGATAGCTAGCCGATAGCTATCTTTTTTTATTTGCAAAAGTACAGTAGACATCGTAATAAATATTTTCACGTTTTGGACCGACCAGAGAAGCAAGTTTTGCATAGAGATCCGGGTGCATGCGGATCAGATAAAATTCGTCTTTTCTACCGGGTAGTGGAAGGTATCTAACACGATCGGATGAAAACATGCCATACGCATACTGTCATACTGCGAGTATGTGTGCAGACGGTAATGCCTTGTCGAAAGGAAACGGATGACCAAACTGAGGTAACTGAGGTTTTTGTGGTCTTTTTCTGTCTCGGAAAGAGAGGTATGAGACAGAAAGTACATCAGCAGAATTGGAAGATCCACATAAAAGGACAGATAATCCAGTTCTGTTTCATCCGGGATTATTTCTTTTTTCCGTGTATCATAGTCATCTACGACCGAATAGGCTTCATCCCAGCTTATTGCATCTTCTTCTGCCCTAAGACGGTAGTATTGAAATACGAGTGAAGGAGGACAGTCATAAATAGAACCCTTGTGCGCAAGAACTTCGGTGTAATGCTGCTTTGTCAGTTCAGATAAATGCAGGCGCAGTGAAATAATTAGTGTAAATAGATCTTTTGCTATCATCTGTATATCGGATAAAATAATTGGCTAACAGAGGATAATGTGCTATAAAAATATTAGGTATGTGCTTGGATTTTTTCATTGCTAAAGTACCATTCTGTGTTATAATAAAATAGAATTTTCGTAAATTTTCGTAGATGAGGAGGAAAATTCTCTGATTATCGGAGAATTTATATTTTATGAATCAGGAAGAATCAGTTTATGAATTAAATCGTATACAAAGATATATTATGCAGATGCGTCCACTGTTGAAAAAGAATGCGCTATTTTCAGATGGAACGGCAGATTACAGACAGCCGGTGGAACCAAAAGCCGGTGAAGAAGTGACGATCCGGTTCCGTACAGCACGTGACAATGTCGATATCGTCTGGTTGTGCACGCAAGATAAAAAATATAAAATGAAAAAAACAGAGACCGAGGGAGCCTTTGACTATTATGAGGTAAAGATCACGCTTGGTGAGGAACCGTTTTACTATTATTTTAAGGTAGCAAGCGGTATGTTAAATGTGTATTATGACCGTTATGGCATCAGCAAGGAAAAACGTGACGAGTACCGTTTCTGTATCATTCCTGGATTTTCAACACCGGACTGGTCAAAAGGTGCTGTTATGTACCAGATCTTAGTTGACCGTTTTTATAATGGTGATACATCAAATGATGTGTTGACGGATGAGTATTATTATATCCGTTCTACCAGCAGAAAGATGGATAGCTGGGATCAGTGTCCGTCTGATTTTTCTGTCGCAGAGTTTTACGGTGGAGATCTCGAGGGAGTCAGACAAAAACTGGGTTATCTGCAGAATCTTGGCGTGGAAGTAATTTATTTTAACCCATTATTTGTGTCACCTTCCAATCACAAATATGATATTCAGGATTATGACTATATAGATCCTCATTACGGTAAAATCGTAGAGGATGGTGGAGAACTGTTAAAAGATGGCGTGAGTGATAACCGGAAAGCAACACGCTATATTAACCGTGTAACGAATAAGAAAAATCTTGAGGCGAGCAATGAATTTTTTGCAGAGCTGGTGAAAGAGATTCATGCGCGCGGCATGAAAGTTATCTTAGACGGTGTATTTAATCATTGTGGTTCTTTCAATAAGTGGCTTGACCGGGAGGAAATCTATCAGGTAAGCGGGGATTATGAGGATGGTGCGTTTATTTCAAAAGACAGTCCATATCGTAATTTCTTTGGCTTTCAGGATCAGTTTGCATGGCCTTATAATACGACTTACGAAGGCTGGTGGGGGCATGATACGCTGCCAAAACTCAACTATGAAGGTTCTGAAAAATTGTATGATGACATTATGCGTGTTGCAGCAAAATGGGTATCACCGCCATACAATGCAGATGGCTGGAGACTTGATGTTGCTGCAGATTTAGGACATTCCCCGGAAATGAACCATAAGTTCTGGAGAGATTTCCGTAAATCAGTAAAAACAGCAAATCCCAATGCAATTATTCTGGCAGAACATTACGGTGATCCAAAAGAATGGCTGCAGAAAGGTGACCAGTGGGATACCGTTATGAATTATGACGCGTTCATGGAGCCGCTGACATGGTTTTTAACCGGTATGGAAAAACACAGTGATGAATCAAAGCCACAGTTAAAGGGAAGTTTGAAAGATTTTGAGGGTTCCATGCGTCATTATATGGCAAGTCTCCAGACATCACAGCTTTTGTGTGCCATGAATGAGCTTTCGAATCATGATCATTCCAGATTTATGACAAGAACCAATGAAAAAGCGGGACGTGCAGCAGCACTTGGTACCGCAGCCGCCGAGGAAGGAATAAAGCCGGCAGTATTCCGTGAGGCGGTCGTTGTTCAGATGACATGGCCGGGAGCACCGACGATTTATTATGGAGACGAGGCGGGACTCTGCGGATTTACAGATCCGGATAACAGACGTACCTATCCATGGGGAAAAGAGGATGTCGTTCTGATCGATTTTCACCGTGATATCATCCATATCCACAAAGAAAACGAGGCACTCCGCACCGGCTCCCTCATGTTTTTAAATGGAACTTCCGCGAACGGAAATCATACAGGCAGTAATGCAGATGGTAATCTGCGAGCAGATGATAATCTGCTTTGTTACGCAAGATTTAACCGCAGCCAGCAGTTTGTTGTTCTGGTAAATAATAAAGAGGAAGAACGTGATGTAACGCTTGAGGTATGGCAGTGCGGTATACCGAAAAATGCGGTGTTAGAGCGCGTAATCCTTTCAAATGAGACAGGTTATTCCTTGATGCCGAAAAAGTATGAAGTAGTGGATGGAGTGTTTAAAGTAAGCTTGCAGAAATATTCTGCTGTTGTTCTGATGTATGACAGAACAAGAGACTAGTACATTGATAAAAAATGCTTGCATAAAAGAAGTCACTATGCTATAATCTTTTCTTGTCAGAGCGCATTTTGTGTATCTGATGAATGGGCAGATTCCCGAGTGGCCAAAGGGGACAGACTGTAAATCTGCTGCAATTTGCTTCGGTGGTTCGAATCCACCTCTGCCCATTATGTATTGTCCGGTAGGATGACATTTTTAAGTAGCTCGTGAGTGAAAGTCTTCGAACATAGGCGGCAGTACATATGAAAAATGCCGGCGTGGCGGAACTGGCAGACGCGCAGGACTTAAAATCCTGTTGTAGAAATACAGTACCGGTTCGATTCCGGTCGCCGGCATTATAGAGAGAAGTAAGACATCGGTTTTAGAACCGGTGTTTTTTTAATTCATAGAAAATTACGTCCTATGAATCAAAAAGCCCTCCGGGCGGGATGGGCATCTTGCGGAGAAGAAGTCAGCTGTAAACAGCACCGATCGGGCATTTTAAAATTTTAGCGCAAATAGGGTGTTAACTATTGGTGGATTTGTGCTATAATGCAATTATTCAATTTATACTATAAGAAGGGAAAACCGTGTTCAGATTTGATACGGAAGAAAGGTACGATGAAACAGGAAAAAGTTACATTCATTCATTCCATTTCGGCAAAAATTACACTCCTTGCCGTTTTTATTGTTGTTGTATCATTGGTGGGAAGTATGATCAATGCCAGTTCAAAGTCGAGTGATGTTGTTGAGACAGTCAATGCGCATTACATCCTAAGTCTGGCAGAGATGGGAGCGCAGACGATTGGAAATATTCCGGCAGAGATAGCAACGGATGAACAGTTTTCTAGGGTTGTAAGTGATATCAGCATGAAAGGCGTAGACAGTGCATATGCTTATCTGGTGTCAGCGGATGGCACAATGCTTTATCATCCGACAGCAGACAAGATCGGAAAAACGGTTGAAAATCCCGTTATTAAAGGTGTGGTATCACAGCTTGCATCCGGAACCGTTCCGGAGAATGCTGTTGTTGAATATGATTTTAATGGTGCAATCAAGTATGCAGGGTATGCCCTGACCCCGGATCACATGATCGTGGTCGTATCGGCTGATAAGAGTGATATTGTAGAGCCGGTCAATGAGATGATCCGTTCTATGTGTATCACAGCAGCGATTACGCTTGTTGTATGTGTGATCATTGGCTATGTGTTAAGCCGTTTTATCTGCGCACCGCTTGAAAGCCTGACAGAGATTATAAAGAATACTGCAAATCTGAATTTCAGTCACAATGCAAAAAGTGATGGTCTGTGCAAAAGAACAGACGAAACCGGTTTCATGGCGCGTGAACTTCGCATCATGAGAAAGAATCTGCGTGAAATGGTTGCAAATATTGATACGGCAAGCCAGCAGATCACCGGAAATGTAGATGGATTAAAACAGGTAACTGAGACCGTAGACCATATGTGTTCGGATAACTCAGCAACCAGCCAGCAGCTTGCAGCAGGCATGCAGGAGACAGCCGCAACTACTGTAAATATCAATGAGAATGTCGGTACCATGAAGGATGAAGCTGAGCGGCTTACAGAGATGGCAGAAAAAGGTGCAGATGTTTCCAATGAAGTTATGGACAGAGCAAAGAATCTGCGCAATAAGACAGTAACTGCAAGTTCCCGTACTATGGATATGTATACAAGTGTCAAAGAGAAATCTGAAAAGGCGATCGAGGGATCAAAGGCAGTTGAAAAGATCAATGAACTGACCAATACCATTATGGAGATCTCTTCACAGACCGGACTTTTAGCTTTGAATGCAAGTATTGAGGCTGCAAGAGCCGGAGAGGCAGGACGTGGATTTGCAGTTGTTGCGACAGAGATCGGAAGCCTTGCAGACCAGACTTCAAAAGCGATCGCTGATATCGGTAATATTGTAAAAGCCGTCAATGAAGCAGTTGGCAATATGACAGAGTGTCTGGGTGAAACGACAGAATTTCTGGAAACGAATGTAATTGAAGATTATAAAGAGTTTGAAAAGGTTGGCGAACAGTATCAGGAAGATGCAGATGTATTCAAGTCCAACATGAATCAGGTAAAAGATTCCATGCTGCAGCTTTCAGATCTGATCGAGTCGATCGCACAGGCGTTAAGCGGCATCAATGATACTGTGGGCGAAGCCGCAGTCGGTGTATCCGATATTGCTGAAAAAACAAGCGGTATGGTTGAAAAAACAGGCGCTACACATGATATGGTATCTGAATGTTACTCCTGTGCAGATAATCTGCGTGAGATCGTTGGCAAGTTTGTATTAAAATAAAATCTATTGTCATGAATCATGGCCTGTCCTCATAAGATGTGGTAATCACAGATTATGAGGGCAGGCTTTTTTGATTCATAGGAGATTACGTCCTATGAATCAAAAAGCCCCTGGCAGAACCTTGATGTGAAAAGTATGCGGTAGGGAGGCTATGATGCAGGAAAAGTCAAATGAACAGCAAAAAGAGCAGAAACGGGGATATAACCTGTTGGATAAAGAAGAAGAAAAATCGATGCTGTCATGTTTTGTGGAACAGCTGAATGATCCGCTTATTTTTATTTTGTTTGCGGCGGCAGCAATATCTCTTCTGCTGCAGGAATTTGGGGACATGTGCATTATACTTGCAGTAGTGCTTTTAAATGCCATAGTCGGAGTGATCCAGGAGGGGAAGGCAAAGCGGGCATTAGAGGCATTGGAAAAAATGACAAGTCCGCATGCACTGCTCCATGATGAGGATGGAATCCATGAGATTCCGGCATCGGATCTGATACCGGGGGATATTGTCTGCCTTGAAGCAGGCAGACAGGTGCCGGCAGATATCAGGATCATATCGGCTGTCAATTTAAAGATCGAGGAGTCAGCGCTTACCGGCGAATCTGTTCCGGTTCCTAAAAATACGACGGATCAAAATGAGGCATATATGACCACTAATGTTACATATGGACGTGGAGAAGGAATCGTCACTGCGATAGGGATGGATACGAAGATAGGCGGTATCGCAAAATTGCTTTCCGGGACAAAAACGGAGCTGACGCCGTTACAGAAAAGGCTGGCGGATCTTGGAAAAATCCTTGGTACCGTTTCTGTCTTTTTGTGTATCCTGTTGTTTGTCATGGCAGTTTTGCAGAGGCGCAATGTTGCAGAAATGCTGATCACGGCAATATCATTAGCGGTTGCTGCAGTTCCGGAAGGTCTGCCGGCGATCGTTACGATGGTACTTGCACTTTCGGTATCACGTATGGTGAAGGTCAATACGATCGTAAAAAGACTGCCGAGTGTGGAGACATTAGGCTGTGTGAGCGTGGTATGCTCGGATAAGACGGGAACACTGACGCAGAACCGTATGACTGTGACAAGATGTTATACAGATGGAAAAATCTGCGAACCAAAGAATCTCAACCGCAGAAAAAACAGATATTTTCTGGAGGGATATACCCTTTGCAATGATGCGTCTGTCCGTGGGGAACGGATCGGAGATCCCACAGAACTTGCCCTGCTTGATATGGCGGAAAAATTTGATCTGCAGAGAGAGAGATTAGAAGAAAGTTTTCCGAGAATACAGGAAATCGCGTTTGATTCCGACCGGAAAATGATGACGACATTACACCGGGGAGAAAAAGAAAAAATTTCTTATACCAAAGGTTCCCCGGATGAAATATTAGAGCGTGCTGCATTCCTGATGAAAGATGGTGAGCGTGTGCCGATGACCCCGGAGAGACGAAAAGAAATCGATCAGGTGATCCGTACGTTTACGAAAGATGCACTCCGGGTACTGGCACTTGGGATGCGAAATCCGGCTGACGGTTTAAAGGAAAACGGGCTGACTTTTCTGGGAATTGTTGGAATGGCTGATCCCATACGTCCGGAGGCACAGGAGGCTGTAATGGAGTTTTACCGTGCAGGGGTAAAAACGATCATGATCACGGGGGATCGGATCGATACGGCATTTGCGATTGCAAAAGAACTGCACATTGCATCGGAAGAAAGTGAGTGCATTTCGGGAGAAACGTTAACGGATATGACAGATGAAATGCTTGCAGAAAAAATAAAAAAGGTGCGTGTGTTTGCCCATGTTTCGCCGGAGCATAAGGTGCGCATCGTGGCGGCATGTAAGAAAAACGGGGAGATTACTGCAATGACAGGAGATGGTGTCAATGATGCACCGTCATTGAAAGCAGCAGATGTCGGGATCGCTATGGGAAAGGCAGGAACGGATGTGGCGAAAAATGCAGCGGACATTGTGTTGACGGATGATAATTTTGCGACGATCGCAAAAGCCATTGCGCAGGGAAGATGTATTTATGAGAATATCCGGAAATCTGTGATATTTCTGTTGTCTTCTAATTTCGGGGAGATCATAACAATGCTTGCGGCTGTAGCCTGCGGATTTGCGGCACCGTTAAAATCAAGTCATATTCTATGGATCAATCTGATCACAGATTCGCTTCCGGCACTGGCGCTTGGTGTGGATGAGGAAGAAAATAAAAGTTACATGGACAGACCACCGCGCGGAAAGGATGAGAGTCTGTTTGCAGGGGGTGGGTTAAACTGTACCTGTTTTTATGGGGCATTGATCGCATTTATCAGTATGACAGCGTTTTTGCAGCTTCCGGTGGGAATCCTGCTTGGGGCGGGCAGCACGGTCACACCGGCAGCAATCAGGCTGCTTCTGGCAGATGCAGAGCTTTTAAGCCGCTGCCAGACCTATGCATTTACGGTACTTGGTATGTCTCAGCTCTTTCATGCGATCGGTATGCGTGATGTTGAAACATCGCTGTTTCAGATGAACCATCTGGAAAACAGATTAATGATTGCTGCATTCGCAATCGGAACAGGACTGCAGCTTCTCGTGACGGAAGTTCCTTATTTTGTTAATCTGTTTGGAACCTGCAGATTAACACTGCTTGAATGGGTAAAACTGCTGGTACTTGCAGCCATGCCTTTACTCGGACATGAACTGTTAGTATTGGGAGGCTGTCTGGGAGAAAAAAGAGATAAGAAAAATTTAAAGGGAAAAGATCAGCAGGCGGTATCGTCTGGTGGGCGGTGGAGCTAAAAAAAACATTCATTTTTTACGGGGGGTGTGGTATAATGAGGTGTCCGTAAGTTTTGGGCAGGTTTTTGCAGGAAAGGATATTGGAAATTATGGAAGAGAAAATGACAATGGAAATCACGAACGACAGACTTGAGGAGGCCATTAAGGAATATGCCGCAGACCGCACGAAAGAGAATCTTACCACAGTGCTGAATCTGCTTCGTCCGACAAAGCTGTTTGTGCCGGCAATGTTACAGGCACCGGATCGTCCGATTCCATGTTTTTTAAAGAATAGTAATGAAGAACAGTTTTTAGTAGTATATACGTCAAAAGCGCAGATCCCGGAGGAGCCAAAGAGCCAGGCGATGCTTAACATGCCATTCCCGGCATGCAATAATATCGTTGTAAAACCGGAATTAAAACTTGCCGGAATGGTGATCAATCCATTTTCTGACAACCTTGTGTTAAAGACAGAACTTGTACAGAAGTTACATGAAGTTGACGAGCAGGCGGCAAAACGTGCTGCACAGATGAAACAGGTGAAGATGACACCGGCACAGTTTCAGGTATTTGTAAAGCGTCAGGTTGAGTTTGCAGTACTGCCAAAGCGTCTGTTTACCGAAAAACAGGAGTTCATCAACAAGCTGTGTGATGAGAAAGAGGCTTTTGTCAATGAGATTTTTGCAGGCGTGTTCAAGGAGCCAAAGTTAAATCCATACACAGAGAACGATTACTCTGTAATGGCACTTGATATTGCAGAAGATCTGACATTGATCCGTGTAGATCTTCCGGAAAAAGGCTTAGTTCCGCCACTTTGCTACCGTATTTACCTGACGATCAATCCTAAGACCGGAAAAGCCGGCTATTATACGATCGAGATGTCAAAAGAAAAAGATGTCCGCATGTTAGGAGAGCTTTTAGAGGACGGAAAACATATAGATCACGGTGTGGCACCGGTAGAGGGTGCTGAACTTCAGAAGATCATGGATCTTGCCAGAGGTGAAGGCGCAGAGGTGACAAGCTAGATCTGGGATATGATGTCTCAGACAGGTAAATGAAAAAATGATATAACATGAAGGAAGGGGCTGTCTCACTAACTTTGTTAGTATGACAGTCCCTTCCCTTTATCTTTCGTTATGCTGGATGATATCGGCATATTGTCCGCGGGTGACTTTTAAGAGCGCATCCGGGTTTACCGTGATGGAGGTACCGATGCGTCCACCGCTGATATAAATCTTATCGAAGGAAGCAGCGCTTTCATGTACGACGGTTGGGAACTGCTTTTTCATGCCAAGAGGTGAGCAGCCGCCACGCACATAGCCGGTAAGTGGAGTCAGATCTTTTACGTGAAGCATTTCAAGTGATTTTTCACCGACACATTTTGCGGCAGCTTTCAGATAGACTTCCTCTGCGATCGGTACGACAAAAACATAATACTGCCTGTTCCCGCCGGCGGCAGCCTTGCCGGACATAACGAGCGTTTTAAACGACTGTTCTACCGGAGCACCGGTCTTTTCTGCGGTATGCAGACCGTCTATAAATTCATCACACTCATAATTGATAATTTCATAAGGTATTTTATTGCGGTCTAAAATGCGCATGGCATTTGTTTTTACTTCTTTTCCCATAGAGAAAACTCCTTTCATGAATGAACTGCGCTCATTGTAACACCACAGCAAAAAATAGACAACTGAAACAGAATGTATGTTTACGAAAAAATAAAAAAATGTTATTCTAATAAGGGAAATTAAGGCAATATATGAGGTGAATTAAAATGCGCCACATATAAGAACATGTGTGGCGGGAAATGAGGCAGAGTATGAAAGATTTTTTTAAGAGAGTAAAGGCGGATGCAATAATGTCAGCAGTTTTATGCATCGCATTGGGCGTGGTTCTGATCGTATGGCCGGGAGAGACGATCGATATCGTATGTAAAGTGCTTGCCGCAGGACTTATCATTCTTGGAGGGGTAGAACTGTTTTCCTATATTACCAATAGAAACGGTTATATGTTCACCGGAATCCTTGGGCTGATCGTGCTGATCATCGGTGTATGGATCTTCTTAAAACCGAGCAGTATCGTGAGCCTGGTACCGATCGTGATCGGTGTGATACTTGCTGTTCACGGTGTGCAGGATGTGAAAATGGCGTTAGAATCAAAGAATGGCGGATATGACAGATGGTGGATTATGCTGATCATTGCCATTATCAGTATTGCATTTGGCGTGCTCTGCATTGTCAATGCGTTTGGCATGGTCAAACTTGCCATGCAGTTTGTAGGAGCAGCCCTGATCTATGATGGAATCAGTGATCTGTGGGTTGTGACAAAGACGGTGCGGACGGTGAAAGATATGGAGCAGGAAGCGAAAGCAGTCGACGTAGATTATAAAGAAATCGATTAAGTGATTAAGCGGAAAGAAAGAGAAACAGATATAAAAAGTGTCCCTGAAAATCTGGATAAAAGATTTTCAGGGACACTTTTTTGGTTCGTGATAATAGAATATTTGAGCAAGCTGCATCTGATTGCCCAGACTGCGCTATACTGTAATTTTACCTTCATTGATAAGCCGGATAAATACGTCGACTAATTCCGGATCAAACTGTGTTCCACTGTTTTTTTTCAGTTCACTGACAGCATAGGAGACAGAGAGCGGATTTTTGTATGGACGTCTGGCAGTCATGGCATCAAAACAATCGGCGATGGTAAGTATTCTTGCCATATAAGGAATATCCTCACCGGCAAGACCACGCGGATATCCCGTGCCATCATACCGTTCGTGATGACCAAGTACTGCAGGAATTACATAATCCATATGTGGCAGATAACGGATCATTTTTGTGGAGTTTTCAACATGTGTCTTCATGATCTCATATTCTTCCGGTGTCAGTTCCGAGGTTTTCTGTAAAATACGTTCCGGAATACTGATTTTTCCGATGTCATGCAGCATACCGGCATCACGCACAAGTTCGATGTCATTTTCACTCATGCCAAGATCTCTGGCTAAGATCACAGCATATTTCGACACATTCATGGAATGGATAAATGTGTAGCTGTCCTTGGCATCGATCGCAGCGGTCAGTGCATAGATGGTAGGCGCAACACGTTCGTATGCAGTTCTTAAGTTCGAATCGGTGGAACGTGTCTCAAGACCGGCCCGGTAAACGGTAAGGTGACCTTTGCCCCCTAGTTTACCATAATAGATCGCCTGTTCTGCATTATGGAGCAGTGTTTTCGCATCTGGAGAAATAGATGGGAAAGTGGATATACCACAGGTAATGCTTGTGTCCCACACGGTATCGTTTTTGCTCCGCAGACTGATGATATTATGGATGATCTCATTAGCAAGTGCACCTGCACTGGTGGGATCATCCCCCTGTGTCAGTATCATAAAAACATCTGTACCATAACGGAATGCGAGGTCAGACGGGCTGATCTTTGAAAGGATTGCCTGTGCACAGAGCGTGATCAGATTATCTCCTTCCGTGGCACCGTAAAGCTCATTGTAGAGCTTGAAATCATCAATGTCGAGCAGGATCAGACTGATCGGGGTATCCGTCGAACAGGCATCTTTGATACATTCAAAGGCATGTTTTCTATTATATAAGGAAGTAAGACTGTCTGTGATCGAAGCATGGTAAGCATTATAATACAGGTTGGCGTTGCGCAGAAGATACGCAGCATAGTAACAGATACGGTCGAGACAGACAAGTTCCTCTTCGGTGTAGATGCGGTCCGCATCGTCAGCAATATACAAAAGACCAATGACAGCCTGCTGATAACGGATCGCCTTGATTGCGTGAATATTTTGCTGTGCGAGCCAGCGGCTCTGCCGGGGAGTTAACAGAGGATTGTCCGTAAGAAAATCTGATCCTGTTACAAGAAAACCTTTTTGGTGCAGTATCTCTTCGAGAAATGCGTCAGAAGGAACGGAGTAATCTTTTTCAAAGAAAATATCTCCCCATCTGCGTACAGTGTAAAAGGAACGTCTGGTGTTTAAATTCTGTGTTAGTAAAAGTCCCTGGGGATTCAGCAGCAAAATGAGAGAATCTATCAGGATATTGTAAATTTCATCGGTATTTAAAGTGCGGATCGCAGACGACAGGAAATTTTCCAGAATCGTATCTTTGTGTTCTGACAACATATGGTAAGGAGCCTCCGGAAGTGATTTTTCTTGAGAATGTAGAAATATTATACTATAATGCTTTTGGTGTGACAATGGTGCTTTTGATATAGCCGGTGCAGAAAAGAGGAAAGAAAATGAGATGTGAAGAGTTTAAAATGGAACGCACGGGATTGTTAGAGGTCGGGGATGTTTTGCCGGTCACAGAGGGAAAACTGCCAAGTTCCTACTATTATACATTAGGAAAGGCATATGCGATGTCTGCAAATTATGCGGTAAGTGAACGGATCAGATCAAGAGAGGGAAAAGTTGTAGACGTAAAAGAAACCCCAAAAGGGTACTTTGTGACAGTTGAATTTGACGAATAAATGGTATAAAATATATGTATTGTAATTTGAAAGGATAAGTACATGCGCTATATACCGACAAGCAGGTTAAAGCCGGGAATGGCTCTTGGACAGGATATTTATGATGGAGCGGGAAGACTTCTTTTAGCGAAACATCTGCTCCTGACATCAGAATATATATCCAACCTGGAGTTCCTCGGATATCCTGGAATATACATAGATGATGAATTTACATGTGGCATAGAGATACAACAGGTGCTCACACCACAGGTGCGTTGTCAGGCATTAAAACTGATACATGAGCTGTTTGATTTTGATACGGATGACAGCGAATTGCCGGTCGATGAAGTGAAGCTGCGCATGACAGTGAAAAATGTTGTGGAAGATATCCTGAAAAATGGCGATGTAATGTTTAACATAATGGATATCCGCAATTATGATGAATATATTTATTACCATTCAGTGAATGTCGGTGTGCTCTCTATCATGGTTGGAGCGAGATACGGACTGGAACGAAACAAATTATATGATCTTGGAATTGCAGCAATACTGCATGATTTAGGAAAAAAGTTTTTACCTGAAGAAATCGCAAATGGAAAATGGCCGCTTACCGGGAAAGAGAGGGAAGCGTGGAAAAGTCATCCAAAACTTGGAGCAGAATATTTGAAAACATCCTATCATTTTCCTGCGATGGTTTATAGTGGGATACTGATGCATCATGAATGGTTTAATGGTGAAGGATATCCGCTGGAAAAAAGCGGAAGAGACATACCGTTATATGCGAGGATCATTAAAGTTACAGACAGCTATGATGCAATGATATCAAAGCGTCCCGGCAGGGAACAGCTTTCGCCGGCAGATGCGATTGAATATATGATGGCAATGGCGGGAGCGGAATTTGATCCGCAGTTAGTTAATATATTTTTACGCAGAATGGCGGTTTATCCGATTGGATGCGAAGTGGAGTTATCAAACGGACAGCGCGGCATTGTGGCAAAGAATTTTAGAGATTTTTCTCTCAGACCGCTGGTACAGATCGTGGAGACAGGCGAGATGCTCAATCTCCGTGATGATCCGGAAGGTCGCAGCGTTACCATAGGAAGAATGATTATGTAAAAATACTTTGAGGGAGATATGACTGGACAGGGAAAGAGCGCGATAGATACGCTTTTGGCAGAAAGTTTTAAAGAACTTGCATTAAAACAGCCGATCGAGAAGATTACGATCAAAGAGATTACAGATAAGGCAGGCGTGATACGGCCGACATTTTATAACCATTTTCAGGACAAATATGAACTTTTGGAGTGGATCATAGATACACAGCTGATCGCTCCGGCAGAACCTCTGATACAGAACGGTATGGTAAACGAGGCATTGATACTTTTATTTTCCAACATTGAAAGAGAAAAGGAGTTTTATCAGAAAGCGATCCACTTAGAGGGGCAGAACTCGTTTGAGAGCATTGCACAGTCCTGTATCATGAAGGTGTTCCTGAGGGTGTTTGAACGTTCGGCAGCCACGAAGAAACCAAAGTATGTCTGGCTGACACCGGAACGTATTGCTGCGTATTATGCACAGTCCATGTGCTATATTGTCATGAACTGGATTCGGTCCGGGATGACGATCTCAGCGCGGGAGTTAGCAGAGATCTATGATTACATCATAAAGAGATCCATGGAAGATATTTTAGCGGAACTTTAATATGTGAATTAAATATACAATCGGAATCAAATGTTAACTTTGATATACATTTTGGGCAATTTGTATAATAAGATGCTACAGAAAAATTAGATTGAATCTTTTCAGATTTAGTCTTTTTTTTTACACTAAAGGAAATTGTGGCAGGGGGAATGTATGCCACAGGAAAATAAAAAGAAAGAAAAGAGTGAAAAAGATGATTAAGTTTGGAAAATGGGTAGTGAAATTCCGTATCCCGATTCTGATCCTGAGTTTTTTGCTGTTGATACCGACCGGGATCACTTACATGAATACGCGGATCAATTACGATATCCTCTCATATCTCCCGGGAGATATTGAGACGATGAAAGGACAGGATATCCTGTTAGACGAGTTTGGAACAGGTGCTTTTTCCGTGGCGGTCATAGATGGCATGCAGGAAAAAGAGATCACGCAGTTAGAGGATAAGTTAAAAGAGATCGACCATGTAAAAGATGTTTTATGGTACGGTGCACTTGCTGATATTTCCATCCCGATGGATATGCTGCCGGATGACCTGAGAGATTCCCTGCAGAATGCAGATACAGGCAGCCAGCTTATGATCATTACATTTGACACGTCCATGTCAGCAGATGAGACACTTGATACCATCGAGGAGATACGGGGACTGACCAATGAACAGTGTCTTTTGAGCGGTATGTCCGCAGTCGTTACCGATATCAAAAAGATCTGTAACAGTGAGGTCATCATGTATGTTGTGATCGCAGCAGGATTATCCGCACTGGTGCTTGCACTTACGATGGACTCATTCCTTTTACCGTTTATCTTCCTTCTGAGTATCGGTATGGCAATCGTATACAACCTTGGAACAAACTTTATTGCCGGAGAGATTTCTTTTGTCACACAGGCACTTGCAGCAGTGTTACAGCTTGCAGTAACGATGGACTACTCCATTTTCCTGTGGCACAGCTACTTAGAGAACCAGGAACGCTATCCGGATGACAGGAAACGTGCGATGTCCCATGCAATCTCACAGACGTTAACTTCCGTAGTCGGAAGTTCCATCACGACGATCGCCGGATTCCTTGCAATGTGTTTCATGACATTTACACTTGGTATGGATCTTGGTGTTGTTATGGCAAAAGGTGTTGTATTTGGTGTTATCGGATGTGTTACGATCCTTCCTGCAATGATCCTTGCAATGGATAAATGGATCGAAAAGACAAGACATAAAGCCTTCATACCGGATCTTGGACGTATCGGAGGATTTGTGACAAAACATTATTGGATTTTTATTATTTTATTCTTAGCGATCATCGGACCTGCTTTTTACGGACAGAATCACAATCAGGTATATTATGATCTGATGGGAACACTTCCGGATAACTTAGAGAGTGTAAAAGCAGGAAACGCACTGGAAAATGATTTTGATATGGGTGCGACACATGTGATCCTTGCAAGCAGCGATCTAAACTCCAAAGATGCAAGAAACCTGGAAAATGAGATCGGTGATGTGGACGGTGTAAAACTGGCATTAGGACTTGATTCCGTTATGGGACCTACCGTACCAAAGGATATGATCCCGGATGATATCAAAGAGATGCTTGACAATGGAAAATATCAGATGATCTATGTTATGTCTGAGTACAAGACAGGATCAGATGAGGTAAATGCACAGTGTGATGCGATCCGCGATATCATTAAAAAATATGATGACACCGCAATGTTAATTGGTGAAGCTCCATGTACGGAGGATCTGATCACGATTACAAATACAGACTTTAACACAGTAAATGCAGTTTCTATTATTTTAATCTTCATTATTATCGCATTCGTATTAAAGTCGATCTCATTACCGGTCATCCTTGTTATGGTAATCGAGTTTGCGATTTTCATCAACATGGGTATCCCGCATTATACCGGAACGGTTCTTCCGTTTATCGCTTCCATCGTAATCGGAACGATCCAGCTCGGTGCAACCGTTGACTATGCAATTCTTATGACAAACAAATATAAGAGAGCAAGAAACCACGGAGCAGAGAAACGTGATGCAGTAAAAACAGCGTTAGACAGTTCCTTACAGTCAGTCATCGTCAGTGCATTAAGCTTCTTTGCAGCAACATTTGGTGTTGGATTATACTCCAGTATCGATATGATCAGTTCCTTATGTATGCTTCTTGCAAGAGGTGCCCTGATCAGTCTGATCGTCGTAGCATTTATTCTGCCGGCAATGTTTATGGTATTTGATAAATTGATCTGTGCAACAAGTGCAGGTTTCCGTTATAAAAAAGATTCATCAGTTCAGTAAAATAGAGGAGGAAAAAAAGATGAAATTACCGGAATTAAAGAAAAAATTTACAAAGAAATATGTGATTCGTATTATCGCAGGTGTGCTGGTTGTCGGAATGGTTGGAACAGGCGTTTCCACAGCAAACGTATTTGCAGCAAAGACCGCACAGGAGAGCACTGAGAGTACAGAGAGTACCGAAAAAGACAGCAAAAAATCAGATACAAAAGATTCCGATGCTGAGAGCAAATTAAAAGATGCATTAGATGACAGTATCAAATTCAGCGAGAAAGAGATTGGCAAGGAAGAAACCGTATATGTCCTTGCAGACAGTACCGGAAAAGAGCGCAAAGTGATCGTTTCCGATCATCTGATCAATGATGGAAATAAAGATACCATCGAAGATGCTTCAGACTTAAAGGACATCGAAAATGTAAAAGGTGATGAGACATTCAAACAGGATGGCAGCAAACTGACCTGGCAGGCAGACGGCAACGATATCTATTATCAGGGAACCTCCACAAAAGAGACACCGGTATCCCAGACAATTACCTATTCTTTGGATGGTAAGGAAGTAAAGCCGGAAGAACTTGCAGGAAAATCAGGAAAAGTAACGATCCGTTTTGATTACACCAACAATGAGACGGTAAAAACAAAGATCGACGGAAAAGAGGAAGAAATCTATGTCCCATTTGCTGCGATCAGCGGAATGGTATTAGATGACAGCTTTTCTAATGTAAAAGTTACCAATGGTAAAGTAATCTCCGATGGCAAAAATAATATTGTAGTCGGATATGCACTTCCGGGATTAAAAGAGAGCTTAGATGTGGATGATTCTGATTTTGACGGAGATGTATCGATCCCGGATTACGTGGAAGTAACTGCAGATGTGGAGAATTTCTCATTAAGCACCACAATGACAGTTGTGATGAATGCAACAAACTTTATCAGCAAAGACGGAGATGCAGATCTTTCTGAAGTTGATGATATGTTAGATACTTTAACAGATGCAACAGATCAGTTAAAAGATGGTTCCGGTGAGCTCGCAGACGGTGTAGATACTTTAAAATCCAAGATGGGTGAGTTTAAAGACGGTGTCGGAACATTAAAGAACGGTATCAAAGATTATACGGATGGAGCTTCTACTTTATCCACAGGAATCGGAACATTAAAGAGTGGTGTGGATACCTTAGCAGGAAGTGTACCAACACTGATCAGTGGTGTGGGAACCTTAAAAGATGGTTCAGCAAGTGCAGCAAAAGGAGCATCTTCCTTAAAAGACGGAGCAGGAACCTTAAAGAAAGGTGCCAAGGATGTATCTACCGGAGCCAATACATTGTCCAAAGGTGCAAGTGATCTTTCCACCGGAGCCAATACACTTTCCACCGGAGTGAATGATCTTTCTACCGGAGCAGATACGTTATCCACTGGAGCGTCTGATTTGTCCACTGGAGCAGATACTTTGGCTGCCGGAGCTTCCAGTCTGAATACAGGTGTCCAGACACTTGCGAAAGGAGTAAAAGATTTAAATACTGCTGTCAACGGCGGTGAAACAACGCTTGCAGGCGGAGCATCTGCAGTCAGTGCAGGTGTGGATACATTCGTTGGAAAATTGGGAGATATGGCAGCAACTTTACAGACTAAAAAAGATCAGATCAATGCCAATTTACAGGCAAATGGTACATCCATTGAAAATGCACAGGCTACGATCGAATCATTAAAGAGCGCACAGTCAAATCTGATGAACGGAATTGCCATGTACAGTGCAAATCCTGCAAGTGCAACAGCAATTTTTACGCAGGTGGGACAGGCACTTGGCGGTGTTTCAATCAACAGTGTAAATGATGCAATGACTGTAGCGGTAAGCCTGTCAGACAAGATCGCAACAATTGGTCAGGCTCAGGGAGCTGTTTCAGCTATCGATGAAGCAGCTAGTCAGATTTCTGATCCGACAACACAGGCACAGCTTACAGCACTTCAGGCTGGTGCGAAACAGGTGGCAGATGGAGCAGCGCAGGCATCCGGTGCAATCAGTACTATGGCTGGAAAAATGGATGATCTGACTAGTGGTTCTGGTCAGGTGGCACAGGGAGCAAGTGATCTTGCAACAGGAGCAGGAACCTTAAAGAAAGGAGCAAGTGATCTTGCAACAGGAGCAACCAAGTTAAAGAAGGGTGCCGGAGACCTTGCAACAGGAGCAGGAACCTTAAAGAAAGGAGCAGGTGATCTTGCAACAGGAGCAGGTCAGGTGGCAGATGGAGCAACGACTCTGCACAAAGGAGCGTCTGATCTGTCTGACGGTTTAAATACTTTAGACGGTGGTATCGGACAGTTGAAAGAGAAAGCCGGATCACTTGCAACAGGAGCTGAGCAGTTAAAGAGCGGCACAGACCAGCTTGCAAGCGGGGCATCCACACTTGTTTCTAATAATGAAAAATTAAACGATGGTGCAGGCACTTTAAGTGATGGAACCGATGCGATCATTGATGGTGTGGGAGAGCTTTCTGACGGTGCACATAAACTTGCAGACGGAATCACAGAGTTCAGTGAAGAAGGAATCGACGAAATCATCAATTCTTACAATGGAGATATCGAGCCGCTTGTTGACCGTATCCAGGCTGTATTAGATGCCGGTGCTGATTACCAGACTTATACCGATATTGCAGATGGCGTGAACGGAAGTGTTAAATTTATTATCAAAACGGATGCGGTAAAAGCAGAAGACTAAAGAACCGCTTTTAGGAGGAGTAAGATGAATGCGTTGGAGAATCTGCTGATCATAGCAGGCATATCGCTGGATATATTTGCAGCCATGGAGTGTCAGGGATCACTGGTAGCAAAGATCGACAAAAAACAGCTTGTCAAACTGTGTGCACTGATTGCTGCATGGCAGATGGCAGCACTGTTCGTCGGAAGCTACCTGTCAGGACTTTTGTACCGTAACACCATAACGCACAATGAAAAAGTGACCGGGTTTGTCATTGCAGCAGCCATCTTTTTCTGCCTGGGAGTGCGGCTGGTTGCAAAAGCCATAAAAAATGAGCGGATCATAGAGCACTGTGAGCAGAAACTCGGCTGGAAACATCTGCTTGCAATTGCAGCAGTTACCAGTAGTTATACCCTGCTGACGGGTATAGCATTTGGTTTCCTTGGAACAAATCTTCTTGTGATGCTTCTGATGGTTGCGGGACTTACCATTGCGGTTGTCGTGGCTGGTATCTATACCGGATATCATCTGGGATTTGAGCATAAGACAAAAGCATATATTGCAGGAGCGATACTTCTGTGGATCGCGGGAATAGACGTTATCGTAAAACATATTTTGCGGTAGGATAAATCCGGTTTTCGGCTGCCAGAAAAATCTGGCGGCTGGGAACCGGATTTTTTTCGTACGTTGCAACAAGTTTTTTTCTCCGTTATAATGGTAATGTTGGAGGCAGAACAGATGAAAATTTTACTTACGGCGATTAACGCCAAATACATACATTCCAATCTTGCTGTGTATAATCTGCGTGCATATGCCGCACATTATGCGAAAGGCATGACGGCTTCAGACACGGTGGAGATCGGAGAATACACGATCAATAACCAGATGGAAGATATCTTAGAGGGAATTTATAAGGCAAAACCGGATGTTTTAATGTTTTCCTGCTATATCTGGAATATTGCTTATGTGGAGGAACTGGCAGAGGAATTTCACAAGCTGCGTCCGGAAGTGCCGATCTGGGTGGGAGGTCCTGAGGTATCCTACGAGACGGAGAGCTTTTTAAGATGCCATCCGCAGATTACCGGTGTGATGATCGGGGAAGGGGAAAAGACTTTCTGTGAACTGGCAGAGTATTATGCCGGAGAAATACGAAGCAACAAAGAAGCAAAAGAAATAAAAGAAATACAGACAATAAAACAAAGTGTAAATCTCGGAGAAATTGCCGGGATCGCATACCGGAATGAAGAAGAAATCGTTTTTACCGCACCGCGTGAGATGCTTGATTTAAGCGATATTCCATTTTGTTATGATGAAGCAGGCGATTTTAAAAACCGTATCATTTATTATGAATCAAGCCGTGGATGTCCGTTTTCCTGCAGTTACTGCCTTTCCTCCGTGGAAAAGCAGCTTCGTTTCCGCAACACGGAACTTGTGAAGAAGGAACTGCAGTTTTTTATTGACCGGGAAGTTCCACAGGTAAAATTTGTGGACAGGACATTCAACTGCAATCATGCGCATGCGATGGAGATCTGGTCTTACATCAAAGAACATGATAATGGGATCACCAACTTTCATTTTGAAATTTCGGCAGATCTGTTAAAGGAGGAAGAACTTGCCCTGATCGGTACCATGCGGCCGGGACTGATCCAGTTAGAGATCGGTGTGCAGTCGACAAATGGGGCAACGATCAAAGAAATCCACCGTACCATGCAGCTTGAACGGTTAAAGGAAGTTGTGAGAGAGGTTCAGAAACATGAGAACATCCATGAACATTTAGATCTGATCGCAGGACTTCCATTTGAAGATTATGATATATTTGCAAAATCTTTTGACGAGATTTATGAACTTCGTCCGAACCAGTTGCAGCTTGGCTTCTTAAAGGTGTTAAAGGGCTCCTATATGTATGAGCATGCGAAAGAATATGAGATCGCATACCACAGCAGACCGCCTTATGAGGTGCTTAAAACAAAATGGCTGCCTTATGATGATGTATTAAAGATACGCCAGGTGGAAGAAATGCTTGAAGTGTATTATAACAGCGGGCAGTTTGAAGTTACGATGAAAGTACTCGGAGTTCTGTTTAAAAGTGCTTTTTTCCTGTTTCAGGATCTTGGGAAATTTTATGAGAAAAAAGGCTACTTTGGCATGAGCCATGCGAGAATCCGGCGTTCGGAAATTTTGCTTGAGTTCGTGGAAGAAACATTTTCTGCTGACACGGAGAAGGAAAATCTACAGGAAGTGCAAAATCTTTGTGAGATTTCTGATATTATAAAAGAAAGCCTGATCTTTGATCTGTATTACCGGGAAAACTGCAAGAGCAGACCGGCATGGGCAAAAGATTTAAGCACATGGAAACAGGTGACGCGGATATACTGTAAAAATGGAAAGCAGTCCCATGTGGAGTGTTTTTCCTACCGGTTTCCGGATAAAGGAGAGCGTGTATTAAAAGAATTGCCAGAGCGTGCAGAAAAGCCATTATATGCACTGTTTGATTATACAGACAGAGATCCTTTAGATCATCAGGCAAAGGTAACATGGATCATGGAGGACGAAAATGCAGGATTATGTAGTAATTGATCTTGAAATGACAGGTCTGAATGTAAAGACCGATCATATTTTAGAAGTGGGGGCAGTCAAAGTCAGAAACCATCATGCCGTCGATCAGTTTGGTGCAATTTTACGTCAGAATATAAAGATACCGGAAAAAGTAACCGAACTTACCGGAATTACAGAGACGATGGTACAGGAAGGTGCAGAAAAAGAAAATGCCATGAAGCAGTTTTTTGAATTTATCGGAGATGATATCATCGTTGGGCAGAATGTGATTTTTGACTACGGTTTTTTAAAACAGTGGGCAGTCAACCACAATATGCCGTTAGAGCGGAATGCGGTCGATACTTTAAAACTTGCACGGAAATTTTTGCCCAGAGAACAGAAAAAAGATCTGGAAAGTCTGTGTGCATATTTTGGGGTAAAAAGAGAAAATGCACATCGTGCATTTCATGACGCTTACGAAACGTGGCAGGTTTATGAGGCACTCAGGGAACGGTATGAGGAAGAACATGCCGAAGATTTTTTGCCGAAACCGCTTCTTTATAAGGTAAAAAAGCAGACACCGGCAACGGCACGGCAGATGAAATATTTAAGGGAATATGCAGCACATTATCAGATAAAACTGCCGGATGATCTTGCAGAGATGACAAGAAGTGAAGCATCAAGACTTACAGATCAGCTTATTGCCAGACATGGAAAGCTGCAGAGGAAAAAATCAGATTTTAACGGATGATTCCTCTGGGAGCATTGCAGTCAGTTTTTCTACGATCGAACGTTTCATCAGGGAGTCAAGCTGTTCTGCAGATGAAAGGAGTTTACGGATCTGTTCCGTATCACCGGAAGACTGGTAGATCTCAGCTAAAAGCAGATAGTTCTGGCTTAAATCAGAACCAATGCTGATGCCGTATTCTAAAATTGTGCGGGCTTCATTCGTATGACCGAGTTCTATAAGCTGCCCTGCATAGGCAGTGAGAGCCTGGCAAAGTGTGGTAAAATTCTGCTCGTAGTCAGTCAGGGCAGGGAGACTGGCAGTCCCATAGGCGATCTTTAGATCGGTATTGGTCTGCGTGCCCAGATTGACGATCTTTTGTCCGGAAAGAGCCTGCAGAGTTTTTTCATATTTTTTTAATAAATCATTTTCGTACATACCTATTGGAAATTTATCAAAAGGTATGGTAATATAGGGAAGTCCGCTTAAATCCTTTAAACGGGTGTTGTTTGCAATGGATTCTTTTTTCCAGAAACGGTCGGTGGCGCTCTCCTGAGAGCGGATGGAACGTTTGCGGAAAAATGTGAGCAGGCAGGTAACTGCAATAAATAAACCTAAAAGTGGCATGTTAAATCCTTTCCGTGCCGTGTTTTTGAAATGGAGGTACATCGATATGTATGATTTCAGTAAAAAGAAAAATAAAAAAGTACTTGCAGCAGTTGTGATCATTCTGGTAGGAACAATGTTACTTACTACTGTACTTGCGGCACTGTTGTAATAAATCTGTTCATGTAAAATATACTAAAAACAGGGCAAACAGTCAAATATATTCGTGGTAATGCATCTTGAAAAAGAGGGCAGTTGTGATAAAATGAACAACAAAGATTCAGTAAAAGCAATAGTTTCAGAGGGAAAAGATGAAAAAAGCAGGTAAGATATTAACAGCTCTGGGGTTAGCCATGGCATTTGGCTTCGTTATGAATCCGACGCAGGCAAAAGCGGAAGATACAGACCGTATCGCAGAGGGAGTTTATATTGGCAATATTGATGTTGGCGGCATGACAGAGCAGGAAGCTCTGAGTGCAGTGACTGATTATGTAAATAATGCAGGGGAAGCAGTATTTACACTGACTGCGGGAGAGCGCAGCACACAGGTGAAAGCATCGGATCTTGCACTTGAGTTTACCGATATGAACGTTGTTTCAGAGGCGATGGATGTCGGAAAGAGCGGTAATCTGATCAAAAGATATAAGGATAAAAAAGACCTTGAAAATGGCAATGTTGTCATTGATATGGTGTTGAACGTAGATCATGATACGGTTTCTGAGTTACTTGACGAGAAAGCGGATGAGCTTGATCAGAAAGCAGTAGACAACGGACTGGTACGTGAGAACGGTACGTTTAAGATCATTAAAGGATCACAGGGTGTTGAGATCAATGTGGAAAAGTCGATCGCTGCGATTGAAAATTATGTCAGTGACGGCTGGGACGGACAGGGTGGAAGTATTGAGCTGTCAGCGGAGATCGTGGAACCTAAGGGAAGTGAAGAAGAGCTTTCTAAGGTAAAAGACCTGCTTGGTGGATTCAATACGAATTACAGTTCTTCCACTCAGAACCGCTGTGATAATATTGCAACAGCAGCTGATAAGATCAACGGAACTGTTCTGTATCCGGGAGAAGAGTTTTCTGTATACGAGACGATCGGACCGTTAGATGCAGCAAATGGTTATGAATTAGCAGGAGCCTATGAGAACGGACAGACGGTGCAGTCATATGGCGGTGGTGTCTGCCAGGTTTCAACGACTTTATATAATGCAGTTATATTAGCGGAGCTTGAAGTTACGGAGCGTTCAAACCATTCTATGATCGTTACCTATGTAAAGCCATCTATGGATGCTGCGATCGCAGGTGATTATAAGGATTTAAAATTCGTAAATAATCAGGATGTACCGATCTATATTGAAGGATATACTTCCGGGAAAAATGTTTATTTCAATATTTACGGGGAAGAGACAAGACCTGCAAACCGCAAGGTAACATATGAGAGTGAAGTTGTGTCGGAGCAGGATCCGGGTACACAGTTTGTGGCAACCGGAGATCCGGTAGGAACGATGAATGTATCACAGGGAAAACATGTCGGATATGTGGCACAGCTTTGGAAAGTTGTTACAGTAGACGGTGTGGAAGAAAGCCGCGAAGTATTTAATAAGAGTACTTACAAAGCATCACCGAAGATCGTCAATGTTGGAACCGCGTCAGAAGATCCGAATGCATCAGCGACGATCGGCGCTGCATTAGCGACCGGTGACGAGGGGACTATCTATGCCGCAGTGGCTCAGTTTACGGCAGCGGCATCGACTACACAGGAACAGCCGGCTGAAAACCAGTCTGCAGAGGAGCAGGCAATCGTCGGAGACGGACAGGTGGATGTCAGCGGAGATAACGGCGGAAATGGTCAGTAATTTATTATAAGAAACAAAAAGAGGCTGCCTCGTAAGAGACAGCCTATAACTATAAACAGGAATGGAGTTTGCGATGAAGATTGGAAAAGTACCGGAGAATGTGCTCAAACGCTCCGTATTTAAACAGATACATACCAAAAGACCGGAGGTTGTCTTAGGCGCCGGTGTGGGAGAGGACTGTGCGGCGGTCAAGCTGGCAGAGGATGAGACACTTGTGATGTCAACAGATCCGATCACAGGAACGGCACAGGATATCGGTACGCTTGCGATCCAGATCACAGCAAATGATCTTGCCAGTGCGGGAGCAGAGCCTGTCGGTGTGCTGCTTACGGTCTTACTTCCACCAGAGGTTGAGGAACCGGAGTTAAGAGAGATGATGCAGCAGGTAGAGGCAGCATGTGCGAAAGCAGGTGTGCAGGTCATGGGCGGTCATACGGAGATCACTGCAGTTGTAAATCAGCCGGTCATTTCCGTATGTGGTGTTGGAAAAGTAAAAGACGGATGTGTGATCTCTACCGGCGGGGCAAAACCGGGAATGGATATCCTTGTGACAAAATGGATCGGGATCGAGGGAACATCCATCATTGCAAAGGAAAAAGAAAAAGAACTGTTAACGAGATTTTCTGCACCATTTGTTGAAAATGCAAAAAAACTGGATGTATATTTATCCGTACTTTCAGAGGCTGCAGTCGCCGTTCGGTCTGGCGTTAGTGCTATGCATGACGTCACAGAGGGCGGTATCTTTGGTGCACTCTGGGAAATGGCAGAAGCATCTGGCGTCGGACTTGAAATCGATTTAAAAAAGATTCCCGTTCGTCAGGAAACAATCGAGATCTGTGAATTTTTCGGAATCAACCCATATGAACTGATCTCAAGCGGTTCTATGCTGATGGCAGCAGCCGATGGCAATCTGCTGGTAAATGAACTGAAAAAAGCAGGAATACCGGCAACAATTATCGGAAAAGCAACAGCCGGAAATGACAGAGTTCTATTAAATGAGGATGAGAGACGGTTTTTAGAACCGCCTAAGACGGACGAATTATATAAGGTAGTATCATAACAATAGATTGTGCATTTAGCGGGAAAATCTATTGTCAGAAATTAAGATAGTGCTCAAAAGAGTACAAATTATGGAGGATAGGATTATCATGCGTGAAAAGATTTTAACTTTTATAGAGAAGAACAGCAGAATTGATTTAAAGGAACTGGCTATCATTTTAGGTGTAGATGAGGCAGCCGTGGTAAATGAGCTTCAGAAAATGGAAGAGGAGCATATTATCTGCGGATACCATACCCTGATCGACTGGGATAAGGCGGGAATTGAAAAGGTGACAGCTTTAATCGAGGTGCGTGTCACACCACAGCGCGGAATGGGATTTGACAAGGTGGCAGAGCGCATTTACAACTATCCGGAAGTAAATTCCGTTTATCTGATCTCCGGCGGATTTGATTTTATGGTAACGATTGAGGGAAAGACACTGCGTGAGGTTTCCCAGTTTGTTTCCAATAAACTTTCACCGCTTGATTCTGTTTTAAGTACAAAGACGAATTTTATTCTGAAAAAATACAAAGATCACGGAACCGTTATGGCAGAACCGGCAAAAGATGAAAGGATAGAGATGTAATATGAGAGATCCATTAAATAAAACAATTACAACGATCCAACCGTCCGGGATCCGTAAGTTCTTCGATGTGGTACATGAGATGAAGGACGCAATCTCCCTTGGTGTCGGCGAGCCGGATTTTGATACGCCGTGGCATATCCGCGACGAGGGTATTTATTCCCTGGAAAAAGGAAAAACACATTATACCTCAAATGCAGGTTTAAAAGAGTTAAAGACAGAGATCGACCGTTATCTGAACCGTCATTACGGGATATCTTATGACGTGGATCATGAGATCATGGTTACGATCGGAGGCAGTGAGGCGATCGATGCGGCTATGCGTGCCATGTTAGATCCGGGAGATGAGGTTTTGATCCCGCAGCCAAGCTATGTATCTTATGTGCCTTGTGCCATTTTAGCAGGTGCAGTGCCGGTCATCATTGAGTTAAAGGCAGAAAATGAGTTCCGTCTGACACCGGAGGAATTAGAGGCTGCGATCACGCCGAAGACAAAACTTTTAGTGCTTCCGTTCCCAAACAATCCGACCGGTGCGGTCATGGAAAGATCCGATCTTGAGAAAATTGCGGAAGTGATTAAAAAACACGATATTTTTGTGCTGAGTGATGAGATATATTCCGAGCTTACTTATCTTGAAAAACATGTAACGATCGCATCTTTACCTGGCATGTGGGAGCGGACGATCGTGATCAATGGATTTTCAAAATCACATGCCATGACAGGCTGGCGTCTCGGATATGCATGCGGACCGCGTGTGATCATCGGGCAGATGTTAAAGATCCATCAGTTTGCGATCATGTGTGCACCGTCTACGAGCCAGTATGCAGGTGTTGAGGCTCTCAAAAACGGAGATGAAGATGTGGCACAGATGAGAGAGGAGTATAATGGCAGACGCCGTTATCTGCTTCATCGTTTTAAAGAAATGGGACTTTCCTGTTTCGAGCCATTTGGAGCATTTTATGTGTTCCCGTGCATCAGCGAATTCGGTATGACATCCGAGCAGTTTGCCACGGAGCTTTTAAATACAGAGAAGCTTGCAGTCGTTCCGGGAACGGCATTCGGAGACTGCGGGGAAGGATTTATCCGTATTTCCTATGCGTATTCGCTGGAGAATTTAAAAGAGGCGATGAACCGCATGGAGGCATTTATTACAGGGCTGAGAAAACAGGGTGAAAAACAGGCATGACAGCTTATTTTTCATATTGTGGTCTGTTTGGCAGACTGCCTGGAAATGAGGATTATTATGGCAAAGTTAAATATTGTTTTATATGAGCCGGAGATCCCGGCAAATACCGGAAATATCGGAAGAACCTGTGTCGCAACAGGGACAAGGCTCCATCTGATCGAACCGCTTGGATTTCATCTTGATGAAAAATCGATCAAGCGTGCCGGGATGGATTACTGGAGTGAGCTTGACGTGACGACCTATGTGAACTGGGATGATTTCTGTGAGAAAAATCCGGGTGCAAAGATCTATATGGCAACGACAAAGGGACGCCATGTATACACAGAGGTTTCCTACGAGCCGGACTGCTATATTATGTTTGGAAAAGAGAGTGCAGGAATCCCGGAGGAGATCTTAAAAGCCAATCCGGATACCTGTGTGCGGATCCCGATGATCGGGGAGACACGTTCACTGAACCTGTCAAATTCCGTTGCGATCGTGCTCTATGAGGCACTCAGACAGAATCAGTTTGACCATATGAAGCTGCAGGGAGAACTGCACAGACTGCGCTGGGATGACTGATACGGGAAGGAATAAAAACAGATGGGAATTATTAAGGCAAAACAGCTTGTGCATGAATATATCAGACGTGATGAAGAGGGAAACGTAGAGTCGATCCAGACTGCCTTAGATCATGTGGATCTCGATGTGAAGCAGGGAGATTTTATCGCAATTTTAGGGCATAACGGTTCCGGTAAATCTACGCTTGCGAAGCATATCAATGCACTGTTAGCCCCGTCCGAGGGAAGTCTCTTTGTGGACGGCATGGATGTTTCAAAAGAAGAAAATGTCATTCCGGTGCGAAAAACCGCCGGAATGGTTTTCCAGAATCCTGACAACCAGATCATTGCGAGCGTAGTAGAGGAGGATGTCGGATTCGGACCGGAAAATATCGGTGTGCCGACAGATGAGATCTGGCAGCGTGTGGAGGAGAGCCTAAAGGCGGTCGGCATGTTAAAATACCGCCATCATTCACCGAATAAGCTCTCCGGTGGACAGAAACAGCGTGTTGCGATCGCAGGCGTTGTTGCGATGGAGCCAAAATGTATCGTGTTAGATGAGCCGACGGCGATGCTTGATCCGAACGGAAGAGCAGATGTCATCCGTACTGCACATGAACTTAATGAGAAAAAGGGTGTCACGATCATTCTGATCACACATTATATGGAAGAGGTAGTCGGTGCTGATAAGGTGATCGTAATGGATAAGGGAAAAGTTGTCATGCAGGGAACTCCGCGTGAGATTTTTTCACAGGTCGGAAAACTCAAAGAATACAGGCTTGATGTACCGCAGGTTACGATCCTTGCGGACTTGCTCAGACAGTCTGGACTCGATATTCCGCTTGGCGTGCTGACGAGGGAAGAACTGGTCGGACATATCCTTAGGATTGCACAGATTGACTAAGAAATGAGGATGAACATGTCAATTATTTTAGATAAAGTGAATTATGTATACAGCGAGGGAACTGCGTACCAGATTCAGGCGTTAAAGGATGTGAACTTAACAATCGAGGATGGACAGTTTATCGGTGTGATCGGGCATACCGGTTCCGGTAAATCAACTCTGATCCAGCATCTGAACGGACTGATGAAAGCCACATCCGGAACGATATATTTTCATGGTCAGGATATTTATGAGGATGATTTTGATCTGCGTGAGCTAAGAAACCGTGTTGGTCTGGTATTCCAGTATCCGGAGCACCAGTTGTTTGAGACAACCATTTTTGATGATGTGTGTTTTGGACCGAAAAATCAGGGATTATCAAAAGAAGAGGCAGGACTTAGGGCATTTGAGGCTCTGCGAAGTGTCGGACTGCCGGAAGAACTGTATTACCAGTCTCCGTTTGATCTTTCCGGTGGACAGAAACGTCGTGTTGCGATCGCGGGCGTGCTTGCGATGAAGCCGGAAGTACTGATCCTAGATGAGCCGACAGCAGGACTTGATCCGGCAGGACGTGATGAAATTTTAGATCTTGTGGAGCGGATGCACAGGGAGCGGGGCATTACGGTTATTCTGGTATCACACAGCATGGAGGATGTCGCAAAATATGTGGAGCGGATTATCGTAATGAATCATGGAAGCGTGATGTTTGATGGCGCGCCGAAAGAAGTGTTCCGCCATTATAAGGAGCTTGAATCAGTTGGTCTTGCGGCACCGCAGGTGACTTACCTGATGCATGAACTGAAGGAAAAAGGTCTGAATGTTGATACAGATGCCACGACAGTAGCAGAGGCGAGAGCGTGTCTGCTTGAGGCGCTGACCGGGATTGATTCCGGAAAAACAGACTTTCATATGTAACGGTTCGGAGGAAGAAGATGTTAAGAGATATTACACTGGGCCAGTATTATCCGGCGGATTCCGTCATTCATAAACTGGACCCGCGCGTAAAACTGTTTGCTACATTTATTTATATTATTTCATTGTTTTGTTTTAAAGGGATTGCGGCATTACTTGTTGCGACTGTATTTTTGGTCTTCTGCATTAAGTCATCGAAGGTTCCGTTTAAGTTTATGGTAAAGGGGTTAAAGGCAATCGTGGTGCTGATGCTGATCACGGCGGCTTTTAATCTTTTCCTGACACCGGGTACACCGATCGTGAGTTTCTGGATCTTTAAGATCACAGCAGAAGGTGCGCAGAATGCGATTCTGATGGCGATCCGGCTGACTTACCTGATTCTTGGTACTTCGATCATGACACTTACAACAACGCCAAACCAGCTTACGGATGGTCTGGAAAAATCATTGATGCCTTTGACAAAAATCGGTGTTCCGGTACATGCGATCGCAATGATGATGTCGATCGCACTTCGTTTTATTCCAATCCTCATCGAGGAGACGGACAAGATCATGAAAGCACAGATGGCAAGAGGTGCTGATTTTGAGAGCGGCAATCTGCTACAGAGAGTGAAAAATATGATTCCTCTTTTAGTACCGTTGTTTGTTTCTGCGTTCCGCCGCGCCGATGACCTTGCGATGGCGATGGAGGCACGCTGCTATAATGGCGGTGAGGGCAGAACCAAGATGAAACCGCTGCGTTATGCGGGTGTGGATCATAAGGCATATGTGCTTGTGATCGGATATTTTGTGGTTATTCTGTTGTGCAGATTCTTTTTACCGTTTCCGCAGTAAATTTTGTTGCATGAAGCTGCAAAATATAAGCAGCTTTGTGCCACAGAAACAAATAGATAGTTATGGAAGCAGACACGGCAGGCTGTTTAGAAATGGGGACAGGATCAGTATGCGTATAAAAATGGTTGTGGCGTATGACGGCACAAATTACAAAGGATGGCAGGTGCAGCCGAACGGCATCACGATAGAGGAAGTGTTAAATAAAAATCTCTCGAAACTTTTGGGGGAAGAGATCGTGGTGAGCGGTGCAAGCCGGACGGATTCCGGGGTACACTCACTTGGAAATATTGCGGTGTTTGATACGAACACGAGGATGCCGGCAGATAAGATCGCATTTGCCCTGAATCAGAGACTGCCGGAGGATATTGTGGTGCAGGGATCATGCAAAGTGGAGGATGGCTGGCATCCACGTTATCAGAACAGCAGAAAGACTTACGAATACCGCATCTTAAACAGGACATTCCGTATGCCTACAAGACGGCTGGATACTTATTTTTATCATTATCCGCTGGATGTGGAAAAAATGAAAAAGGCGGCATCTTATCTAGTGGGCGAGCATGATTTTAAGAGTTTCTGTGCGATCGGTGCACAGGTAAAAACGACGGTGCGTACCATTTATGCCTGTGATGTGGAAAAAGATGGGGATATCATTACGATCCGTGTGACCGGGAATGGTTTCCTTTATAATATGGTACGGATCATTGCAGGGACGTTAGTGCAGGTTGGCGGTGGCGCGGTTGCACCGGATGAAGTGGGAGAGATCCTTGCAAAAAAAGACCGCAGTGCGGCAGGACCTACGGCACCGGCACATGGACTTACGATGATGGGGATCGAGTTTGAGTAAGCAGGATAACGGAATATTTTAAAATACGGCTGAAGTCAGTCAGCTTAGAGAAGGCTCACCTAATTCTTCTAAGAGGGCATTGGCATCGATCACGGACAGCTTTTTTTCTATGGCAAAAATGAGGATAGAGTCACGTTTGCTTTTAGAATAGAGCTGTCCGTTTTTTGTGAGCGTGAGAGCACGCTGCGTTTCCAAAAGATCGAGCTTTAGCGCAAGGCAGAGAGAAATAACCTTATCACGGGAGGGACTTCGTCTGCCGTCTAAGATCTGGTAGCCGTAATTGCGCTGTATCTGGGCTGCGGCGATCAGATTTGCAGCGGTTATATTGTGGGCTATCATCTGTTCGTTCAGATATTCCGGAAAAGTCGAGACGGCTGCCATTTCCGGAAGTGTATCGGTATATTGTTTTAATTCAGCCGTATTTTTGGTGGCAGTGAGAAGTTTCATTAATTCGTCTGTCGTTTGCTGTTTCATAAGGTCTCCTTGAATTGTTGTCCCCAAAATAATAAAATACATTTATATGATTATACAGATGTCATCAGGCAAAAAGAGTAAGGTTGTTTTACTGTCCGACATCTATCATAGCGTGTTATACAGATGAATGCAAGAAACTGGTGGAAAGTCATATGCTGCTTGAGGAAGAATACCGTCTGTCGGAATATGTGGATCTTGGCAGGCTGAATGAGAATGAAAAAGTACATATCGTAAGGAATAAAGTAAATGGTGTCATTGGTGTAAGAAAGTATGTTGCACCGGATTTGAAGGAGATTTATCTTTTTTTAAAGAAAAATCCGAATCCATATATACCGGAAATTTATGAATGTATACAGACAGAGACGAATCTGATCGTGATCGAGGAATATTTAAGCGGAAAAAATCTGGAAGAAATGCTGCGGGAAAAATTTTTTTCGGAGAGGGAAGCAGCAGAGGTCATAATCTGTCTGTGCAGGGCACTTCATCCTTTACATAATGCGAAAATGCCGGTCATATGCAGAGATCTGAAAGCAGAGAATGTGATCATCACCAATGAGGGAGAAGTAAAGCTGATTGATTTTGATATTGCAAGGATTTACCAGCCGGGCAAGTCAAAAGATACCGTTATGATGGGAACGGAAGGCTATGCAGCACCGGAGCAGTTCGGATTCGGGCAGACAGATGCGAGAACTGATATTTATGCGATGGGTGTACTGCTTAATTATATGCTCATGCGTTGTTTTCCTCTGGAAAGGATAACGGAGGGGCGTTTAAAACCGGTGGTATTAAAATGCATCAATTTAAATCCAAAAGACAGGTATCAGAATGTGGATGAACTTGAAACTGCTGTAAGCGGTGCAGTGAGTGCGTCTTACAATATGGAAAATGTGAGTATTCATAAGCCGCCTTTTTATAAAATACCCGGTTTTCGATCTGGAAAACTGTGGAAAATGATCGTTTCTGTTTTGGGGTATGCATTTGTTACATATTTCTTCTGGTCGTTAGAATTGAGTGGTAGTAAGGGGCAGCCGCTCGCGGCTAAAGAGCTTACACTGGAACGTTTTGTACTCTGGCTGTCACAGATCGTATTTATATTTTTTGTCTGCGACTATATGGGGATACGGAGAAATATACCGGTTGTAAACAGCAAAAAACGGATCATAAGACTGATCGGTTATGTGGCTGCGGAATTTATTTTTATTTTTGCGGCAGCTGTGATATGTGTAACCTTAGAAGCGATATTATTTTAAAGGAACAGAGAAAATGTATGCACAGAGCATACCAAAAACGAAATAAATATGGTTAAGATGAGAGAAGCATAAGACAGAAGCTGTTTTACGCTTCTTTCTTTTTATCCTGTTGAGACAGATATTCCTTTAATATCATATTGATGTATTGGGAAAAAGAACGGTCATCCTGTTCTGCGAGGAGTTTTAACTGTTCGATAACATCTGAATCAAGTGTAATGCTTACTTTATTTTTTAATGGTTTCATAGATAACCTCATTTCTTCTTTTATATTTTATATATACGATAAATGGTTGACATATACCACTAAGTAGGATAAAGTAGCATAAAGTAGGATGATATAAAACACAGGAGGAAAATCATGCACAGCTTGCTGGGCATTGCTCCATGCAAGAGGCACATGCTATGGAAGCTATAAAGCTGCTTGCATAGCAGACATTTTGCTCCGCAAAACATAGGAGTAAAATACTCTGCTCCTGCAAAGGCAGTCGCATTTTGCTCCGCAAAACATAGGAGGAAAATCCTCTGCTCCTGCAAAGGCAGTCGCATTTTGCTCCGCAAAACACAGGAGGATTTGAAATGGAAAAGGGAACAAAGGTATGTAAGTATTGCAAGACGGAGATACCAAAAGACGCGAAGGTATGCCCGAACTGCAGAAAGAAACAGGGTGGCATCGGTAAATGGATCGTGATCGCTGTGATCGTGGTTGCACTTATTGCAGCAATTTCGGGTGGTGGAGAGGATAAACCGAAAAAAGTGGAGAATGATCCGGTGCAGAATACTACGGATAATAAGACAGATACAGAAAAAAATATGACAGAAGATACATCTGCCGGACAGGAGAATAGCGAGAAAGATATATTTGGCATTGGCGAAACCGCGGAAATGAATGATGTACAGGTTACAATGGTCAACTATACGCAGAATAGTGGATCAGAGTATAATAAACCATCGGATGGAAATGAGTTTGTTCTGGTAGAGTTTGAGATTGCCAATAATTCTGATTCTGAAATAAATATAAGCAGTATGGCAAGTTTTGAAGCGTATGCGGATGATTACGCATTAAACTATTCACTGAACGCTCTTTTGGAGAAAAACGATGCAAATCAATTAGATGGAACCATTGCAGCAGGGAAAAAAATGAATGGTGTAATAGGATATGAGGTTCCGGCAGACTGGAAAACAATAGAAATTCATTTTAAGGATAATGTCTGGAGCAGTAATAAATTTAAGTTTGAAATCATAAAATAGGCAGGAAAAAGTTTACAGTAAGGCAAAAAAAACTTGACACACAAGGCGTCGTGTACTATACTATTTAAGTCTGTGATAGTGAAGTAATGTCAATCCAAAGCCCCGGAGCGACATTTAAGCTATAAACAATTTATTGAATACCAAGCGGTGTGTCCTGGACATTCACATTGCAGCGGTGTTCCGTAACATTATTTCTAGGAGGAAGATCAATGAAAACTTTTATGGCTAGCCCAGCTACCATTGATAGAAAATGGTATGTAGTTGACGCTGAAGGTATGACATTAGGACGTTTAGCATCTGAAGTTGCTAAAGTATTAAGAGGAAAGAATAAAGCAATCTTTACACCGCACATCGACACAGGTGATTATGTAATCGTTGTTAACGCTGAGAAGATTAAAGTAACTGGTAAGAAATTAGACCAGAAAATCTACTACAATCACTCTGATTATGTAGGTGGTATGAAAGAAACTACCTTAAAAGAAATGTTAGCAAAACATCCGGAAAGAGTTATTGAGCACGCAGTAAAAGGCATGCTTCCAAAAGGACCTTTAGGAAGAGAGATGTATACAAAATTATTCGTATACGTTGGACCGGATCACAAGCATGCAGCTCAGAAACCTGAAGCTTTAACATTTTAATTAGGAGGGAAAAACAGTGGCTAATACAAAGTATTACGGAACAGGAAGAAGAAAATCATCTGTTGCCAGAGTATATTTAGTACCAGGTACAGGTAAAGTTACCATCAATAAAAGAGATATGGATGAGTATTTCGGGTTAGAGACATTAAAGGTTGTTGTTCGTCAGCCTTTAACAGCTACCGAGACAGCTGATAAATTCGACGTTTTAGTAAACGTTCGTGGTGGTGGATACACAGGACAGGCAGGAGCTATCCGTCATGGTATCGCTCGTGCGTTATTAAATGTAGACGCTGACTACAGACCAGTATTAAAGAAAGCAGGATTCTTAACACGTGATCCTCGTATGAAAGAGCGTAAGAAATACGGTCTCAAAGCAGCTCGTCGCGCTCCGCAGTTCTCAAAGAGATAATTCAAGAACAAAAATCAGTCCCACAGATTCAAGGTATTCCTTGGATTTGTGGGATTTTTCTTTTTGTCCGTTTTTATGAATTTTTGTCTGTTAGTAACAAGTTAGAAACAAATTAGTAACACTGAATCAGGTGTCTTGTGCAAGACTTTTGTTGTCTTGTGCAAGACATTTTCTGATTTCCAGTTTTGTCTTGCAATGAACTGTTCTTCCATCCTTGAAGATGACATCATATCCATCATGTGTGTTGCCTTTGATTGTCAGAATCTTTTCCCTGGACTTTTCTGCAAGCTGCATATTATCATCATTGATTGGATTCTTGTGCGTCCCACAAAGTTTTGATTTCCTTCTTGCTGAATGGTTTTCTGTCAAATGAATTTGGGTTTCCTGGCTTGCTAATGTCCACATATTTGACTATACAGGAACAAGTGCAAGATGCGGATATTGTGTTAACCGCTTCGCAAATTGCATACAGGGAATTGGAAAGGAGACAGACTAAGGAACTTGATGAAAAGCGGTCAGAACTTCAATCGGTAAAACAAGAGCTGGAAAGCATGACAGATAAAGCAAATAAAGCAGTAGAATTGCTTGATACGATCAATGCTTTTGTATCATCATTCAGATTATTTGCACCGACAATAGAAGAATATGCCAATCAGGTTGAATCGGATAAGACGATTGAAGCAGGTAATTCATTTAGAGGAATACTTAGTGAATTAGGCAAACTGCTGGAGAATTCCAAGGAGCTGATAAAAGAAGGAATCTGCTGGTTTCAAAGGCTTATGAGGTGGAAAACTTCTAAGGGTGAAGTGGCTCCGGTATTCATAGAGAAAAGCAATGGATATTCATAATCGGTGTATGGATATATGAATGTGGAGACTAGGGAATATTACATCAAAGAGACAATTCAGTGGGAAATTAAGGCTGGTAACCGGACAGGGACAGTAGAGCAGATGGATGCTAATGTTGTGGCTATGGCTAGGGATTTGCAGAAAATATTGAGGATTGGAACGGAGCAGAAGAGGTTGTGGGAGGCGTATGATGGGGAGATAAAATTTATGATAGAACTTGTGTTCGGTTTATGACGGTGATATAATATAAAAGAGTCAAACACAAGTTCCGTTGCTATTATTCAATATATCGAATATAATATAAAAAGTTAAGTTAAGAGGTATATAGGATAGCAATTTAGGCAATGAAAAATGTACATTTAGCAAAGAATAATACAAATATTGTGTTTTGAAAATAGAATAGATGTAGTATTTACATTTGATGGTAATTGGACAATATCAGATAATAAGAAATATAAAAAGGAGATATGAAATGTTTGAAAAACTTATAAATCAAATAAAAGAACTTTCTACAATAGATTTCAAGGAAGCAACTGAGAAAATAAGAAAATATATTGATGAAATATCAGAGGAAGATTTCAAAGAAATCGTAAAGCAGATAGGTACTATTCCTGAAAATATTGAACATGATTCTACAGAAGAAAAATTATATTCAAAGGCTTCGGATATAGTTTTAGCAAGATGTTTTAGATTGTTAGGGTTGGCATCGAGGGCTTTGGATGAAAGAGCAGATAGTGCTGATATATTGGCAGAAAGTATTTCGGGATATAAATATAGCTTAGTTGCTGATGCAAAATGTTTTAGATTGAGTAGAACAGCAAAGAATCAGAAAGATTTTAAAGTGAGTAACTTGAGTGATTGGCGTGGTTCTGAGAATGAATATGCTGTTTTAGTAGCACCATATTTTCAATACCCACAATCTACTAGTCAAATATATTCAAAAGCTCTCGAAAATAATGTATGTTTGTTGTCTTGGGAACATATATCTATTTTACTTGAAAAAAATGTAAAAGAGACAGAATCATTATCTTTGGAATCATTATGGAATGCCTCCCAAATGATAGCAAGAGATAAATCATTAAGTTTTGCTAATGCTAAATGTTGTTTTTTACCTAAAATGGATGTTTATGTTGCAAAGAAAATAGGTTTGCCAGAAGCGCAATATAGAAGTATGTTAAATGATTATAAAAGATTAATTACATATAGGGGGAAAACAGAAATATCATATTGGAATGGTTGCATAGAGGAAATAAAGAAATTTACCAAAGAAAAAGCAATAGAAGAATTAATTAAAGCAAAGAAATTACAGGAAAAAATAAATGCTATTTCACAGTATATAGATAAATTGAACAGGTAGGTGAATATTGATGGGCAGAGTTGAATTGGGAGATTCAATACAATTAATAAAGAGTGTGGATACAGAATCTGTGCATTTGATATTGTCTGATATTCCATATGGAATTAATTACGATAAATGGGATGTTTTACATAATAATACAAATAGTGCACTGTTAGGGAAAAGCCCAGCTCAAGAAAAAAGTGGGACAATTTTTAAAACTAGAGGCAAACCATTAAATGGATGGGCTCAATCAGATAAGAATATTCCGATTGAATATTATCAATGGTGCTCATCATGGGCGGAAGATTGGTTGAGAGTATTGAAACCAGGTGCAAGTTGCTTCATATTTGCAGGACGGAGAATGGCTCATAGATGTATTTGCGCAATGGAAGATGCAGGTTTTATTTTTAAAGATATGATTGCGTGGGAGAAAGACTCGGCGGCATACAGAGCACAGAGAATTAGTTGTGTTTTTGATAGAAGAAATGATGAACAGAATAGTTTGGCATGGGAAGGGTGGAAAATAGGAAATCTTCGTCCATTATTCGAACCAATACTGTGGTTCATGAAGCCCTATCCGCAGGGAACTACTTTGACAGATAACATAACTAAATATGAAGTTGGCGCATTTAATGAAAATAAGTTAAAAGAATTAACTACTCTGAATGAAGGTATTGAAGTATGCTCTAATATCTTAAAAGTAAAAACTCAAAAAACTGATAGAGGATTACATCCGACACAAAAAGCAGTGGAATTAATGGAAATACTTATTTCATTAGTTACTAAAGAAGGACAGACAGTGTTAGATCCGTTTTGCGGATGTGGTACAACATTAGTCGCAGCAAAAAGATTAAAAAGGGAGTATATCGGTTTTGAGATAAATGAGGAATATTACAACAATATCTTATTAAGGATGGATGATAATGAATAAAATACAGGTTGGTTTTTCCACACCATTAAATGATGGAGATACAGAAAATACTACTTTAGGATGCAGGTATACAAATCCTGATATTTGCTGAAGTAATGGTATAGTTGGAATATGTGCTTTTGAATCTGAAGATGGTATATGTAAAAAACATTGCGTGCATGGAGAAGAAAGTATAATCAATTAGCTAACGATGAGAAGAGAACAGAATTGTAATATAATAAAATTATTTTTGTGGCAAAAGGGATGAAAAAATGCAATTATCTGATTTTATACGAAAATTCCGTAATCACCCATTGTTATTTGTAGGTACAGGAATGAGTCTAAGATATTTGGGAAATTCATATTCTTGGGACGATTTGCTGAAAAAAATTTGCTTTGAATTAAAAGGTAATAATGAATATTATCATATGTATTTGATGAATGTATTCATAAGAAAAGCGGACTCAATGAAAGACCTAAATACTATAATAGAATAAAGAGGGGATTTAAGTATTTTGATAGTATGTTGATTTGTGTATATCCTAATTATATTAGTGGATGTTTTCATAGGAGAAAAGCATTGTTAGAATATTTAATTGGTCAGAAATATGTAGATTTGTTGTTTGAGCAACTTGATTAGATATAAATATTAAGTGGTAAATAATTGAGAGCGATTGTGTATATTGGATGAATAGTTCTTGGAATCTGTGGGCAGTGTTACGCATACAACAGATATGTAGCTCTACCATAAAGTCACACTCGATTTTTACCCCATTTTATGGCATAATATGTCGAAAAAGATTAAGAAATTCTTGATTTTATGCCAAAAATATTGTTTTTTGCGATAGAGATATTATAATAAATATGCAATCTGACACAGAATACAAAAGAAGGGGAGAAATACAGGATGACAAGTACACAATATATAAGAGCAAACCAGAAAGTATACAATGTCGTGATGGCGCAGCTGATCGTAATGACATTTTTATCAGTAGCGGCATGTCTGACCGGATTTAAGATTACAGTGGCGATTCAGGCAGTGGCAACAGTTGTGGGGATCATAGTTGTGAATACTTATGCGAAGAAGTTCTGGGATGTAAAAAGAGGCGGAGAGATTCTGCTTGGAACAGCAACAGCAGTCTATTTTATTTTCCTTGTATTTAATCATACAAATTTCGTATATGCGTATGCGATGCCGCTTCTGGCAGCAAGTACCATTTATTTAAATGTACGGTTTTTATATATAGGAGGAACGATCGCAGTTGTTGGAAATGTGATCCATATTATTGCACAGATTATCCGTGGAACCGCAGATTCGAGTGAACTTATTTTTGGAATGATCGTGCTTGGCATATTGATCTATGCAGTGCGTGAGACATCTATCCTCCTTACAAAATTTAATGAAGAGAATCTGGAGGTGCAGGCTGCAGCATCCGAAAAGATGCTGGTTACAGCGGAAAATCTGGTGAAACATTTTGATTCTGCGAAAGAAAAATTAGAGACATTAGAGGAAGTGATCAATAATAACAATGAATCTATTTCCAATATTGCCCAGAGCACGGGAAGTACTGCGGAGGCAATCCAGCAGCAGGCATTGATGTGTGAGGAAATCCATAAGAATACGGACAGTGCAGAAAAAGAAACCGAAGCGATGATTGATAAGGCAAATCATACGATGGAGAATGTGGCAGAGGGTGCGAGACTGGTAACAGGATTAAAAAATCAGGCTGACAATGTGGAGCAGGCAAGTAACCAGGCGGCAGAGTCCACCAAACAGGTCAGCAACCGTGTGGAGGAAGTAAAAGGAATTGTTGCGACTATCTTAAGTATCTCCAGCCAGACCAATCTTCTTGCATTGAATGCTTCTATTGAGGCAGCAAGAGCAGGTGAGGCAGGAAAAGGGTTTGCAGTCGTTGCGGAAGAAATCCGTCAGTTATCGGAGCAGACAAAAGATGCAACGAACCGGATCACGGATATCATTCAGGATCTGAATGAAGATGCACAGCATGCGATGGATAGTATGGAACATTCTGCGGATTCAATCCGTGAACAGAACGAACTGATTGAGACAACAAAGAATAAATTTGAGACCATCAATGACGAAATGCAGTCACTGGCAAGTGCAATCGGAGAGATCGAGGGAAGTATGCAGTCCATTTTAAACAGTACAGACACAATTTCCCAGAGTATATCGAATCTCTCTGCAACTGGTGAAGAAATAGCTGCTTCTTCCACAGAAGGACTTCAGACAGCAGAACATGCGGTAGAGGCAATGAAACAGACCAAAGAGATTATTGACGCTACTTATCTGCTGGCGCGGGATTTAGAGACTTATGCAGAATAGATCAGACAGAAAATAACAGTGGGAGGCTGAAAAGTCAGATAGAAATAAGTTACTGTGTGAACAATAACAAAAATGCAGGGATCAGGAATAGAATGAATATTGCATATTGTGAAGATGAAAAGATCCAGTTAGAATATATGGAACAACTGATCAGAAAATGGGCAGATGAAAGGAAAAGCACTGCTATATATTTTGGCTATGGCAGTGCAAAGGAGCTGTTATTTGAGCATCCGGACAGCTTTCCTTTCGATCTGCTCTTTTTGGATATTGATATGGACGGCATGGATGGCATGGCGCTTGCGAAGGAGATACGGAAATGGGATAAAAATCTCCCTATCGTATTTTTGACGAACCGCAGTGAGTATGTGTTTGAAGGGTATGAGGTCGGGGCGTTGCGTTACCTGTTAAAACCGGTGGAAGAGACAAAGCTGTTTTCTCTGCTGGAGGAGATTTCTTATGCGCTTGGCAAAGAAAGACGCTATCTGATCGAAAACGTGGATGGGGAGACTGTAAAAATTCCGGTCGATACCATTTATAGTGTGGAGGCGAAAGGGCATTATATCCGTCTGCACACGAGCGCGGGTGATTATGAATACAAAAAGAACCTTTCTGAAATAGCAGGGAAATTGATGGAAAATCAGCCGGAACAGGCAGAAAAATTTGTCAGCACGCACAGGAGCTTTATTGTCAGCCTTGCGGCGGTGGAGCGCGTGCAGCGCACAGAGTGCATCCTTTCGGATGGCAGTAGTGTGCCGGTGAGCAGGAATGCATATAAGAGTGTAAATGAAGCGTTTATCCGGTATTATATGGAACATGGGGATATGTGTGAAAAATAAGTTTTTTATTCATAGGAAATTACGTCCTATGAATGAAAAAGCCTTTCAGGCGGGATGTGCACCCCTCGGAGAAGAAGTTTGCTGTAAACAGCAGGAATGAGGAACAAAATGAGGATACCCCTGATTACAAAATATCTGGAAGAAAAGAATATGGAGTACCAGAATGCCCTGCTCGAAAAACAGGTGCAGGAGATACAGAATATCTATCTTACCATGCGCGGCTGGCGTCACGATTACCACAATCATTTACAGGCGATGAAAGCGTATGTGAAGATGGGGCAGTATGACAGGTTAGAGGAATATTTAGGATTGTTGGAGCAGGATTTAGATCACGTCAACCAGCTGATCGAGACTGGAAATGTCAATTTAGATGCCATCTTAAATTCAAAAATATCCTTAGCACAGAAAAACGGAATCGCTATCGATTATCAGGCGAAATGCCCGGAAACACTTGCCGTCAGTGATATCGATCTGTGTGCCCTGATCGGAAACCTCCTTGATAATGCTGTGGAATCCTGTGAGAAACTTACCGCGGAGAAACCGTTTATCCGCCTTTATATCGGCGTGCTAAAAAAACAGCTTTATATTTCGGTGTCAAATGCAACGAATGAGACAGTGCGGAAGATGGATTCCGAGTATATCAGCAAAAAGCGGGGGAATCACGGACATGGATTAAAACGGATCAATCTTGTGGTTGAAAAATATGGCGGCTATATTAACCGGCAGAATGAGCCGGGGGTGTTTGTGACGGAGATTATGCTGCCATTGTAAAAGTTTCTGAAAAAAATTGGGAGAAAATGTGTTTGAATATGGATGATACCGTTGGTGCACGGAAGATAACCTTCCGTGCACTTTTTGTGTTAAAGTGAAAAATAATGATAGAGTGTAAACAAAGAAGTGACATAACGTACAGATGTACCAAAATCACGAAAGTATCAGGGAAAATAGTGGAGATAGATCATTATGAAACTCATCCAGAACGCAGAGTTGTTGTGAGAGACAGACCAATTTATAAGAAGGTGCTGGGGAGCCGTCGGTACTTAGCGACCGTATTTTGGTCGCTTAGTATCCGCTACGAGCGACACGCAGCGCAAGCGTGCCTTCGTTAAATTGGTCTGCCTCTCACAACATCCACAACCTGCATCAGAGTTTCAAAATGATCGAGCCACCACCACCCCAAACGAGAGGAGCCACAACATCATGAACCAACCGAAAAAATACACCGCCTTAGCAAGCCAGCATTACATCCTCAGCGAACTATGGCACTACAACAGGTCCACTATCTTTTTTGCCCTTGCAGAGATCATTGCTGAGATTGGCAAAGGCTTTGGCACAATTTTGATTCCATCCATGATCGTAGCATTCTTAGAGCAGTACACAAAAGGTATGATCACCGCAGCAGCTCTGCCTACAGCAATGGCAAAACTTGTGACATTTTTTGTCGGATACAGTATCTGGTGTATGATCACCGGATATCTGAAGCGGAGAAATCAGTTCCAGTACGTTAAATTCCGCTGCAGCAGAATGACCGAACGCTGCTATCAGAAATTTATGTCACTTGATTATGTACAGTGTGAGGATGAAAAAGTCCAGCAGCTTTTAAAGAAAGCAGGAGAGGCAGTCAGCGGAAATTATAGAGGTGTCGAGGGCGTCTTACATTGTGATGTCGAGCTCTTAAAGGAAGCCGGTGCATTGATCCTGTATGCATCCTTAATCTCCGGCGTGTCGGCATGGCTAGTTGTGCTTTTAGTCACAATTTCACTGATCCAGATCTTAAGTTATAAACTGGCAAATAATTATGAATTAAAGCACCGTGATGCAAAGGCAGAACTTACGGTAACACAGGATTATATCGACCGTCAGGCATATACCGTGGAAAACGGAAAAGATGTAAGGCTTTACCAGATGAAAGAATGGCTGAGTGGTCATTACCGGGCTGCAAACAAGAAATATCAGACATTACTTGCAAAAGAAAAAGCCTGTTATTTTGCGGATGATCTGTTTGGACTGCTGCTGCAGCTTGGCAGGGATGTGATCTGTTACGGTTATCTGATCGGGCAGCTGATGCAGGGAATGTCCGTGGCACGTTTTGTGCTTTATATCGGAATTGTCAGTGGATTTTCCACTTATTTTTCGGAACTGACCATGAAGATCAGCCAGATATCAGCCTGTTTAAAACCGGTTGGACAGATGCAGAAATTTACAGAGCTGGAGAATATATATCACCATGGTGAGGAAGTCCGGTTAGAGGATGAACTGGCGGCAGTAGAGGTTGAATTTTCACATGTCAGTTTTTCTTATCCGGGAACTGATTATAAGATATTAGATGATGTGAGTTTTCATATGAAAAAAGGCGGAAAGATGGCATTGGTCGGCATTAACGGTGCCGGAAAATCAACGATCGTCAAACTGTTATGCGGTTTTTATATGCCGGATGAAGGACATATCTATATCAACGGAACAGATCTTGCCACAATGGATCTTGACGCATGGTACCGGTCGCTTGCTGCAGTTTTTCAGGATGCATTTATCTATTCTTTTTCCATTGCGGACAACGTTTCATGCAGTATGGGAGCGGACTATGATGAGGAAAAATGCAGGGAGGCATTAAAGGATGCCGGACTGTGGGAGAAGATACAGAAACTGCCACAGAAAGAGGAAACATTTATCGGAAAAGAGGTAAGGGAAGATGGAATCCATCTTTCCGGCGGGGAGACGCAGAAGCTGATGCTTGCGCGTGCACTCTATAAAGGATGTGCACTTTTATTACTGGATGAGCCGACCGCAGCGTTGGATGCGATCGCAGAAAATGAGATGTATGAAAAATACAATGAAATGCTGATGGGAAAAACGGCGCTTTTTATTTCCCACCGTCTGGCGTCGACGCGGTTCTGTGACCATATCCTGTTTCTGGAAAACGGAAAGATCACGGAGGAAGGAACCCATGAGGAATTGATGAACAAGGGTGGCGGGTACGCCGAAATGTTCCTGGTGCAGAGCAAATATTACAAAGAGGAAGGGGCACAGTCACATGAAGAAGATATGGCATGAATTTACAAGTTTTATAAAGATGATCAGTAAAGGGAAAAAAGATGTGGCTGTTGTCATGGCGGCAGGCGGATTTATGAAAGCGTCCGTTCCGTTTCTGGTATTTTATTTTTCGGCACAGATTTTAAACCATGCGATTGAAGGAGATTATGAGGCATGTGTGAAAAGTGTGGCGGTACTTTTACTGTCACAGTTTGTATGTGAGCTGGTGAACCGGTTCTGCCAGAAACGGATAGAAGTACTCGGAGAAAGCTGCCAGCAGATCGTAAGGCAGCAGATGGCAGACAAAGCATTTGAACTGCAGTATGAAAAATTTGAAAAACAGGAGACGATAGATTCTTTAAGGCGTGCAAAACTTACGGCAGGGGGAAGTGGGGATATTAAAGATCAGATAGACACCTGTTATCAGATCTTTGTACAGTTTTTTTCCATGTGTTATTCGGTCGTATTTTTCCTGCTGCTGATACTGAAAATCGATGGCGGACAGAAAAAAACAGCAAAGATATCAGACTTTATGGTCTGTCAGGATTTTTTCTGGGAAAATTCCGGCAGAAGATGGAAGGATTTAACATTTATTTACAGATGGGAAAATTAAATGGGAAATTCATAGGTTCGATCGAAGGTATCAATCAGTTTGCAGCAGGAGTCGCCTATCTGCTGGTAGGCATGAAAGCATTAAACGGGATGATCGATATCGGAAATGTTATTTTATATGCGGGTGTCATTTCACAGACCGTTAACTGTATCACGGAATTTGGGTCACAGGTCATTTCTTTTCAATTTTCAGCGGAATATTTAAGTGTTTTTGATGAATTTATACAAAGTCCGGCAATGGATTACGATGGCACACTGCCGATTGAAAAGAGAGATGACGGACAGTATGAATTTGAATTTCATGATGTAAGTTTTGCCTACCCGGACTGTGAGACAAAGGTGTTAAACCATGTCAGCTTAAAATTTAACATTGGTGAGAAAATGGCACTGGTCGGAAAAAACGGTGCCGGGAAAACGACGTTAGTCAAACTGCTCTGCCGCCTTTATGAGCCGACGGAGGGCACGATCACCTTAAACGGCATTGATATCTGGAAATACAATTATGCGGAATACACAAGGGCATTTTCGGTTGTCTTTCAGGATTTTGCGATGTTTTCCCTGCCGGTCGGCGAAAATATCGCTGCAAGCAGCAAGGTGGATGAAGAGAGAGCATGGGAAGTGTTAGATCAGGTCGAACTCTCCGGACGTGTGAGAGCAATGAAAGACGGTTTAAAGACGCAGCTTTACAATAACAATGGTGCAGGAGTCGATATTTCCGGCGGTGAAGCACAGCGGCTTGCCATTGCACGTGCACTTTATAAAGACGCGCCGTTTGTGATCTTAGATGAGCCGACTGCCGCTTTAGATCCGATCGCTGAGGCACAGATTTATGAGAATTTTAATGAGATGGTAAAAAATAAGACTGCTATTTATATTTCCCATCGCATGAGCAGCTGTAAATTCTGTGACCGGATCGTTGTGTTAGATGCCGGAGGTATCGCTGAGATTGGAACGCATGATACACTTTTGGCAGGAAATGGAATCTACGCAGAGATTTACCGGACGCAGGCGCAGTATTACGCTTAAAAAATCTTAATATTTGCTTAAAATCCCTTATAAACTATATTCAAAAGGAAAATTGTGCTACAATACCAATGATGGCAGTTTATGTGAAGAACTGCCCCCAAAAGAGGAAAAATAAGAGGATGGGAGGCAAAATGTTATGATAAAAAAGAAACTGGAATGGTTAAAGCGCGGTCTGTGCATCACATTGGCGGGTGCTATGATCATCTGTTCCGATACCATGACATTTGCGGCAGAAGCTGCAAACGGACAGGTAGTAGAGCAGGCAGAGGATACAGAAAATGAGACCGGAGTTTTAGCAGATGAGCAGTCAGAGCAGACAAAAGAAAATGGTGAACAGGAGAATCCATCTGAGGTAACAGGACAGACCGAGGTTACGGAAGCAACTGAAACTGAGGAGACAACCGAAGTAACGGAGACAACCGAAGCGACAGAGGTAACCGAGGCTACGGAGACAACTGAAGCGACAGAGACGACCGAAGTTACGGAAGCAACTGAGACGGCTGAAGAGACAGAAGCTACCGAGGAAACAGAGATCAAAGAAGCAGCGGCAAGCGGAGTTATTATCAGTAAAAAAGACAGATATGCAGTTGTCAGTGCCGGAGAGACGGTTGCACTTCCGGGATATTCGTTTGAGACAACAGGAGATAACGAGCCGAAGGTCGAGTGGCTGATCGATGACAACAGTGTGGCGGCACTTACCACATCGATGGTAAATGGAAAGCTTACAGGACAGGTAAAGACGCTTACAGCAGGAGTCGCAATCCTCACACTGCAGGTAAAGGACAATCCAAGTGACAAGGATACATATTATGTTGTTGTAAAACCGGAAAAGGCACCTGCAAACTGCACCGCTGAGACTACTTATAATACGGTAAGTCTGAACTGGGCAAAGGCAGCAGATGCAGATGGTTATACCATCACACGAAAAGTGGAAGGTGCAGATACAGAGCAGACGATCGCACATGTGGATGGCGTGGATGCAGTATCATATAAAGATACGGGAGTACAGACGGGGATCATTTATATTTATCATGTATACGCATATACGAAATACACAAACAACGGACAACAGGATTATGCCAATACGGATACATATGCAACCATAAAAGCAGCACCACAGCTTGGAAAAGCTGCATTGACATCGGTTACAGCGGAAGGCTACAGCAGCCTGACACTGAAATGGGAAAAAGTGGATGGTGCAACCGGATATATCGTATATCGTTCCACAGATAAGTCAAAAGTGGATACGCAGATCATGGATATCACGAATGGAGCAGTAAGCTATGTGGATACAGCACTGACAGCCGGAAACACTTACTATTATAAAGTACAGCCATATTGTGTGGTCAATGGTAAAAAGGTTTATGGCGATGCATCCGGTATCCTTTCCGGAAAACCGCTTCCGTCAGCAACAAAACTGACTGCAGAATCAGCAGGTTATAAAGAAGTAAATCTGACATGGAGTGCAGTGGATGGGGTGACAGGTTATGAAGTTTACAGAAAAACGTCATCATCTTCCTACAAAAAGATCGCAACTGTAGCAGGCGAAAAGACAGGTTACAGTGATACAAAGGTTACAGCAGGTACAGCTTATACATACAAAGTAAGAGCATATAAAACGGTTAATGGAAGTCAGGTATATGGAGATTATTCCAATGAATCGACAGCAACCCCTGCTTTAGAGGCACCACAGATCGCACTTAAAAATGCGTCTTACAACAGTGTGACGATCACATGGAACCAGATCAGTGGTGCACATGGTTATAAAATATATCGTTCTACCAAAAAGGACAGCGGATACAGAAAAGTTAAGACTGTCAATGATAAGACAACACTTACTTATACCGATAAAAAATTATCCGTAGGAAAAAAATATTACTACAAAGTCTGTGCATTCCGTACGGTTGGAGATAAGGATGTAGCAGGAAAATATTCTGATGTACAGACGATCAAAGCAGCACCGGAAGCAGTAACATTAAAATCAGAAGCAGCAGGTGCAACAGCGGTCAAACTGACCTGGAATAAAGTTAACATGCCATCGACCGGTGGCGGATATGCGGTATATCAGATCGTAAACGGTGCTGACCAGCTGCTGAAACGGTGCAGTACAAAGAGCACTTCCTATACAGTGACAGGACTTACACCTGGTCAGAAGTACACGTTTAAAGTAGTTTCTTTTGCAAAAGATAAAAATGGAAAAAGAGCATATGGTGGAACTTCAAATGAGCTTACCGCAACACCAAAACTTCTTCCGGTAACGATCGATACGATCAAAGCCGGCAAATATAACAGCGTTGTATTGACATGGAATGTGACTTCTGCCGGGGACGAGGACGGATACCTTGTTTATCGTTCAACTTCCAAAAAAGGAAGCTATAAGCAGATCGGAACCGTAAAAAGAAAGAGCGGAGCCATGACCGGATCTTATACAGACAAGACTGTCAAGATCGGTAAAAAATATTATTATAAGGTAGTGACCTATAAAAATATTGCAGGTGGCAAAGTGCTTCGCTCCTCTTATTCGCCTGCAAAAGGAATTACAGCTTCACCGAGTGTCACAACTGTAAAAATTAAGTCAGCAGGAAATGAAAGCCTGAAAGTTACATGGAAAAAGGTAAAAGCATCCAAAAACAGCTATGTAAAGGGATATGCAATTTACCGCAGTACTTCCGAAAATGGAAAATACAGAAAGATCAAAACCATCAATAAGGGAACGACGACCTCGTATGTAGATAAAGGACTTGTAACCGGTAATACTTATTACTATAAAGTCCGCACATTCTGTACATCCGGCAGAAAGACAATCTACAGTGATTATTCAGAGCCGGCGTCCATGCAGGTGCTTCCGGGAAAACCATCCATTCAGGTAGTTGCGGCAAATTATAACACCATTACGGTCTCCTGGAAGAAAGTAGAAGGGTGTGATGGATATCGTGTATATCGTGCAACAGAGAAAGATGGAAAATATAAATCAGTCAAAACCTGTTCTTCCGTTAATACGCTTTCTTATAAGAACAGTAAGTTAGAGACAGGAAAGACCTATTATTATAAAGTAAGAGCTTATGTGAATAAAAATGGAAAGAAACTATATGGCAATTACTCTGCCGTAAAACAGGCAACACCGGTACTTACAAAACCGACTGGACTGTATGCAGCCTCAATTGCAGAAAACCAGATCAAACTGACATGGAATGCGGTAGATGGTGCAGAAACCTATACGGTACTTAGAAGTACTTCTGAGAATGGAACATACAGGATTGCTACTGAACTTTGTACGACAAACTCTTTTGTTGATTATACCGCTGTAACAGGAAAAACTTATTACTATAAGATATATGCGGTTCGTGGAGCATATGTCAGTGCGACAACGGATTGTGTAAGTGTTATATCGTCAGCACTTGAAGTGAGCACAACGAGTGTACTGATCAAGACAGGAACGAGTGTAAAAGTAACAGCAACTGCAAAACCATACGGTGTGGTATACTGGACTTCATCTAACTCCACGATTGCAGTTGTTTCTTCTGACGGAACAATTTATGGTTTAAAGGCAGGAACAACGACTGTAAAGGCGTCCGCAAACGGAATCACAAAAGAGATCACAGTAACAGTCAAAGATAAACTTGATACGGAAAACAAGATCATCGATATCTCCAGTGATAACGGTACGGTAGATTTTAATGCCATTAAGGCATCTGGATATGAATGTGTAATGCTCCGTATTTCCAAAGGAACAACAGCAGATGCAAAGTTCCAGACGAATTATAATAATGCAAAAGCAGCAGGTCTTAAAGTTGGTGTATACTGCTATTCCGTGGCGCAGAATGCAGCTCAGGCAAAGAGTGAGGGCGATAAAGTATTAAATATCCTGAATGCACAGAAGCTTGATTATCCGGTTGTGTATGTACTGGATGATATGTCACTGTTATACAACAATGTAACAGCAACGCAGAGAATTGATTTTATCAATGCATTTAAGACGGAGATCATTGATGGCGGTAAACAGTATAAGTTTGCACTTGGAATCAACCAGAAACTTTTACAGCAGTATCCTGGCAAGTATGTGGATACCAGCAAACTTACAGGAACAGATCTGTGGATCATCAATTACCGTGCAGAAAGCCTTGGAAGCGGCTATCAGGGCAAAGGAAATGTTGCAATGTGGAGATATACAAATCAGGGTACGGTAAATGGTGTAAACGGCAAGGTAAATATCAGTATCCGGTATAAGACCTATTAATAAAAATCTTAGGATACTGTTAATCCGCAGGAATGAGGACAGCTATGAAAAGTTATGCAAAGAAAATCATGACAAGACTGGCAGCAGGGGCGATGGCGCTCCTGCTTGCTGTCGGTACGGCTGCAACAGATATGTCTGTGTATGCAGCAGAAACAAAGACACAGGAAAGCATGGCAGAGAAAAGAAAAATCACAGGTTTTGCAGACCTGGCGGACAATCCGAAAGAAATCCGTATGACGGGCAAGATCAGCCTGGAACGTCTGCTGGCTAAAATGCCACAGAGCATTGATGTGTATCTGGATGGCGGAAAGGATGCCACAAGCATTCCGGTAACCTGGCACTGTGTCGGAGATTATGATAATACAAATTATTTTGTCTATGAATTTGATCCGGGATGGGATACAGAGCAATATTCCCTTGGAGCAGGACTGAAAAGGAAAATACCGTATATCAATGTGATCATTTCTGGTACAGGCTTATACAAAGGTGCTGGTATTTCGCAGAGTGAGAAAAAATCCAACGAGAAAAAAGTATATAATTTTGCAAAAAAGAAGCTGAAATTAAATACGGCAGCAGCCTGTGGCGTGCTTTCGAATATTGAGAGTGAATCATCTTTTAATCCGACCGCAAGTGTCATCGATACCAATGGCAAGATCAGTTATGGTATCTGCCAGTGGAATGCATCAAGATTTGATAATCTTAAGAATTACTGCAGCAGTAATGGCTATGATTATACTTCTATCGAGGGTCAGCTTAAGTTCTTAAAATATGAGCTGGAGCATTCGGAAAGCAGTGCATTTTCCAAAATTAAAAATGTGGAAAACACTGCAGACGGAGCCTATACGGCAGGATATAACTGGGCACGTTATTTTGAGCGCTGTGCCAGTGTATATTTTGAAGGACGTGCAAAACGTGCGAGAGATGTCTATTGGGCGAAATATAGCAGCGACAGTCCGGATGACCCGGATGATCCCGATAACCCGGACAATCCGGTAAATAAAAAATATACAATTAAATATGTACTGTATGATGGAGAAAACAACAGTGCAAATCCATCGTCGTATAAGGTTACAACTGAGACGATTACATTGAAGAAACCGACCAAAAAAGGTTATACTTTTGAGGGATGGTATAAGGAGAGCAGCTTTAAGAACCAGATCACAACGATCCCGAAAGGTTCAAAAGGCAATCTTACATTGTATGCAAAATGGAAAGCAAATAAATATACGATCCGTTTTCATGGAAACAAGGCAACCAGTGGCAGTGTAAAAGAAATGAAAAATCTTGAGTATGATATGGACTATACGCTTAACAGCAATAAATTCAAGCGTAAGGGATATAAATTTGTCCGCTGGAGCACAAAAGCAGATGGAAGTGGCAGAAAATACGGTAACAGGGAAGAAATAGAGAATCTTTCCTCAAAGAATGGTGCAGTCGTTGATCTGTATGCACAGTGGTCAAGAAATACTTACAAGATCATTTACAAGGCAAACGGTGGAGAACTTGCTGACGGAACAGTAAAGAAATACAATGTAGATACTAAGACATTCAAATTAAAAACACCGGTCAGATACGGTTATACATTCAAAGGCTGGTATAAAGACAAAAAATGCACCAGACGTGTGACACAGGTGAAAAAAGGTACCATTGGAAATCTTACATTCTATGCAAAATGGCAGATTAACAAATATAAGATCAAATACAATGGCAATGGTGCAACCGGTGGATCCATGAAAAATGTGACTGTCTGTAAATATGGCAGTACATACACACTGGCAAAAAATAAATATAAGCGTACAGGCTATGTGTTTGAAGGCTGGAATACAAAGAAAAACGGTAAAGGTGATTTTTATGAGGACGGAGAGGATATCCGCAATATCACAGCTAAAAACGGCAAAACGATCACTTTGTATGCACAGTGGAGTAAGAAAGCATACTCCATAAAATATGTATCAGGTGGTGGTACTGTTCCTTCCGGCAATCCGACCAGCTATTATTATGATACACCTACTTTTAAACTGGCAGCAGCCACAAAAGAGGGGTATACGTTTCAAGGATGGTATACGGATTCTGCTTATAAAAACAGGATCACAAAGATTACGAAAGGAACCCGCAAAAATTACAAGCTGTATGCAAAATGGAAGATCAATACTTATGACATTGTATTTGATGGAAATGGTGCAACCGCCGGAACGATGAGATCGATCAGTTCCTGCAAATACAATACGACTTATAAACTGCCTGCAAATACATTCCAGAAAAATGGATATCAGTTTATCGGATGGAGTACCAGACCGGATGGCAGTGAGACTTTTTATGGAGATGAGGCATCTGTATCGAATCTTTCACTCACGGACGGCGCAAAGGTAAAACTGTATGCACAGTGGGAAGCATTGTAGGATGGCAGAAATGAAATTTTATTTAGCACCGATGGAAGGACTCACAGGTTTTGTGTTCCGTAATGCATATCAGAAGCACTTTGGAGATATTGATACTTATTTTACACCGTTTATCAACAATAAAAAGATGAACTACAAAGAGATCAAGGACATTCTGCCGGAGCATAACAAAGGGATGCATGTGGTTCCGCAGATCCTGACAAACCGTGCAGAAGATTTTCTTGCGATTGCAAAAGAACTGGGGAACTATGGATATGAGAGTGTTAATTTAAATCTCGGATGTCCATCCGGTACGGTTGTCACAAAGCACCGTGGAGCAGGTTTTCTTGCAGTGCCGGAAGAATTGGATCATTTTCTGGAAGAAATTTTTGCAGACTGTCCGCTTAGAATATCGGTAAAAACCCGCATTGGCATAAATGATGCCGGGGAGTGGGAACGTATTCTTTCCATTTATGAAAAATATCCGATGGAGGAGCTTATTATTCATCCGAGGGTACAGAAAGACTTTTATAATAATACGCCGGACATGGATGCATTTTTATATGCAGTGGAAAACAGCAGACACACCTTGTGTTACAACGGTGATATCTGCTCGGTGGATGATTATAAAGCCTGGATACAGAAGATGGAAGGAAAAGACAGGGAACATGGCAGTGGAAGTACTGCGCAGCACACAGAGCATATGATGCTTGGGCGTGGAATTTTAAAGAATCCGGGACTGGTTGGAGAGCTGATGGGACATGCGCCGATTACAAAAGATCAGTTTCATGCGTTTCATGATGATGTACTGAAAGGTTATCTGGATGTAATGTCAGGGGAGCGCAATACACTGTTCCGGATGAAAGAACTATGGTTTTATTTTGCGAAATACTTCACGGAACCGGAAAAATATGTAAAGCAGATCAAAAAGACACAGCGGGTGGCAGAGTACCGTGTGATCGTGGATAATCTGTTCCGGGAGCAGGAGTGGCAGCCGGAATAAATATAAAAATAAAATATTTTAGAAAAATATAAACTAAATAATTGTAAAACAAGAATGATTTTGTTATTGTAGAAGTATCATACGAAATAAAATGATAATCAGAAATTGGGGTATAGCAGAGATTATCAGTATAGAAGGAGGACAGTATGAGAAAACATAACAAAATCATTTTTTCTACGTGTATTGTATTGGGATTTACTGCAGTGCTTGCGGGGGCAGCATTGACAGGAGGAGAGAAGGTTCCAAAAGATTTTACAGTCAGTTATGATGGAATAACGACGGCTGATATTAAGGCAGGAGTCAGTGTACATGATCCGTCTGTGATAGAGGCAGATGGTACCTATTACATTTTTGGATCGCACATGTCTGCTGCGTCATCGAAAGATCTGCGGAACTGGACATCGATCGGAGACGGATATACGCAGTCGAATCCGATTTTTGACAATCTGCTTGGAACAGAACATGTATTTGATTATACAGGAAGTAAAGATTCTGTGATACCAACCGATGATAAGAAATATCATGTATGGGCACCGGATGTAATTTATAACAGGGAGCAGGGATTATACTATATGTATTTTTGCACGTCTTCGACATGGAATGCATCAAACCTGTGCTATGCGGTTTCAAATCAGCCGCAGGGACCGTATACATGGAAGGGGGCACTGGTCTATTCCGGCTTTACAAAGGATACGATTGAAGCAACCGATGTACTTGACTATGTGGATATCGATTATGCCAAAAAGAACTATATTATGGCAGGAAATAAATATAATTATGAGAAATATCCAAATGCGATCGATCCGACTGTTTTTTATGATGCCGACGGAAAAATGTGGATGGTCTATGGTTCGTGGTCGGGTGGAATTTTTCTTTTAGAGATCGATGAGAAAACAGGACTTGTCATTCATCCGCAGGAAGACGATGAAAATGATGTGGATACTTATTTTGGAAAACGGCTTCTTGGCGGTGGACATAAATCGATCGAAGGACCTTATATCCTCTATGATGATGAGAGCGGATATTATTACCTGTTTGTTTCCTATGGTTCTTTAACCAGAGAGGGTGGTTATCAGATGCGCGTGTTCCGTTCTAAAACAGTGGATGGAGAATATATCGATATGAATGGGGCATATCCTGGCATGTGGGATGATAATGCAGCTTATGGTCTGAAACTTTCTGGTAATTATTATCTGCCGGGGCTTGATAAGGCATATATGGCGACCGGTCACAACTCTGCTTTTGTGGATGAAGATGGAAAAAAATATATTGTATATCATACCCGTTTTGACAATGGACAGGAATATCATGAACCGCGTGTGCATCAGTATTTTCTGAACCGGGATGGATGGCCATGTATGCTGCCTTATGCAACCGATGGCGAGACGATCGCAGAAGACGGTTATGATATTTCAGAGGTGGCGGGAACGTATTATGTGATCGACCAGGGAACTGCGATCAATGCAGAGATCGCCGAGCCGGTAAAACTGGTACTTATGGAGAATGGAAAAGTATACGGTGAAAATATGGAAGGAACCTGGAGCATGGAGGAAGGAACCTGTTATATGACAGTTACATACGGAGACAAAGAATACAACGGTGTATTTTGTCAGATGAAAGATGAAGCGGGAACGGATGTAATGACATTTTCTGCAGTCGGGGCAAATGAGAGTGTCTGGGGTGTAAAATATTTTAAGTAAAATAAGTGCTTGCAAAGAGTTTTTTCCCATGGTAAAGTGGTACATATGTAAAGCCAAGGAAAGGAACGAATACAAATGTTAAAAGCGATTGATGATTTCGTCTGGGGTGTTCCACTGATCGTACTGATCCTTGCGGTTGGTATCTTTCTTACGATCCGTCTGCGCGGACTTCAGATCACAAAACTGTCACTTGCCATAAAACATATGTTGGCAAATGAAAAAAACGGGGAACATGGGGAAGTTTCCAGTTTTGGTGCACTTTGTACAGCACTCTCTGCAACGATCGGAACAGGTAATATTGTCGGAGTAGCAACAGCGCTTGTTGCCGGAGGTCCCGGAGCATTGTTCTGGATGTGGATCGCGGCACTGCTTGGAACAGCAACAAAATATTCCGAGTGTTTACTTGCCATTAAGTACCGTGTTGTAGCAAAAGATGGTCATATCGTCGGAGGACCGTTTTATTACATCGAAAACGGAATGGGCGAGAAATGGAAATGGCTTGCAAAGATTTTTGCATTTTTTGGTGTTGGTGTGGGGTTACTTGGAATCGGAACTTTCACACAGATTAACGGAATCACGAGTGCTGTGAATAATTTCTTTGATCCACAGAATACGTGTACAGTGGAATTGTTTGGAAGAACATATTCCTGGACAGTTGTGATCGCAGGAATTATCCTTACCCTGTGTGTGGCACTGGTCATCATTGGAGGTATTAAGCGTATCTCTACGGTGGCACAGGTTGTGGTACCTTTTATGGCACTGCTTTATGTGGTTGTGGTACTGATCGTTCTTTTTACACACCTTAGTGCGATTCCGGGGGCACTTGTTGAGATCGTGCAGAGTGCATTTGGACTGCGTGCGGCTGCAGGCGGAACACTTGGCTCCATACTGATCGCCATGCAGATGGGAATTGCCCGCGGAATCTTTTCAAATGAGGCAGGACTTGGAAGTGCGCCGATCGCAGCAGCAGCGGCACAGACAAACGAGCCGGTGGCACAGGGACTTGTTTCCATGCTTGGAACAATCATTGACACCGTGATCATCTGTACGATGACAGGACTTTCTATCGTGATCACAGGAGCCTGGGATATGGGATTAGAAGGTGTATCTGTAACCACAAAGGCATTCCAGATGGGACTGCCATTTCCGGAGCAGGTGGCATCATTTATGCTGATGGTCTGTCTGGTATTCTTCGCATTTACAACGATCCTTGGCTGGAACTATTACAGTGAAAAGTGCCTGGAATATTTAGTCGGAGACAAAAAGGCTGTCTTAAAAGGATATCGCTGGCTGTATATCCTTGCAGTGTTTATCGGACCGTTCATGACAGTATCTGCTGTATGGACGATCGCAGATATCTTCAATGGACTCATGGCTCTGCCAAACCTGATCGCACTGGTTGCATTGAGCGGTGTGGTAGTTGCAGAGACAAAGAAATACTTTGAAAAACAAAAATATTAATAGAAATAAAATGACGGTGGAGTGCAGACTGGCTCCACCGTTTTTTATTTGCCATTTATTTAGAAAAATATATAATATTTTAGAATATTATATACAATAAGAGAAAGAAGTAGTATACTATAGCTAAGAAAAAATACAGTGCGAATGTCATCAGAGGGGAGGATAAAGCATGACAACTGAAAAGAAATTAAAGTACAACGAACCCTGGATCTTACAGCGTGCCGATCCATATGTTTATCGTCATGTGGACGGTTCCTATTATTTTACGGCATCCGTTCCGGCATATGATGGGATCGTGTTAAGACGTGCAGGGTCACTGGAGGAATTGCCGGAAGCAGAAGAAGTCATGATCTGGAAGAAACATGAGTCCGGTCCGATGAGTTATCATATCTGGGCACCAGAGATACATTACCTGTTTGGAAAGTGGTATATTTATTTTGCAGGGGGCGAGAAGGAAGATATCTGGAAGATCCGTCCGTATGTTTTAGAGTGTCAGGGAGAGAATCCGCTGACGGATGAATGGGTAGAACTTGGCAAGATGAAACGCGCTGAGGAAGATGAGTTTTCCTTTGAGGCATTTTCGCTGGATGCAACGGTGTTTGAAAATAAAGGTGAATATTACTATGTATGGGCAGAAAAAGTCGGGGTTGGCAGGATGGTTTCCAATCTGTATATCGCAAAGATGGAATCCGGTAATCAGTTAAAAACGGTACAGGTGCTTTTAACCACGCCGGATTATGACTGGGAGCGAAAAGGATTCTGGGTCAATGAGGGACCTGCAGTGATACATCATAATGGGAAACTGTTTTTAACTTACTCGGCAAGCGAGACGGGTGTGGATTACTGTGTCGGAATGTTGTCTATCGATGAGGATGCCGATCTGCTGGATCCGCGGTTATGGAAAAAAGAGCGTTATCCGGTGCTTAAGACCTGTGAGAAACTGGGCATTTACGGGCCGGGACACAACTCGTTTACTGTGGATGAAAATGGAAATGACATCATGGTTTACCATGCGCGGACGGAGACGGAAATCATTGGTGATCCACTGTACAATCCGAACCGTCATGCCATGCTTATGAAAGTAAAGTGGGATGATGCCGGAAGACCGGTATTTTCCTATGAAAATTAAAAGATAAAAGGAGAGGGAAAATGGCAAAACTGATTATTAATGAGGAAAACAAAAAGAGCCGGATCGAACCGGAGATCTATGGACATTTTTCAGAACATCTGGGGAGATGTATTTACGAGGGAATTTATGTCGGGGAAAATTCTAAGATTCCGAATGTAAATGGAATGCGAACCGATGTTGTGGAGGCATTAAAAAAATTAAAAGTTCCGGTGCTGCGCTGGCCGGGTGGCTGCTTTGCAGATGAATATCACTGGATGGACGGAATCGGACCGAAAGAGAAACGTAAAAAAATGATCAATACGCACTGGGGTGGTGTCGTGGAAGATAACAGTTTCGGAACCCATGAATACATGGAGTTGTGCAGACAGATCGGATGTAAGACGTATGTCAATGGAAACCTCGGAAGCGGAACTGTCCGTGAAATGTCTGAGTGGGTGGAATACATGACTTTTGAAGGCGTTTCTCCGATGGCAGATTTAAGAAAAGAAAACGGACATGAGGCTCCGTGGAAAGTGGATTACTTTGGTGTCGGCAATGAGAACTGGGGATGCGGCGGTAACATGACGCCGGAATATTATGCGAACGAATACCGCAGATACCAGACTTATGTGCGCAATTATCATCCGGACCGCCCGATCAAAAAAATCTGCTGTGGTGCAAATGTGGCAGATTATTATTGGACAAAAGGCGTGTTAAAAACAGCATTTGACCATGCAGAGCAGTGGCATGGATTTATGGATGGACTCTCCCTCCATTACTATGTACATCCGGAAGGATGGGAGATCAAGGGAAGTTCCACAGATTTTGATGCAGATGTATGGTACAAGACTCTGTCAAAGGCACTGTACATGGAGACATTGATCGAGCGCCATGGTGCGATCATGGATGAGTATGATCCGGATAAAAAAGTCGGCATGATCGTGGATGAGTGGGGAACCTGGTATACCTGTGAACCGGGAACAAATCCGGGATTTTTATATCAGCAGAATACGGTGCGTGATGCACTCGTTGCAGGCATTACCTTAAATATCTTTAATAAGCACAGCGACCGTGTAAAAATGGCGGCATTAGCACAGATGGTCAATGTTTTACAGTCTGTGATTTTAACAGAGGGCGATCAGATGATCAAAACACCGACTTATCATGTTATGCATATGTATCGTCATCATCAGGGGGCAGACCTGTTAGAGAGCAGCTTAACCGGTGCAGGAGAGATCGGACCGGATGAATGGAGAGTGCCAAAGATCACAGAGTCAGTATCTATGGATGAGAATGGCGTGATCACCGTTACTATGAACAATCTGTCTGTGGAAGCACCGGAAAATGTTGAGATACAGTTTGCGAACCGTGGCTATCATGTGACCGAGGCAAGGATCGTGACCGATTCCGATATGCATGCACATAACACATTTGAGGCACCGGATACCGTGACAGAGAAAGATTTTACTGCCTATGAGGAGACGGAAAACGGCGTGAATGTCACAATGCCGGCAAACAGTGTGATCGAGCTGCGTCTTGCAAAATAAAAAATTGTCAGCAATGGCGGGAAATTAGTTGCTGGTTACACTGGAAGTGTGAACAGTAACGAAAGTTACAGACGGAGATGGACATATGGCACAGATCTGTAAAAAGTGTCTGCTGCGCGAGATGGCGGAGGCAGATGCAAAAATGATAGAGAAATATAAAGAGGCGATCAAAAAAGAAGATCAGGTATCAGAGAGCGAGTATGAGAGACGTCTTAATGTCTGTAAAACCTGTGATCTTTTAAATGCGGGAACCTGCGGTGCGTGCGGCTGCTATGTGGAGCTGCGCGCTGCGGCAGCCGTTTCAAAATGCCCACATAAAAAATGGTAACAGTTCAGACGGACTGTTACCATTTTTTATTAATTTATGATAATGATATTATTGTATTTCTTCCACCGGGGTATAGCCAAGGCTTACCTTGATATCCTGACTGTAATTTCCAAAGGATTTTCCAAAGATTGTAAGTCCGCCGACATGTTTTGCACTGTCTTCCACAGCGAGGCGGAAGCGGATATTACTGCGGCAGTTGAGGTGAAAATCATCGATTTTGACATCAGATATTTTCAGTCCATCGATATATGTTCCATTTTTATTTATGACAAGCTGTTTTAACAGACCGTACTGGTTCCAGTTCGGATACCACCAGTCCGGTGTCAGCAGTCCTTTTACATCACCGAAATCGCCGGGCGAAGTCCAGTCGCCGATATGAATGTCGTTTAAATAAAAACTGATATCGGAAGGCCAGTCATTATTGATGCCGGGTGCTTCGGAACTCAGTTCTGCAGAAATCGTGATCTGTGTGATCTTTTTGGAAGCCGGGATGAAATTTGGAATGGCATACTCAACATATCCTCTGGTAAACCATAAAATATCAGCGTTATAGCGGTCCGGATGGTCAAAATACCGGGGATCATCTACTTCACCGATCAGGGCGTCTGCGGAGGCGAGCCCACAGGTCGGACAGATCTGATAATTCGTATAATGACCGACTTTTAATTCTGTATGATAAACATTCTCAATATCCACAGGCTTTTCTAAATCGATCAGGATCTTATCTAAATGAATGGAACAGATCTTCTGGTTGCCGTGACCGGCAGATTCACTTGAAATTGTGATCAGTCCGCTGCTTTCAAGTTTTTTAATATGGCTGGTTAAAGCACCATTTGTAATATTCAGACGTGAGGCGAGCTCATTCATGCTCATATTGTCGTTTTCAAGCAAAATATTTAAAATTTCAATTCTTACATCGGAACCAAGTGCCTTAAAAAGTTCAAGCCCATCATTTAACGAGGTGATGTGTAACAAGGAAATCCTCTCCTTTCAAAATCTGTGAAAATCACAGAATGACACGTTCTAAACTGTAATTGCTGCCGGACAGAGTCAGGATCACAAGACTCTTTGAATCTCCGCGTCCGTCACTGGCACTGCCCGGATTGATATATACTTTATTGAAACGCTCATAAAACGTATAGTGATGGGTATGTCCGAAGATAAGAAAATCAGCATCCGTCAGGTCAAATGGAAGGACAAACTGATTATGAACCAGGAAAAAAGTTTTGCCGCCAATGCGGAACTGTAAAAATTCAGGAAGATTTTTTGCCCAGTCGCCGCGGTCATTGTTGCCGCGGACCATATAAAGCGGAATACCAAAATTCCGGAAACTGTCATAATTTTTCTGTGTACAGAAATCGCCTGCATGGATCAGGTAATCACAGCCATCTAAATGACGGTGCCATTCTTCGCGAAATATACCGTGTGTATCGGAAATAATGCCAATTTTCATAAAATTCTCCATTCCTGCGTGAAAAATGTTATTTTCATACTAATTTTCTCCATTAAGTAAAAAAATAATTAGATAAATTATATAGGAAAAAAGTATGGAAGTCTAGAAGAAAGAAAAATATTCATAAAAACACTTTTTTATTTTAAAGTAATGTAGTATACTGTCCTGGGGATCAGTTGGTTAAATTTTTAACAGGAGAGGGAGAATGGAAAGCTCAGTATTGGAGGAAAAGGTTTTTCACAAAGTCATGAAAAATGTTCCGTTTGGTCTTGTCGTAAGCGGTGAGGGAAGAGAACGCAAGGTATATTATGTGAATCAGATGGCATATCACATGCTCGGTTACACAAGAGAGGAATATATAAAAAAAGTGCAGGGCGGATGGAGCCGGTTTTTGGATATTGATCTAAGAGAGGTCATGCGGGATCATCATGAAGAAATCCTGACAGGCGAGCCATTTGAGCTGACTGCTCTGACAGAGACGAAGGACGGAAATAAAAAGTGGCTGTCTTTTCGTGTTATGGTATCTATGGAGTTAAAGCCTGTCAGTTATATTACGATCACTGATGTAACAGAGAAGGTAGAAAAAAACAGACGCTACGCGCGGGAAAGAGAATATTTAAAAGACTGTGCGGCGAGAGATTCCATGACGAGACTTTTAAACCGCGGTACAATGGAAGAACGTATCAAAGAAGAATTAGAGGCAGTAGAAGAAGGACAGAATTATGCATACATCGCCCTGGATCTGGATAATTTTAAGCAGATCAATGATATGTATGGACATTGGGCTGGTGACAGTATCATTATGGGGATATCAAATATTTTAAGGGAAGTCTATGGTAATAATGCCCGCATCGGACGCATGGGCGGGGATGAATTTGCAGTATTTATTCCGGATGTAAAAGACCGTGCGCAGATACAAAGTCAGGCAGATGAAGTCTTACGCCGTCTGCGCCTCCAAAAAGAAATGATCGGAATGGCGGAGGAACCGACAGCAAGCATTGGCATTGCATTTGGTCCTGAGGATGGAAGGAGTTTCCGTGAATTGTATCACAGAGCGGATGAAGCACTCTATCAGGTCAAAAATGAAGAAAAAGACAGTATAGCAATTTATACAATGATCTAAAAAATTTTTGGTACATTTTACCTATTGAAAATTTAAAAAAAAAATTATAACATCTAATTGTTATATGACTGACGGAAAAAGTGGAAGAACCACATGAAGTATAACGTTTACAATGCCGACCGTCTGGGCGAGATAACCCGGACTGTCGGTTTCTTTTATTCTTAAAGATATTCTTCTTACAGGAATCCTTTTGTATGAAAAAAAGAACAGTTCCGGAAACGAAGCGGATATTGACAAGCAGTGATGAAACATGATATATTCACTGCGTTAGAACTAACTAACAAAAGTTAGAAATAACTACCAATATTTTCCAGCAATACCAAAATATTGGGGGATCAGATCCGTTTTATACAGGTAAACCATAGTTTTCAGCAAACAGGAGGAAAAATAATGCAAAACGAATGGAGAGATTTTAATGGTGGAGCATGGGAGAATGAAGTAAATGTCAGAGACTTCATTCAGAGAAATTATAAGCCATACGATGGTGACAGCTCTTTCTTGGAGGGACCGACAGAGGATACCACAGCACTCTGGCAGGACGTATTAGAGCTTTCAAAGCAGGAGAGAGAGGCCGGCGGCGTGCTCGATATGGATACAAAGATCATTTCCACGATCACTTCCCATGGACCTGCGTACTTAGACAAAGATAAGGAGAAGATCGTAGGTTTCCAGACAGATAAACCATTCAAACGTTCCTTACAGCCTTATGGCGGTATCCGTATGGCAATTAAGGCATGTGAAGATAATGGGTATAAAGTAGACCCGGAAGTGGTAGAATATTTCACAACACACAGAAAGACACACAATGCGGGTGTGTTTGACGCTTATACACCGGAGATGAGAGCCTGCCGTTCTGCACATATCATTACCGGTCTTCCGGATGCATACGGACGCGGACGTATCATTGGCGATTACAGAAGACCGGCTCTTTATGGTGTGGATCGTCTGATCGCAGACAAGGAAGAACAGTTAGAATCCACACGTACGATTATGTATTCTGACGTTATCCGTGAGCGCGAGGAATTATCCGAGCAGATCAGAGCTCTTAAAATGTTAAAAGAATTAGCAAAGATTTACGGATGTGACATTTCAAAGCCGGCAACAAACGTTCTTGAGGCAACACAGGCTGTTTATTTTGCATACCTTGCAGCAGTCAAAGAGCAGAATGGTGCGGCAATGAGCCTTGGACGTACTTCTACATTCTTAGATATCTATGCAGAGCGTGATCTTCGTGAAGGAACTTTCACTGAGAAAGAGATCCAGGAGATCATCGATCAGTTCGTAATGAAACTGCGCTGTGTAAAATTTGCCCGTACGCCGGAGTACAACACTATTTTTGCCGGAGATCCGACATGGGTAACAGAGTCTATTGCCGGAATCGGTGTAGATGGAAGACATATGGTAACAAAAATGTCTTACCGTTATTTAAATACTTTAAACAACATCGGAGCAGCACCGGAGCCTAATATGACAGTTTTATGGTCTGCAAAACTTCCGGAGAACTTTAAAAAGTTCTGTGCAGAGATCTCGATCAAACATTCTGCGATCCAGTACGAAAATGATGATATCATGCGTGTGGTTCATGGCGATGACTACGGCATTGCATGCTGTGTATCTTCCATGAGGATCGGAAAAGAGATGCAGTTCTTCGGAGCACGTGCAAACCTTGCAAAATGTTTACTCTATGCCATCAACGGTGGTGTGGATGAGATAAGCGGCAAACAGGTAGGACCTAAATACCGCCCGATCACATCTGAATACCTTGATTATGACGAGGTATGGGAGAAATACAAAGACATGATGAAATGGCTTGCAGGCGTCTATGTCAATGCATTAAACATCATTCATTATATGCACGACAAATACTGCTACGAGAAACTGCAGATGGCACTGCATGACAAACAGGTAAGACGCTGGTTCGCAACCGGTATTGCAGGATTTTCCGTAGTAGCAGATTCTTTATCTGCCATTAAATATGCGAAAGTAAAACCGATCCGTGATGAGAACGGAATTACCGTAGACTTTGAGGTTGAGGGAGACTTCCCGAAATACGGTAATGATGATGACCGCGTAGATGAGATCGCAAAAGAAGTTCTGCATACATTCATTAAATATGTAAAAGGAAATCACACCTATCGCGGAGGTATTGCAACGACTTCCATTCTTACCATTACATCAAATGTATCTTATGGTAAAAATACAGGTGCAACTCCGGATGGAAGAAAGAAAGGTGTTGCATTTGCTCCGGGCGCAAACCCAATGCATGGACGTGATAAAAATGGTGCAGTTGCTTCTCTGGCCTCTGTTGCAAAAATGCCGTTTATGGATGCGCAGGATGGTATTTCCAATACCTTTACCATTGTGCCGGATGCACTTGGAAAGACAGAAGAAAGTGCACAGACAAACCTTGTTGCACTGCTTGACGGTTATGCAGAAAAAGGCGGCCACCATTTAAATGTAAATGTATTAAATAAGGAAACATTACTTGATGCACAGAAGCATCCGGAGGAATATCCACAGCTTACGATCCGTGTATCAGGTTATGCAGTTAACTTTATCAAACTGACCAAAGAGCAGCAGGATGAGGTTATTGCAAGAACTTTCCACGAATTAATGTAAAATAAAGGAGATTACAATGGGTTATATTCATTCTCTGGAATCATTTGGCACCGTGGACGGTCCGGGGGTACGATTTGTTGTATTTTTTGAAGGCTGTCCGATGCGCTGCCAGTATTGTCACAACCCGGATACCTGGGTGCTTACGGATGGAAAACAGATGGAGGCGGATGAGATCATCGACCGCTTCATGCGTAATGCCTCTTTTTACCGGACTGGCGGGATCACTGCCACCGGTGGGGAGCCGATGCTTCAGATCGATTTTCTGACGGAACTGTTTGAAAAAGCAAAGGCACACGGGATCCATACCTGTTTAGATACATCAGGTATTATGTTTCCGGGATTTCCAGAGGATGAAAACTCTGCATCAGGGATCACACTTGAAAAAATAGACAGACTGCTTAATGTTACAGATCTTGTAATGCTTGATATCAAGCATATCTGTGACGAGGATCACCGTAAACTGACCGGACATTCCAATCAGAATATTTTAGCATTTGCAAGATATCTGGATCAGAAGAAAAAGCCGGTATGGATACGTCATGTTGTTGTCCCCGGCATCACATTTGAAAAGGAAGAATTGACGGAACTAGGACAATTTTTAAAGACACTTTCAAATGTGGAAAAACTCGAAGTACTGCCGTATCATGCGCTTGGAAAGGTTAAATACGATAATCTTGGCATGGACTATGTTCTCAAGGATACACCGCAGCTTACCAAAGAAGAAGCAAAATGGGCAGAAAAGGTCATAAGAGATGCAATGAAATAGAAAACAGCCGTGTTACAGGAGATAGGAAATGGTCACTTGTAATGCGGTTTTTTCAAATATGTAATAACATGTATTTTTACAAGAATATTACAGGAAAATATAAATATTCTGAAAAATATATAAAAAATGATATATTGTATTGAAATATTTGTGGAAAGTGCTATAATAAAACCATGATATAAATCTGTATCAAATAAACGGCAAAGGGGTTGGACATCATGAGAATCAAGATTACAGGGAGAAACATTGAATTGACCGATGGTATCAAAGAGGCAGTGGAGGACAAGTTAAACAAATTAGAGAAGTACTTCACACCGGACACAGATGTCTATGTAACGCTGAGCGTGGAGAAGGAACGCCAGAAGGTGGAAGTTACGATTCCGATGAAAGGAAACTATATTCGTTCTGAACAGGTAAGCAACGATATGTATGTATCGATCGATCTGGTAGAAGAGGTTATTGAACGTCAGTTAAAGAAATATAGAACGAAGCTGGTTACGAAACAGCAGAGCGCAGCGTCCGTTTTCAAACAGGATTTTCTGGATGCAGCATCTGATGATGACGAGGAGATCAAGATCATCCGTTCTAAGAAGTTCGATATGAAGCCGATGTATCCGGAAGATGCATGTGTACAGATGGAGTTATTAGGACATGATTTCTTCGTATTTATCAATGCGGAGACAGAAGATGTCAACGTTGTATACAAGAGAAAAGGCAACACATACGGATTGATCGAACCGGAATATTAAAATGGATCATTGCAGAATTGTGCTGTGAATAAAACCACCCTGTGGCAGGAGAATGCCGCAGGGTGGTTTTTGTTGTACTGTGATTTTGTGCAATTTGACGGTCAATAAATTGAAATATACCTTTCGTTCCTATATTCTGTATTAAGCATTATGAAAGAACGATACACAGATCGCTCCCGGACCGGCGTGTGTCCCGATTGTACTACCGATTGTGCTGACCGGCAGCTCCTTTGTCTGACTGGCCCAGAGATCTGCGCTGTCTGCAATATATTTCTGAAGCAGTGAATCGTCGAGTCCACTGTATCCCAGCATATACGGCATGGAAAAATCAATGCCGTTTTTATTTTTCACTTCCTGGATGAGGATATTATTACCGTTTTTAGACCCCCTTGCTTTTCCTAAGATTACAACTTCACCTTTTTCGATAGCAATAACAGGCTTGATGGACAGGATATTTCCAGCCCATGCAGCAGTCTTTGAGATACGTCCACCCTGTTTTAAATATTCGAGGGTATCAAATACGGCTAAGACGCAGACATCCTTCTTCTTTTCTTCAAGTTTTTCGGCAATTTCTTTTGCGGAAAGTCCCTGGTCGCGCAGTCTTACGGCATAAAGTACGAGAATCTGTTCGCCGAGGCATACATTTAAGCTGTCCACTAATGTGATGCAGTCCTCGTAACCATCGAGTGCAATGTGGGCACTCTGGTATGTACCGGATAAAAGGGAGGACAGGCAGATCACAACAGCGGTGTCGCCGGCATCTTTTACTTCTTTGAATTTAGCTTCAAAGTCATGAGGCGATATCTGGCTGGTCGTCGGGATCGTTCCACATTCGATCAGTTTTTCATAAAATTCTTTATGGGAAATGGTAACACCGTCTAAATATTCCGTTTCACCAAAGATGGTTTTTAAAGGCATATAATCAAGATTTAATACATCTGCCCGTTCTTTTGTGAGATCAGATGCGGAATCAACAATAATTCGTACACTCATTTTTAATCCTCCAACAAAATAGTTTGACTATCAAACAAAAACAAATATATAGGATACGCAGAAGATTGTCAAGATATTTTGGTAATCAAAATATCTGAAATGAAAAATCAAATGTAGTTGACAAAATTCGACAGACATAAGATACTTATGTAGTATAAGTGCCTGCATGACAGTAGAGTAAGAGTGGAAAATTATATAATAAAGCAGAAAAAAGTGGAAGAAATGTACAACGGGGTGGAGATGCTGGTGGATCTGGCAAGAAGGTATCCGGAACTATGGAAAGAAATCGACAGGCAGTGCACTGGGAACAGAGAGCGATATGGATTGCTCTGTGAAATATTGCTGACGGGGGAAAAAGAACGTTGCGAAGATGTAGTTGCAAAAATATACCGGTATGGAAGTATGATCGGTAGACAGGATCTGCTTGGCAGACAGATATTTTTGTGGCTGCTGCAGGTAATGCGGGAAAACGGGGAGTAAAATAAAGAAAATGGTGTTCGCCTGTCGGGAGGCACTGCCAGGAGACATTGCCTAACGGCAGAAAATAAATTAAGAAAGGATGTCATGCAGGCATAAAAAGTACAAAGGAATGTGCAAATTCCTTGCCACATAAAGAAAAAAGGTATACTATAAAGCAGAAATGTTTTTATGAGTAAGGAGAGTATACCATGAAGATTGTTGTTTTAGCAGGTGGTTTAAGTACAGAAAGAGATGTTTCCTTTAAAACCGGAGATATGGTGGCAAAGGCATTGAGAGAGAATGGACATCAGGTGATCTTACTTGATGTATTTATGGGATACAGTGATAAAAAAGAAGATCTGACAGGTATTTTTGACCGGAGTGAAGAAGTGAGCGTAAAAGTGTCCGGAATACCGGAAATCGCACCGGATCTTGCAAAGGTAAAAGCATCCAGAAAAGATCAGTCAGATAATTTCTTTGGACCGAATGTGATCGAATTGTGTCAGATGTCAGATATTGTATTTATGGCACTGCATGGAGAAAATGGGGAAAATGGTAAGATCCAGGCTGCATTTGATCTGTTTGGGATTCGTTATACAGGCAGCGGTTATTTGAGCAGTGCGCTTGCCATGGATAAAGAAATGTCGAAAAAACTGTTTTTATCTGCTGGCATACCGGCTCCAAAGGGTGCGTCCATGAAAAAGGCTGACCGCAGCGATGATATCGCAAAACTTGGCATCAGTTTCCCATGTGTGGTAAAACCGTGCTGTGGTGGTTCGAGTATCGGTGTTTCTATCGCACATAATGCGGATGAATATAAAGCCGCTTTAGATGAAGCTTTCCGCTGGGAAGAAAATCTGATCGTGGAAGAATATGTGAAGGGACGTGAGTTTTCTGTCGGTGTGATCGAGGGAAAGGCACTTCCGATCATTGAGATCGCTCCGGTGCAGGGATTCTATGATTACAAGAATAAATACAAAGCAGGCAGTGCAGTTGAGACCTGTCCGGCGGAACTTTCTGAAGTTGTCACAGAGAAAATGCAGCATTATGCAGAACAGGTAGCACAGGTGCTTGGACTTGACACCTATTCACGTACAGATTTCCTGTTAGATGAGAACGAAAACATTTATTGTTTAGAGGCAAATACTTTACCGGGAATGACACCTACAAGTCTTCTGCCACAGGAAGCACAGGTTGTCGGTGTGAACTTTAACGAATTGTGTGAGAAGCTGATTCAGATTTCCATGAGTAAATACGAAAAATAAAAATCAGGAATGGAGATTATCATGAAAAATATGACGCTGGAACGCATTACAGAAGTGTGCGACGGAGTATATTATGGCAGTGAGACAGACAAAACAAAAGAAATTACCGGAGCTGTGATAGACAGCAGACAGGTAGAGCCGGGATATCTTTTTATTGCGGTAAAAGGAGAAAAGGTGGACGGTCACCGGTTTATACCGCAGGTATTTGAAAAAGGAGCACTTGCCGTATTATCCGAGCAGGAGCTTTCTGATCCGGCAGGCCCGTATATCAGAGTAGAATCAACGCTTGGTGCGATGAAAAAACTTGCGGCATATTACAGGAGAACTCTCGATATCAAAGTTGTCGGCATTACCGGAAGTGTTGGAAAAACAAGCACAAAAGAGATGATCGCATCGGTTCTTTCCCAGAAATATAATGTGTTAAAGACAGAGGGAAACTTCAATAATGAGATCGGTCTTCCGCTTACGATCTTTAAGATCAGGGAACAGCATGAAGTTGCAGTGCTTGAGATGGGAATCTCAGAATTTGGAGAGATGCACCGCCTTGCGGAAATGGCGTATCCGGATATCTGTGTGATCACTAATATCGGATTGTGCCATCTGGAGAATCTTCTGACCAGAGATGGAATATTAAAGGCAAAAACAGAGAGTTTTGAGCATCTGACACCGGAAGGAATTGCTGTGTTAAATGGGGACGATGATAAACTCTGTGAGAAAAAGACAGTAAACGGAAATAAGACAGTATTTTACGGTATCGGAAAAGAAGCAAAACTTGCAAAGACAGAGCAGGGCGAAAAATATCTTGCAGAGAAAGAAGTATATGCAACGGATGTAGAGCCGGTGGGGTTAGACGGAACAAAAGCGGTAATACATATTGGGGAAGAGAATTTTGCAGTGATGATTCCAATCGCAGGAGAGCATAATGTATACAATGCGTTAGCGGCAGTCTGTGTTGCAAGAAAGCTCGGTCTTAGTGTGGATGAAATGAAACGTGGGATCGAGTCAGTCAAAACAATCGGAGGAAGAAGCAATCTGATCCATAAGGAGGGAATGACGATCATCGACGATTGTTACAATGCCAATCCTGTTTCTATGAAAGCGTCCATTGACGTGCTTGCAGCGGCACCAGACAGAAAGATTGCAGTGCTTGGTGATATGGGAGAACTTGGTGAGAATGAGAAAGAATTGCATGCAATGGTCGGAGAGCATTTTAAAGGAAAAGGAATCGATGTCCTGTTTGCAGCGGGCGTATTGTCAGAGAATCTGGCACAGGCGGTAAAAAAATGCAGTCCACAGACGGAGGTTCATTATTTTAAATCAAAAGATGAACTCACAGCAGAATTGCTACCTTATGTGAAGAGTGGTGACACTGTATTAGTAAAGGCATCTCATTTTATGGGATTCCCGGAGGTCGTAGGACAGCTTACAAAGTAAGTAACTGTGGGAAAATGCGAATTTATAATCGTTTATGAAAAATAAAAATCCCCGGATCACGATGGTGGTTCGGGGATTTTTCTGCATATCCAGAACAATCGAATATATACGAAACATGTGGCAGATAATTCAAATCTGTGGATCATTTTTCTCAAGCATTCCGGCGATCACACCCTGACAGTGTGCACCGATCTTTTTACGTGTGTCTTTGTCTAAAGACTTCGGATCGATCGGTCTGCCATATTCTACAATGACATGTACCGGTTTTACTTTTGGAAAATGTGCTTCTAAAATATCGGCGGAACCGGAGATCGCCATAGGTACAATCAGACATCCGGTTTTTTCTGCCATTTTAAAACTTCCTTCTTTGAATGGGAGCATCAGATCATCCGTTTTGTTGCGTGTTCCTTCAGGAAAAATACACATGGAAATCCCATTTTTGATATTATCGATTCCTGCAAGGATCGTCTTTAATGCTTCCTTGACATCAGAACGGTTGATGAACAGACAGTGCAGCCGTGTCATCCAGGTAGATAAAAGAGGAACTTTTTTCATGGAATCCTTTGCGACATAACCGGTCAGACGCGGACAGCGTGAGTAAGTGATGATGATATCGAAATAACTTCTGTGATTGCCGATGTAAAGAACCGGCTGGTCTTTTGGAACATTTTCCTCCCCGATGATGGTTAGTTTTGTGCCACAGATAAAGAGAATGACACGAAATGCCCACTGTACCATGCGCAGCTGGCTGATATCGGCAGCTTGGCGGTTAAATTTCCCGATGATCCACTCGACAAAAAGCACCGGAATACCAATGATCAGATAGAGTATGGCAAAAAGCAATGCAAGTATTGCGCGTAACATAGTGTGTCCTTTCCGGGGAAATCCCCAAGTTTTATATATCCACATTATATAAGGTATCCAGGGGAAAAACAACTAAAAAAGACATATTTAAAGGTAAGAAGCCATATATTAAGATAGAAGCGTAAACTAGGGGCGGGTGTAAGAAAGCATGTTTCAAAAGTATCTGGTAAGAATATGTGGGGTGGGTCTGCTGATGGCGGGAGTGATCAGCGGATGCAGTATCGAGCAGACAAATGAAACGAAGGTAAGTGATCTTACATATACGATCGTTGAGGAATCTGAGACACCGGAAGAGTTAAGATCAATGATCGAAGAAAAGAAAGCAGCGGATTTTAAACTCACTTATGAGATGGAGGATGATCTGTATATTGTACGTGGATATGGAGAACAGGCGACAGGAGGATACAGTATCTGTGTGAAAGACTGTTATCTGACCACAAATGCAGTGGTATTTGATACAGAACTCATCGGGCCAAGAAAGGGCGAAGTTACAAACGCAAGCCCAAGTTTTCCTTATATTATAATTCAGGTAAAAAACCAGGACAAAAGTATCATTTTTGAGTAAATATTCTTAAAATTTTTTTAAATAATTTAATTATGTTTGACAAAAATTTAGCACAGTGCTATTCTAAAGCAGAAAAGGAGTCCGGTAGAGATATTATTACAAATGTGTATGATTGCAGAATACCGGATTAAGGAGGTAGAACACATGCAACAGGCAGACATCAGAAAAGTTCGGGCATCCGTGCATCAGCAGTGCGGGAAAAAAGTAATGATTCAGCTTGACCGAGGACGCAATAAAGTTGACATCCAGGAAGGCGTCATCCAGAATGCTTACCCAAGCGTATTCACGATCCTGGTAAATGATGAGCGTGAAGAAAATCCACCTCAGTTATTATCATTCAGTTATTCTGATATTGTTACAAGAGATATACGCATGAAATTGTGCTAAACAGGTATAAAATCCCCCATGTCCGAATAAGATGGTTACAAAGATTCGGAATGGGGGACTTTTTTTGGAATTTCAGAAAATAAAACTACATAGAAGTGAAAAAAGAGGATCTGCAGTTACACAGATCACATTGGATGATGACTATAATGTGCCGGACTACAGACAGGATATTGTAAAAGTAATAAAAGAACATGGAGAACTGCGCTTTGATGAGGTAAAGGCGATGGAGGGGGCTGCATGGATCAAGGGAAGCCTTATTTTTAAAGTACTTTATCGGAGTGATAAACAGGAAGGTAAAATAAGCTGCCTGCGTGGTGAAATCCCATTTCAGGAACGGCTCAATATGGATGGACTGAGTGAATATGATGCAGTTCATGCTGTGGGGGATATAGAAGATCTTACCGTTGGTGTGATCAACTCCAGAAAACTAAATATCCGTGCGGTAATTGTCCTGACGGCATCTGCAGATACAGAAGTGGATGAGGAGCTGACAAGTGAACTTTCAGATGGCAGTGACTATGAACAGAATATTGTAGAAAAGGAAGCGTTAAAACTGCTCGTGGTGCGGCGTGATATCTGCAGACAGAAAAGTGAGGCGGTTCTGCCATCAAGTAAACCGAATATCCGTGAAATACTCTGGCAGAGTATGCAGCTACGCAATGTTGAAAGCAGGCTTACGGAAGGCAATATTAGATTTTCCGGGGAAATACTGGTTTCCATATTATACAATGATGAGGAGGAAGGAGAACATTTATCCTGGTATGAGACAACAGTTCCGCTGGATGCACAGGCAGAGTGCGGTGTCATGGAGAATGACTGTATCTGGCAGGTAAAGATGATACCTGTGACGATGGAGCTGGAAGTCAAACCGGATTATGATGGGGAGGAGAGAATCCTTGTCATGGAACTGGCATTAGATATGCATATCCGTATCTGGAAGGAAGAAAAGATAAGGCTTTTAACAGATCTGTACTCATTGCAGAAAGATGTAAAGCCTGTCTGGAAGGAGTGTCCGCTGGAGAGACTTCTTGTTAAAAATGCCGCAAAGTGCAGGATGACTGAGCAGATGGAATTAAAAGAGGACAAAGAAAAAGTCCTTCAGATCTGTTCCTGTGAGGGAAAAGTACTTTTAGAACGGCAGGAAATAACGCCGGAAGGTGTTCTTGCGGAAGGAACGATCGAGGTTCATATTTTATATATTACTCCGGATGATCATATGCCGGTTGGAGCGATGCAGGAAATTTATCCATTTTCACAGCTTGTGGAAATCCCGGAAATGTCAACGCAGGCAAAGGTGGAGCTGGATGCTTCATTAGAACAGCTTTCTGCAGTTATGCTGGATCAGGAGCATGTTGAGATCCGTGCAGCAGTACGGCTTGATCTGCTCGCCTTTGTTTCGGAAATCATACCAAATATCGAAGATGCCACAGAGTCACAACCGGATCTTGAGATGCTCAGAAACCGGCCGGGACTGGTGGGGTATATAGCCAGGGAGGGAGATGACCTGTGGACGATCGCGAAAGAAAATCATACGACCATACAAAATATCATGGAGACAAACCATAGAAAAAGTGAGACACTTTCCGCAGGTGAAAAGATTTTGATCGTGAAACAGGTCGGGTAAAATATTAAGTATTTGTGAATTTGTGGAAATCCTAACAAACATATAATAAAGTGTGATAGAATAAATAAGTACGGATTCTGCCAGTCGCAGTCTGCCGTGCTTATTTTTGCAGGTAACAGAAGGAGAAATGCTTGATGAAGTGGGAAAAGGCATTAAAATATACAAAAAAAAGAAAAAGAATGATCGCTGTGGTTATGGCAGGTGTGATCGGATTTGCGTGTTTTTACTCTGCAGATGCATCTGTGATCAAAGATGCGCAGAAGAAAAAAAATGAGGCACAGCAGAATTTAGATAACATTAACCAGCAGATTAACAATATACAGAGTGAGCAGAGTAAAGTGAAAAGTCAGATGGCAGCATATGATGAGCAGTTGATGTCACTTCTGACAGATATGGAACTTTTAAAGACAGATATTGACAACAAGGAAGGAGAGATCGATCAGGCAAAGACAGACCTTGCAGCGGCACAGGAAAAGGAACAGAAGCAGTATGCGGATATGAAGCAGAGAATCCAGTACATGTATGAAAATGGTGATGATACATTTTTAGATGCCATTGTGAAGTCAGAAGATATATCGGATCTTTTAAACCGTGTGGAATATGTCTCAGAGGTATACAGCTATGACAGGGAGCTTTTAGTGGCATATCAGGAGACGGTACAGCAGGTGGCAGATTTAGAGTCACAGTTAGAGCAGGAACTGGCAGATATGGAGGAGTTGAAACAAAGTTATGAGCAGCAGGAAGCATCTTTAAATCAGGTGATCAATGAAAAGAAAGCACAGATCGCAGATTTTGATTCACAGCTTTCAAATGCAAAGACTCTGGCGAGTCAGTATGCTTCCACAATCCGTAAACAGAATGAAGTGATCGTACAGGAACAGGCACGTCAGGAAAAAGCCAGAAAAGAAGCAGAAGCAAAGGCAAAGAAAAGCAAAAAGAATAATACATCCCAGACTGCATCTACGGATGGTGGAACATCAACAGACAGTACAGGAGGCAGTACATCCACAACAGATTCAGGAAACAGTTCTTCGGGGAGCAGTTCTGACAGTGGTTCCTCTAACAGCAGTTCAACAGGATTGACGAATAATGCTTTAAATCCGTCCTATTCTACCGGTGTGAGTGGCAGCAGTGTGGTATCTTATGCGACTAATTTTGTGGGAAATCCATATGTGTTTGGTGGAAACAGTCTGACGGATGGAACGGACTGCTCCGGTTTTGTGTCTCTTGTATACAGCCATTTTGGTGTTTCACTTCCAAGAAGTTCCTATGCACTCCAGTCGAGCGGACAGGCAGTCAGCTATGAGAATGCACAGCCGGGGGATATTATCTGTTATCCCGGACATGTGGCAATCTATATGGGTGGCGGCAGGATCGTCCATGCATCGACACCGTCGAGTGGTATCTGTTATGGAAATGCAACCTATCGTACGATCACAACGGTGCGGCGTGTGTTGTAACTTTGATGATAAAAAAGCAGCAATAGATATTGAAAAAAATTATGAATTATATGGAAATTATGCTATAATCAATAAAGATTATTAGAATCAGGAAGGTAGGAGTATTATGCAGTTTGAAACATTACAAAAAGATATGATAGCTGCCATGAAGGCGAGAGATAAAGTACGTAAGGATGCAATTTCCACACTTGTTTCCGCAGCGAAGAAAGCTGCGATCGACGAGGGATGCAGAGATGATATTAAAGAGGAACTGGTAAACAGAGTGATCTTAAAGGAGATGAAATCTGTAAAAGAGCAGATTGACACCTGTCCTGCAAGCAGGGAAGATCTTCTGGCAGAATACCAGACAAGATATGATATTTTTGCAGAATATGCACCACAGATGATGTCAGCAGAAGAGGTAGAGGCATATATTACAGAGAAGTTTGCTGATGTGGCAGCAAGTAAAAATAAAGGACAGATCATGAAAGCTGTTATGCCGGAGTTAAAAGGAAAGGCTGACGGAAGTGTGATCAATCAGGTGGTGCAGAAATTATGTCAGTAAAAATTGGGAGAAATGATCCGTGCTGGTGCGGAAGCGGGAAAAAATACAAAGCATGCCATCAGGCATTTGATGAGCGTATCGCCCTGATCGCTTCACAGGGACATATTGTCCCGACACATGACCTTATTAAGAATGCTGATCAGATCGCAGGAATTAAAGAGAGCTGCAAGATCAATATAGCAGTGCTGGATTATATTGAGAAGCATATCCATGAGGGTATGAATACAGCAGAGATTGACAAGATCGTTTATGATATGACAACAGAAATGGGTGGTATTCCGGCACCGCTTAATTATGAGGGATATCCGTACAGTGTATGTACTTCTGTAAATGATCAGGTATGTCATGGTTTTCCGTCTAAAGATGTGATTTTAAAGTCCGGGGATATCATTAATGTAGATGTATCTACGATTTTAAACGGATATTTTTCAGATTCTTCAAGAATGTTCTGCATCGGGGATGTAAGCCCGGAGAAGAAGCGTCTTGTGGAAGTCACAAAAGAGTGCGTGGAACTTGGATTAAAAGAAGTAAAACCATGGGGATTTTTAGGCGATATGGGGCAGGCTGTGCATGACCATGCATTTGCAAACGGCTATACAGTTGTGCGTGAGATCGGTGGACATGGAGTCGGACTTGAGTTTCATGAAGAACCATGGGTTGGCTACAACACAAAACGTGGACAGGAAATGCTCTTAGTTCCAGGTATGATCTTTACGATCGAACCGATGGTCAATATGGGCAAAGTAGACATCTATGTAGATGATAAGAACGACTGGGAAGTTTATACCGAGGACGGACTTCCGTCTGCACAGTGGGAGATCATGGTACTGGTGACGGAAGACGGTCATGAGGTGCTCTGCTGGTAAAATAATCACAGGATGAGGCTATATGGAAGTTCTGCACACAAAAACTGTGCACAGTCAAAAGTAGGATCAATGTTTCTGAAATAACAGATGCTTTCCGAACAGTAAGATCTGCAGCGGCTCATCGTGGTAGCGGATGATATGACGGTAGATCACGACCGCTGAAATGATAAAACAGCCGAGTCGTATGGAATTTTGAGGTACGATCACAAACACAGTCAGCGTAAACAGTCCGTATGTAATGACGGACCGGAAAGAATGCGGGCGCAGTGTGAGCACCAGTGAAAATAAAATATAATAAAAGATCAGGCTGATGAGAGGATAAATTTCCGGAAACAGTCCGATCATAACTCCGAAAGAGACGGCAATTGCTTTGCCGCCTTTTTCTTTTTGGAAAAAAGGGAAAGCGTGACCGAATACAGGAGCTGCCATGACAAGCGCAAACAGCAGGGAACCGCAGTCTAAGAATTTTCCGGCAAAAAACACCGGAATGGTACCTTTTAAAAGTTCACAGAGCAGGGATAATGTACCTGCGAAAAAACCTGCCTGCATGTAAGCATTTGCGACACCAGGATTGTGATCAGTGGATGTTTTTGTAATGTCGGTTTTGAAAAATAATCTGGAAATCCAGTAGGCAAATAATGTACTGCCTAAAACAAATCCCAGAAGGATAAAAATAAAATATGTCATAATAATTTAAAATGCATACATTGTGTGACCAGTAACTATTTTTTCTAATGTTTTTATGATGTGCACGGCAGCGTCCGGTTTCCCATTTTCCATCTGTGCGAAAAGCATTTCTTCCCGCAGGGAAATATTTCCATGCCCATCAGGGGAGCTGGTGAGCAGTCTTTTTCCGAGTGTGATCTGTTTTGCAATATATTTTGAGGAGACGGAAAGATGTCTCTTTACAAAGAAATTGCGGTTTGCGGTCTCACATCCGGGAATCGGTGCTGTATGGACGATCGGAATACGCTTTACTAACGCTTCTGTGGAGGTGAGACCACCCGGTTTGGTAAAGATCACATCACAGGCATCCATATAGTCGGCAACACGGTTGGTGTAGCCAAGAATATGAACACGCGGATGATTCTTAAATTGTTTTTGCAGCACATCATAAATGTGCTTGTTATTGCCACAGATAATGATCATATGCTCGCCGGATCTTAAACGCAGTGAAAGTTCAGCCGCAAAGACAGCGAGTTTCCCGAATCCCATACTGCCACTCATAACAAGGCAGATCGGGACATTTGGTGGCAGATTTAAGGAATTGCGCGCACGGATCTTCGCTAAAATGCGGTCGTCAGAAGGGGAAAATGCGTGACTGACAGGAATACCGTAAGGGTATAGTCTGTCAGCAGGAATCCCACGGTGTACATATTCTGCAACGCAGTCCTCATGGGGCAGAAAATAGGCATCCAGCTCTGTCTCTTCCCAGAATGGAATACAGGTATAATCGGTGCCGATCGCAGCAGCAGGAATTTTTAGCATCCCCTTTTTCTTCATGTACGTCATTGTTTCTGCCGGGTAAAGGTGTGGCGTTACGATGATATCATAATCATGCTGTTTTAAATAGGCGGCAAGTTTTTTTGCCATCAGTGCATTGGTATAGTAGACAGGTGATTTATGTTTGCTACTCGAAATCGCCATGCCGATTTTATAGAGCATACCAAAAGCATGTGGCATATGTTTTACAAGTTCCACGTAGGCACCGCCTACTGCATGTGAAGTTTTTTTGCCGGAGAGCAGAAATATATCCAGCATGTCGGCAGTGTGGCCGCACCGGATGGCAGCTTCCCGGATCGCTTTTCCGGCGGCATTGTGCCCTTCGCCGGTATTACAGGATAAAATTAAGATTCTCATAGATACCAGTGTAGCATAACCGGGGCAAAAATTCGATACCTGATCGAAAGATATTGATTTTTGATTGGAAATATTGTTAAATAAAGGGGATTTGTGGTACGGGAGGTAAGGTTATGGCGACGATCAAAGAAATTGCAAAAGCCTGCGGTGTGTCGGTAGCTACCGTTTCGAATATCCTGAATGAAAAGCCGGGGGCAAGCGAAACGACAAGAAATCTTGTGTTAAAAACTGCAAAAGAAATGGATTATATGCCAAACTATGTGGCAAAAAATTTAAAAGCGCGCAATACCAGAAGCATCGGAGTCATTGCAGAGGATATGACGATCTTTAGTATCCCGGACATCATTGACGGTATTACGGAATATTGTGAAAAGGTAAAATATCAGATCCTTCTGACCAATTTAAGATTGTATAAAAAATATAATGATTATTATTATCACAGAACGGATTATTACGGACTGGTGGATGAGGAGATCAAGAAACTGATCGCAACACAGGTGGATGGAATTATCTATGTGACGGCACATGAGCGCATCATGCATTGTATTCCCGACAATTTAAGCATTCCGGCTGTGATGGCATACGGCTATACGGAGAGTAAAAGCATTCCTTCCGTAGTTGTGGATGATGAGCGGGGAGCATATGAGATGATCCGCTATCTGATCACAAAGGGACATAAAAAGATTGGAGTGATAACAGGAAAAACCGACAGTCTCCATGCACAGGCGCGTCTGATCGGGTACCAGAAAGCGTTGCGTGATGCGGGGCTTTTGTACGATCCTGAGCTGATCTATTACGGAGACTGGGGGAGAGAATCCGGACATATTGGTGCAAAGCAGCTTTTTAAGAAACAGGTAACTGCCATATTCTGTATGAATGACCTTATGGCAGGCGGATGCTATGACTGGGCAGATGAATCGGGAATTAAAATACCTCAGGAGATTTCAATCGCAGGGTATGATAACAGAGAACTGTCAAGTTATTATAAACCGCCGCTTTCCACAACCGAACTTCCGCTTCATGATATCGGTTACAGAGCTGCTGAGGTTATGATAGGTCTTGTGGAAAATCAGCCGGGTGAGACAGAAGAACCGCTGGTATATAAAGTCCCATGTAAACAGTTAATCCGTCAGTCGATCAAAACATTATAGAAATAAAATACTTTGTCATCCGTAAATAAGTCCTTTTTGCTGATTATCCGGCAGAAAGGGCTTATTTTATGTAGGTGAAGATATTTGTGAATAAATGTAATGCTTTATAGGAAATATGCACTATTTGTGCAAGTTGCACATGGTTAAACGATTTAAAAAATAAATAAATTGTGCGAAAAAGCAAAAACTTAGAAAAAGTTAGAAAAGAGAAGAAAATATAATAAAAAATAGTAATATATTGATATAAATATAAAATAACAGACTTTAATTATTGCAAACAGTATGTTATATATAAACAAGAACGAAATAGAAATCAATCAAAATAACGAAAAAAAGCAAAAGCACTTCAAAAAACATGCAAAAAGTATGAATGAAGTGTGAATAAACTGAGAACAGACATTTTGACCTGGTTAAACGTTTAATATTACACATGACAGGCGCATGAAGGAGGGAGGAAGTTATGGAGAAGAAAAAACTGACAGATGTGCCGCTGCATCAGATTCAGATCAAAGATGCATTTTGGGATAAATACATCCGATTAGTAAAAGATGTCATACTTCCTTACCAGTGGAACACGTTAAATGACAATGTGAAAGATGCGGCGCCAAGCCACTGTATCAAGAACTTTAAGATTGCTGCAGGTGAGGCAGAGGGAGATTTTGAAGGAGCTGTCTTTCAGGATACCGATGTTGCAAAGTGGTTAGAGGCAGTTGCATTTACCTTAGATTCATCCGGAAGAGATGACAAGTTGGAAAAACTTGCCGATGAGACGATCGACCTGATAGGGAAGGCACAATGTGAAGACGGATATTTAAATACCTACTTCACGATCAAAGAACCTGACAGAAGATGGACGAATCTGAAAGAAGGACATGAGCTTTACACGGCAGGACACATGATCGAAGCAGCGGTTGCATATTACAATGCAACAGGAAAAAGAAAGTTCCTCGACATCGTTTCAAGATTTGCAGATCTGATCTGTGAGACATTTGGACCGGAGAAAGGAAAGTGTCATGGCTATCCGGGGCATCCGGAAGTAGAACTTGCTTTAGTAAAATTGTACCGGGCAACCGGACAGAAAAGATATCTTGATCTTGCAAAGTTTTTTATTGATGCAAGAGGTGTGGGAGAAAATTATTTCTTTCAGGAAGAGAAGAAAGAAAAATATCAGCAGATATTTCCTGAATTTGCCGGATATGTACCGGAATATTCCCAGTCGCATCTGCCGGTAAGGGAGCAGAAAACGGCAGAGGGGCATGCAGTAAGAGCTGTTTATCTCTACAGTGCGATGGCAGATCTGGCATATGAATATCAGGATGAGACATTATTAGATGCCTGTAAAACACTCTGGAATAACATGACAGAGAAAAGAATGTACATCACAGGCGGTATCGGTTCATCAGGATTGTTAGAGCGGTTTACAACCGACTATGACCTTCCGAATGACAGAAATTATTCCGAATCCTGTGCATCCATCGGACTGGCGATGTTTGCAAAGCGGATGGAACAGATCACAAAGGATGCTAAATATGCGGACATTGTGGAAAAAGCACTGTATAATACGGTACTTGCCGGAATTGCGATGGATGGAAAGAGTTTCTTCTATGTAAATCCATTGGAAGTATGGCCGGATAACTGTATTGAACGGACATCCATGGAACATGTAAAACCGGTCAGACAGAAATGGTTTGGCGTGGCGTGCTGTCCACCGAATATAGCAAGAACACTTGCCTCCTTAGGACAGTACATCTACGGGGCAGATGAAAACAGTTTATACATCAATTTATATATATCGAATCAGACAAAACTTCTGATCGGAGAAACAGAGACAGAAGTGGATGTGGAAAGTAATTTCTTAAAGGATGGAACGGTAACGATCCGTCTGGATTCAAAGGAAGCGTCCAAAGGAACACTGGCACTCAGGATTCCTGGTTACACGAAAGAATTTAACGTGTGGCGCGGAAAACAGAAAATTGAAACACCGCTCATTAAAAACGGCTATCTTATGATAACAGATCTTATGGCATCTGAGGAGATCAGGATATCCTGTGATATGAAAGCAAGATTTGTATATGCAAATCCAAAAGTCAGAGCGGATGAAGGAAAAGTATGTATCATGCGTGGACCGCTGGTATATTGCATTGAGGAAACAGATAATGGAGCAAATTTAAGTTCCCTATATGTAGATACAAAAGAGCCGCTGACCGAAAAGTGGGAAGAACAGCTTTTAGGCGGTGTGATGACAGTAGAGGCAAAGGGAAAACGTATCTTAGAAGATAACTGGACGGCAGAAGAGTTATACAAAGAACAGCCGCCGGAGTTAAAGGATGTAACATTGAAAGCAGTCCCATATTGTTACTGGGGAAACCGGAAAACCGGGGAGATGGCAGTCTGGATCAGGAATCTGATCTGACAGAAAAATATGTATCACACGGAAGATCATCTGAAAAAAGGAGATACTTCCGATCTGATAAAGAAAAACCATTTGGGAGGTAAAAGTATGAAGAAAAAGGTTTTAGCAGCATTAATGTGTGCAGCAATGACAGTTGGAATGCTCGCTGGATGTGGCGGTAATTCCACAGCAGGAAACACCAGCGCCGATGCGGGGGAAGCAGCATCCGGTACTGAGAGCGCAGACAGCGGCGCAGGAAGAAGAGAGATGGATGTAGAAGGTGATGATGTCACAACACTTGAGGTCTGGACATTCATCGAGAACCATCAGGATTTCTACACTAACATGGCTGAGAAATGGAATGAGGAAAATCCGGATAAGAAGGTTAAACTTGTTTTATCCAACATGGCATATGATGATATGCACAACAAATTATCACTTGCATTAGAGTCAGGAGAGGGTGCTCCGGATGTCGTTGATATCGAGCTTGGTAAATTCCCTGCATTCATGACAGGTGATATCGGATTAAAACCATTGAACGATGCAGTAGAACCGTATCTTGACAATGTAGTAGAGTCCAGATTACAGCTTTACTCCAAAGATGGTAACTATTATGGATTCCCGACACACGTTGGTACAACCGTTGCTTTCTACAACACGGAAGCATTAGAGGCAGCAGGTATTGATTACACAACCATCAAGACCTGGGATGACTTCAAAGAAGCAGGTGCAAAATACAAAGAAGCAACCGGAAAAACATTTGCAGCATGTGAGACAACTGCTCAGTGGACATTAAACTTAATGCTCGCTCAGAAAGGCGGAGATTACTTAAATGATGATGGAAGCCTTGCAGTAAACAATGACACAATGGTTGAATGTTTACAGACCATGAAAGATATGCAGGATGCAGGTGCTATGGACGTTATCGCCGGTGGACAGCCTGACAACGAGGAAGCATATCCGTTATACAACAGCGGTGATGTCGCAGCAGCAATCATGCCATTCTGGCAGACCAGCCGTTACTTAAGCTACATGACAGACCTTTCCGGTAAAGTTGCAATCGCAGCACCTCCTGTATTTGGTGACAACGATGCAGTAAAGACCATCGGTGGTGGTGGTACCGGTACAGCAGTTGTAGCATCCAGTCCGAATGCTGACCTTGCAGCAGAAGTATTCGCTTACATCAAACTTTCTGACACAGCAAACGTAGAAGTTTGGAACGTATTAGGATTTGACCCGGTTAACACAGCAGTATGGACAGACAAATCCGTAACAGAGAACCCGGATAATCAGTATGTACAGTACTTCAACACAAAACCATTTGATGCATTATTAGATGTTCAGGACGGCATTGGATTACTGACCTGCTATACAGATGAGAAGATGCCATCCATCAACAATATCTTCTGTACAGAGACTTTGAATAATATCTTCGAGTCCGGTATGGATGTAAAAGAAGCGTTAGACGAGGCACAGTCTGCACTTCAGAATGAATTTGGAGAATAAGAGACAGGTTTAAACAGGCAGGGATGTGGGGCAGATGTCCTGCATCCCGTTTCCTGTTATGAGGGAAAAGGGGGCATTACAGCATGAATAAAGTGAAGAAGTTTTTGTATTCGCAAAAAGCAGCACCTTATGTGTTTATTCTTCCATTTGTTCTGACAGTCATTTTGTTTTGGGTATTCCCGATCGCAAATGGTGTACTGTTAAGTTTTCAGGACGTCCTGAAAGATAAATGGGTTGGAATGAACAACTATAAGAGATTACTCTCTGATACATATTTCAGAAAAGCAGTCTGGAACAGTTTTAAATACATGGTGGGAACACTGGTACTTTTAATTCCGTTTCCAATGTTATTTGCAAGTATGTTAAACAGTAAACTGATGAAGGCGAAGGGATTTTTCAAGTCTGTTTATTTTATCCCGGCACTGACATCTGTTGTCGTTGTAGGTACAATCTTCCGTCTGATGTTTGGTGAGATGGATACGGCACTTGCAAACCAGATTTTAAATTTCTTTGGACATTCTTCCATCAAATGGCTGAAAGGTGAATGGACCGGATACTTTGCACTTCTCCTAGTAGCGTGCTGGCGCTGGACCGGTGTCAATATCCTCTATTTCCTTGCAGGGTTACAGAATATCTCCACGGATCTCTACGAGGCGGCTTCCATCGACGGAGCGACAAAGTGGCAGCAGTTTAAGAGCATTTCAGTACCGCTTGTAAAACCGACTACGATCTATGTATTAACAATTAGTATTTATGCAGGACTTTCCATGTTCCTTGAGTCTTACATGCTGTGGAAAGGTAATAACTCCCCACAGAATATCGGACTTACGATCGTTGGTTATCTGTATCGTCAGGGTATTGAGAAGCGTGCAATGGGATATGCATGTGCAGTTGGTTTAGTACTTCTTATCATTGTTATGATCATTAATATCATCCAGCTTGCATTGACCGGAACATTTAAGAAGGAGGAGAGATAATATGGCAGCAGAATCTGTTGGAATGAGCCAGAAAAAGAAAGACAGGGCAGCAACCATCGGTATGATCATATTTTTTTCCATCCTTGCGATCCTTACCGTTCTGCCGATCTATCTGTTGGTATTAGCCAGTTTTAAACCGGGAAACTTCCTGCTTCAGTATGGATTAAATCTGAATCTGGATATCCCGCATTTAACACTGGACAATTACAAATTACTTTTTACAGGCAAACATGATTACTGGACATGGTTTGGCAACAGCCTTATCCTAACCGTGATCACTGTAATCCTGACATTGGCGATCAGTGCATTTGTTGCATATGGATTTGCAGCATATGATTTTAAGGGAAAGAACTTTTTCTTTATTATAGTTCTTCTGATCCTCTCTGTACCGTTTGAGGTTATTATGCTCCCTCTTTACAAACAGATTTCAAGCTGGGGCATGATGGACAGTTATGTATCGGTTGTGCTTCCGTTTTTGGCACATGCATCTACGATCTTTTTCTTCCGGCAGTATCTTTTAGGACTGCCCAAATCGTTGATCGAAGCAGGACGTATCGATGGTGCGACAGAGTACGGTATTTTCTTTAAGCTGATCGTACCGATCATGAAACCGGCATTTTCCGCGATGGCGATCTTAAATGGTATGAATGCATGGAACAACTATTTGTGGCCGTTGCTGGTTATCCGTTCTGCCGACAAATATACACTGACCATTGGTCTTAACACACTGATCAATCCGTATGGTGATAACTACAGTCTGTTAGTTGTTGGTTCTGTATTTTCCATCATACCGATATTTATCTTATTTATCTGCTTCCAGAAATACTTTATTGAAGGTATGACAGCAGGTGCGGTAAAAGAGTAAGATTTTAAGTGACAGGAGGAAATATACATGAGTAGAAAAGCAAAAATGGTACTGGATAAAGAATTTCAGATCGCTCCGATCGATAAAAGAATTTACGGTTCTTTTATCGAACACCTTGGAAGAGCGGTTTATGAGGGAATCTATCAGCCGGGACATCCGTCTGCAGACGAGGATGGATTCCGCAAAGATGTGATGGAGCTGGTAAAGGAGCTGGACGTTCCGATCATCCGCTATCCGGGCGGCAACTTTGTGTCAAACTTTTTCTGGGAGGATTCTGTGGGGCCGGTTGAGGAGCGCCCGCACCGTCTGGAACTTGCATGGAGAAGTTTAGAGAAAAATGAAATCGGTTTAAACGAATTTTCCAAATGGGCAAAGAAAGTCAATTCTGATGTCATGATGGCAGTGAACCTTGGAACCCGCGGCATTGCAGATGCCTGCAATCTTTTAGAGTACTGCAATCATCCTTCGGGAACGAAATACAGTGACCTGCGTATCAAACATGGTGTGAAAGATCCGCATAAGATCAAAGTCTGGTGCCTTGGAAATGAGATGGACGGACCATGGCAGATCGGACACAAGACAATGGAAGAGTACGGAAGACTTGCGGAGGAGACCGCAAAAGCAATGCGTCTGATCGATCCGGATATCGAACTGGTATCCTGCGGAAGTTCAAATCTGGATATGCCAACCTTCCCGGACTGGGAGGCTGTTACACTCAGTCATACTTATGATTATGTGGACTATATTTCCATGCATCAGTATTATGGCAACCGTGACAATGACAGCAATGATTTTCTTGCGCAGTCCGATGATATGGATACATTTATCCGTACAGTCATTGCAACCTGTGATTATGTTAAAGCGAAAAAACGCAGCAAAAAAGTTATGAATTTAAGTTTTGATGAATGGAATGTATGGTTCCACTCGAATGCCGCAGATGATGATATTACAGAAAATCATCCATGGCAGGTAGCACCTCCGATGTTAGAGGATATTTATAACTTCGAGGATGCATTGTTAGTCGGACTGATGCTGATCACGCTGATGAAACATGCAGACCGTGTCAAGATGGCATGCCTGGCACAGTTAGTCAATGTTATCGCACCGATTATGACCGATGCGGCAGGCGGAGCATGGAAACAGACGATTTTCTATCCTTTCATGCATGCATCTAAATATGGCAGAGGCATTGCATTGCAGCCGGTGATCGCAAGTTCAAAACATGCAACTGCAAAGCATGACGAGATCACGGACGTGGAATCTGTAGCTGTCTATAATGAAGAAAAGGATGAGGTTACGATCTTTGCAGTAAACCGTAACCTGGAAGAGGATGTAGAGCTTACCACCGATGTGCGCAGCTTTGCGGGATACCGGATCAAAGAGCATATCGTGATGGAAAATGATGACCTGAAAGCAGTAAATACACTGAACGAGCAGAATGTATATCCGGTTGCTGCAAATGACAGAAGTAAACTGGATGATGGTGTTGTTACAAGCGTATTGAAAAAAGCAACCTGGAATGTGATCCGTCTTGGCAGATAAAACATGAAAGCCGTTGTGTGAACGAATTGTTACAGATTCTTCAAAGAGTATTCAAAAAATGTACAACGGGATTTCACAAATTGCGGATATATTATTAGTATCACGAAAGAGTGATAAAACTTTTTTTCATAAATTCTCCCCCTTTTTAAATCCACCATTTCCCCAAATGGTGGATTTTTTGGTTTGCGCGCCATGGGCGCGCTCTAATGGGTGAAAGTCCCGAACACGCCTAGGCAACGAGGAAGTGTATAGCAGAACAGCAAGGGTGTCCATCGTGAGGTGGAATCTGAAGGAAGCTGTAAGCAAACTCTTGGTCCGACGGACAGAAATCACATATAAGGCTCGGAAATACGGATAAGTCTGCCAAAAGAGATGAAGTCCTAAAGTTGCTGGAAGTACGAGTAAATGTGGCGGATAGATGAGAGGAAAGAGCGTGCACCTTAAGCGTGGAGGTCTCACAGGGGTTTCATTAGCCTAGTAACAACGAACTGTGAGAAGTCAGCCGAGCCCATAGTAGTGAAGAAGTCTCTGTAATAGAGATGGAGCAAAGGGGCGAACAATCAATAAGTTTGAGTATGTCTCGTATTGCAGAAGAGATAACATCTGCCGTAACCAATCGGGTAAAAGATGGTCAAATCAAGCGAGACGGAAAGGAAAGAACGCATGGACACAAGTAGTCTAATGGAGCAGATATTATCTAGCGATAACCTCAACAGAGCATATCTGCAGGTCGTACGAAACAAAGGTGCAGAGGGAGTGGACGGAATGAAGTGCACAGAACTTAAGGAACATCTTGCAAAGAACGGCGAAATCATTAAGGAGCAGCTGAGGACAAGAAAGTATAAACCTCAGCCAGTACGGAGAGTGGAGATACCAAAACCCGATGGCGGTTTCAGAAACCTGGGAGTGCCAACAGTAACAGACAGATTTATACAACAAGCTATTGCACAGGTCTTAACACCAATCTATGAGGAGCAGTTCCATGATCATAGTTATGGATTCAGACCGAACAGATGTGCACAACAGGCAATCCTGACAGCACTTGATATGATGAACGAGGGCAACGACTGGATTGTAGACATTGACTTGGAAAAGTTCTTTGACACAGTAAACCATGACAAGCTTATGACCATCATAGGCAGAACTATAAAAGATGGAGATGTTATCTCTATCATTAGGAAATATCTTGTCAGTGGAATCATGATTGATGATGAGTATGAGGATTCTATTGTGGGAACACCACAAGGAGGAAATCTTTCACCATTACTGGCAAATATCATGCTGAATGAACTTGATAAGGAAATGGAAAAGAGAGGGCTTAACTTTGTACGATACGCGGATGACTGTATTATTATGGTCGGAAGCGAAATGTCTGCCAATCGTGTAATGAGAAACATATCTCGTTTTATTGAAGAGAAACTAGGACTCAAAGTTAACATGACCAAGAGCAAAGTAGATAGACCAAGAGGATTGAAATATCTGGGTTTCGGATTCTACTTTGATTCAAGAGCACACCAATTTAAGGCAAAACCACATGCAAAATCAGTAGCAAAGTTCAAGAGGCGAATGAAAGAACTCACTTGTCGTAGCTGGGGCGTTAGTAACAGCTATAAGGTTGAGAAACTTAATCAGCTTATCAGAGGGTGGATTAACTACTTTAAAATAGGTAGTATGAAGGTGTTATGTGCCACGCTCGACCAAAGCATAAGATTTCGATTGCGCATGTGTATATGGAAACATTGGAAAACTCCACAGAATCGCGCGAAGAACTTAATAAAGCTAGGGGTATATAAGAAACTAGCGTACTCAACGGCTTATAATGGTGCGAGAATCGCACACTGCTGTCAAGGCGGTGCCATGAATGTAGCCGTTACAAAAGAAAGACTAACCCGTTTTGGATTAATCTCAATGTTAGATTACTACACCGAAAGGTGTGTTACTTGTTAAGTTGACTGAACCGCCGTGTACCGAACGGTACGCACGGTGGTGTGAGAGGTCGGGAAATCACTCAGATTTCCCTCCTACTCGATTGCAATAATTACAAATATCATTAAAATAGAGGCTTTTTAATGACAGAATAGCAGCGGTATGCTAAAATTCAGACAAGTATTTTCAGATGTATGAAACGAGGGAAAATAGTTAAACAACTTGTGATTTATTATAAATACGAAGGAAAAGGAGTGTCCGTATGAGTAATACAACCAAAAGAGCATTAGAGGCATCCTTAAAAAAATTACTTTTACAGAAACCATTAGATAAAATTACGATCCAGGATCTGACCACGGACTGTGGAATCAGCCGTATGGCATTTTATTACCATTTTAAAGATATCTATGATCTGGTTGAATGGGCATGCGTGGAGGACGGAAAGCGGGCGCTGCAGGGAAAACGAACCTACAATTCCTGGCAGGAAGGGTTAGAGCAGATTTTTAAGGCAGTGCTGGAAAATAAACCGTTTATCATGAATGTATACCGTTCGGTCAGCAAGGAACAGATTGAAAGTTATCTTTATAAGCTGACGTTTGAACTGATCGAGGGTGTGGTAAATGAGAAGGCGGAAGGAACCGGTCTCCCGGAGGAAGATAAACGTTTTATTGCAGATTTTTACAAGTATGGTTTTGTCGGTGTGATGTTAGACTGGATCAAAGACGGTATGCAGGAAGACTACAGCACGATCGTCAAAAAAATGAGTCTGACACTGCACGGAAATATCAGTAATTCGATTGGAAATTTTTTAGATGAAGTGTGATTTATGTTTCGGATGACAGTCAGCAACGTCGTCCGGTTAATTTAGGTACGCTGTACCGGATTTGTAAATGCAGGGCCGATTATTTATCAAAACAGGCGGAATGATAAAAATATTGTCATTCCGCCTGTTTTGTATATTGGATTTTTATCCGGGAAGTAATAAGATGACCACAGAACGAAGATAATAAAAGCAGTTAGAAAGGAGATTCTTATTATGTCAAATAAAAATAAAACCATCGCGTTAGCATCTTTGATTGCAGCAGGAGCCGGTGTGGCAGCAGTTGCGGCAAGCAACAGCCACAAACAGGCAAAGGCAAAGAAAATCGCCGAAAAACAGCAGGCAGAGAGTGGAACACCATACCGCAATACAGAGCGTGGAAAATACGAGAAAAACAGCAAAGGTATTTATTATACCAACGGTAACTACGAGGCATTTGCACATCCGAAAAAACCGGAAGGTGTCGATGAGAAAAACGCTTACATCGTAGGAAGCGGTCTTGCATCTTTAGCAGCAGCATGTTTTCTGGTCCGTGACGGACAGATGCCGGGCGATCATATCCATATTTTAGAGGCAATGGATATTGCCGGCGGTGCATGTGATGGTATTTTTGATCCGTCCAGAGGATATGTAATGCGCGGCGGTCGTGAGATGGAGAACCATTTTGAGTGTCTGTGGGATCTCTTCCGCAGTATTCCTTCGATTGAGACGCCTGGTGTATCTGTCCTGGATGAATATTACTGGCTGAACAAAGAAGATCCGAACTATTCTCTGTGCCGTGCAACTGAAAACCGTGGCGAGGATGCACATACAGATGGAAGATTCAATTTAAGCCAGAAAGGCTGTATGGAGATCATGAAACTTTTCATGACCAAAGACGAGGATCTCTACGACAAGACGATCGAGGATGTCTTTGATGATGAAGTGTTTGATTCTACTTTCTGGCTGTACTGGAGAACCATGTTTGCATTTGAAAACTGGCACAGCGCATTGGAGATGAAACTTTATTTCCAGAGATTCATCCATCATATCGCAGGTCTCCCAGATTTCAGTGCATTGAAATTTACCAAATACAATCAGTATGAATCATTGATCCTGCCAATGCAGAAATATCTGGAAGCAGCAGGGGTTGATTTCCAGTTTAATACGGAAGTTACCAACGTGATCTTTGATATCAAAGGTGACAAAAAAGTAGCTACAGCGATCGAGTGTAAGGTAAAAGGTGTTGAGAGCGGTATTGTCCTGACAGAAAATGATCTTGTATTTGTGACAAACGGAAGCTGCACCGAAGGCACGATTTATGGTGATCAGAACCATGCGCCGAACGGAGATGCAGAAGTCCGCAACAGTGGCTGCTGGAATTTATGGAAAAACATTGCAAAACAGGATCCGTCGTTTGGACGCCCGGAGAAATTTTGTTCCGATGTTGCCAAGACAAACTGGGAGTCTGCAACGGTAACTACGCTGGATGATAAGATCCTGCCATATATCACGAATATCTGTAAGAGAGATCCAAAGAGTGGCAAAGTTGTAACCGGTGGTATCGTAAGCTGCAAGGATTCGAGCTGGCTGTTAAGCTGGACGATCAACAGACAGGGACAGTTCAAGGATCAGGATAAAGATAAAGTCTGCGTATGGGTATACGGATTGTTTACCGATGTACCGGGTGATTATGTAAAGAAACCTATGAAAGAGTGTACCGGTAAAGAGATCACGGAAGAGTGGCTGTATCATATGGGTGTACCGACGGATCAGATCGAAGAACTTGCAGAGCACAGCGCTGTCTGCGTACCGACTATGATGCCATACATCACAGCATTCTTTATGCCAAGAACCAAAGGTGACCGCCCGGATGTTATCCCGGATGGATGTGTAAACTTTGCATTCTTAGGACAGTTTGCAGAGACACCGAGAGATACTGTATTTACCACAGAGTACTCTGTCAGAACTGCAATGGAGGCTGTATACGGACTGCTTGGCGTAGATCGTGGTGTACCTGAGGTATGGGGAAGCGTATATGATATCCGTGAACTCTTAGACAGCAGTGTCAAACTCATGGATGGCAAATCCCCATTAGAGATCCAGCTTCCTGGACCGCTTAATGCATTAAAGAAACCGCTGATCCGTCTTGTAAAGGGTACTGTGGTTGAGAAAGTGCTGCGGGATCATAATGTATTAAAAGATGAAATGTTAGCATAAAATATTGCAGAGAGCGCTAATTTCAGGTAAATGTTTAGTTTAAATGAATATTTGTTTTAGATGAATTTTTAGTTCAGATGAATGGAATGGACATATGAAAAAGACAGGATTATGGGTTAGCCCGTGATCCTGTCTTTTTCTCAAAGTTTCGTGTTTTTCATGATTGGTCTGTCAGAAACGATTATTTTTTCATTTCCATATAAGGTAAAAAGGAAAAACCATTTTTTTCATAGACTTTGATGGCTCTGTTATTTTCTTCCTCTACTTCCAGTCTGAGGATGGCATCCGGGTATTTTTTCCCGATATAATCAATAAATTTGCTTCCGATACCGGTTCCACGGCAGGATTCTTTGATATAAATATCCTCAATCCACATACATGGTCTGCCAAATTCTGTGGAAAAACTTTTGGCGATCATGCCATATCCCTGGATTTCGCCGGATACTTCAAAAATATATCCTTCCAGATAAGGACAGTCATTGATACAGTTTTCGATATCATTCCGGAAAATGTCGTCGGAACCGTTTGTAAAAACTGCCGGTGATGTGTAAAATACACGCATCATTTCAAGAACACTGTTTTTGTCTTTAGGTGTCATAGGTCTTATGATACTGTTCATTTTTATCCTCCATTTAAGAAAAATTTATGGTGCTATGAGTTACCCGGCAAATATTGGTTTGTGGTTGTGATGTGAGTTCCCCGGCGAAGGGTGGATTTACAGTTTTGTGAGTGGCAAATTGCATCAAGCCGGAACTCGTTTTGTTCCGTTGTACGAAAATAAGAAAGCGATTTCACTCTGATAATAATCAGAGTGAAATTAGTATGCCTGATTTATATTGTGGCGGAGTGACGTGTGCGTCTTAAATGTGCCATCCGGGCACATTAAGACTTGTGCTGCCGTCCGTGGCAGCACAACACTGTATTGTGAACAGGCATACAAAGACTTTCTAATTTTCTACCAAAGTCACAAAACGGATCCCGGCTTGATGCGATTTGCCAGCCACTAAGTTGTGAACCATCCCTTCGCCGGGGAACTCATTTTACAACTTTGGCGGGTGTAAATTTTTAGTGTTTTGTGTCTGAATCTGATAAAAAAATATTTCCAAATAACTATGTTTAATAGATTATTATTGGTTTGATAATACTGGAAAACCTCAATGTATCCCGTTATGCCTATGTTTATTGCCATACACATTTGAAAAAAATATTCTGTGTTATTTTGTCTGGCATTTTACGAAATAATTCATGTAATACAATGTAGCATATAAAAATTCTGGGAAGCCATTAGGTTGAATATTAATGATACAGCACATTAGCATTTTAAGCATATTTTCATTCAAGCGAATATCAAAAATTCGCACCTACGCCCCCAGTTTCGAGATGAACCGCCCACCCAAATGGTGTTCATAACCTGACGGCTGGCATCTTGCGCAAAGTCGAAGCTAATTTTGTGACTTTGGGAGAAAATTAGAAAAACTTGGTCTGCCTGTAGTTACACAGTGATGTTCTGCCACGGATGGCAGAACAAGGCTTCACGAGCCAAGGATGGCTCGTTGAACGCCGGTCACGTCACTCCGCCATAACCTAAATCAGGCAGACCTAGCTTTTCTTATTTTCGGACAACGGAACCAAAATTAATTCGGCTTTGCGCAAGATGCCGCTCACAGACCTGCGACACACCATTTGGACGGGCGACGCATATCACCCACAAACCATCATTTGTTGGGAAAAAGGTACACAAATTATTTTAAGAAATACATCCGGTTCTGTCAAATTGCATTTTATTCAGTGCTTTAATGCTTTAAATAAAAAAAGTACTTGATATTATCAGAAAAAGAGGATATCATGTTACTAAAATAATTTTGCGTAAGAAAACAAGGAGGAAAATCCTCTGCTCCTGTAAAGACAGTCACATTTTCCTTCGGAAAACAAGGAGGATTTTAAACATGGAAAAGCGTATTTCAGGCCACACAGGTCTTTTAGCATTGATCGGTTCACCGGTTGGTCATTCAGGATCACCGGCGATGTACAATTACAGCTTTGAGAAGCTGGGATTAGATTATGCTTATGTGGCTTTTGATATAAAGGAAGATAAAGTAAAGGATGCAATCGCTGCAATGAAGACTTTCAATATGCGTGGCTGCAATGTTACCATGCCGGATAAGGTTGAGGCTGCAAAATACATGGATGAATTGTCACCGGCAGCACAGATCATTGGTGCGGTCAATACGATCGTCAATGATAACGGAAAACTGACCGGTCATATCACAGACGGCGAAGGTTTTGTACATAATTTAAGAGATCACGGTATCGAGATCAAAGGCAAAAAGATCACGGTAGCCGGAGGTGGTGGTGCCGCAACAGCGATTCAGGTACAGTGTGCCTTAGATGGTGCGAGAGAAATCTCTATTTTCAATATCAAGGATGCATTTTTTGAGAGAACACTGCAGACTGCAGAGAAGATCAAAAAAGCAGTGCCGGAGTGTGTGGTAAATGTATATGATATTGCAGATACCGCAAAGATGACAGAGGAGATCCAGTCGAGTGATATTTTTGCAAATGCTACGATCGTTGGAATGAAGCCGATGGATGACCAGAGCGTTGTAAAAGATCTGTCTGCATTCCGTCCGGGACTTGTTGTTGCAGATGCTGTATATAACCCGGAAGAGACAAAACTTTTAAGAGAAGCAAAAGAAGCAGGATGCACCTGTGTTGGTGGAAAAGGAATGCTATTGTGGCAGGGGGTTGCTGCATTCAAACTTTACACCGGACAGGATATGCCGGTCGATGATGTGAAGAAGTTATTCTTCAGCTAAAATCTGAAGAATATTGGATGGAAAGAAGAAAGCATATATAAAATTGTGATGTATTCAGAGCAAAACTGGATATTGGATGAAAGAATATATAAAAAAACAGTCTGGGATTTTTGAAATTCCAGGCTGTTTTTATGATGAGCGGTATTTTGCCTACGATTACTATTTTATAGGAAATTATATCCTATGAATTAAAATACTCTCTGGGATTACAGATAATCATGTTTTGCAAGTACATTTAAGATATTACGTCCTTCTTCAGTACCTTCAATGATTCTTCTTGCACGTTTACTGTCACCGATATTTACGATCTCTACGTTAGTATCAGCGAAAGTCTCCTCCAACTGATCTAAGATCGGGTTGTTTGCTCTCATACCAAGGCAGATGAATCCATAATCAAATGGAATTTCCTCGATCTCACCCTGTGGGTTTTTAACGATAAAGCGATCGTTCTGAACTTCCTGCAGTGCAGTATTTGTCATTTGTTTTACATTGTATTTTGCCATCTTAGCGTTGGTATCGCATTTTGTAACCGGATCAAGACCATTTCCGATCATTGGAAGCATCTCTACCATGGTTACATCAGAACCGCGCTCGGTAAAGAATTCCATTACGTCAAGACCTACGGCACCACCACCGATGATCGCAACTTTTTTGCCATCCATTTTTTCAGGATATTCATTGATGCGGTCGATCATCTTTAATACAGTAGCAACGTTGCTGTTATCTTTGTCAACAAGGTCATGCAGACCGGTGATCGGTGGTAATGTAGGTACAGAACCTGTTGCATTTACGATGATATCCGGGTTCAAGCTCTTTACTAATTCTGGTGTAGCACTTGTATTTTTGAAGATGAATAAGTTGTGAAGTTTGCTTGCACGGTGAATCATATAGTTCGGGAAGTCAGCTAAACGTTTCTTGTCCGGAATCTTGGAGATTACGGAAGCAAGTCCGCCAAGCTCTGCTTTTTTCTCGATTAAGAAAGTGGTACATCCGACTTCGGCTGCAGTGCAGGCTGCCTCTAAACCTGCGGTACCGCCACCGATGACTACGACGTTGCAAGGTTTGTTGATCTTATGCTTCATGTAATCTTCGCCTGAGTTGACTGCCGGGTTTACAGTACAACGGATCGGCTGATTTAATCCGATACGATGTCCTGCACATCCGATATTACAGGAAATACATTTGCGGATATCACATTCTTTTCCAAACTCAACTTTGTTTACCCATTCCGGATCTGCGATCAGTCCACGACCCATTCCGATGAAATCAGCATCACCTTTTGCTAAGATATCCTCAGCAACTTTCGGATCACGGATGTTACCAACGGTCATACATGGTTTGCCATATTTTTCTTTTACAGCTTTTGCCATGTAAGAACGCCATCCGTCCGGTAAATAGTTTGCATCGATCTGGTACTGGATGGAACCATTCAGACCACAGGAAACGTCAAATACATCGACTTCTTTTTCAAAGTACTGTAAATACTCTAAGGTATCCTCTAAAGTATTTCCACCTTCTACCATCTCGTCAGCACTGATACGAACGAAGATCGGGAAGAAAGGTCCGACCTGTTTACGAACTTCCTCGATAACCAGTTTGGCAAATCTTGCACGGTTTTCCGGAGAACCGCCAAATTCGTCTGTTCTCTTATTGGTAGTAGGAGAAAGAAACTGGCTGATCAGGTAAGAGTGTCCTGCATGGATCTCAACTGCATCGAATCCACAGATCTGTGCACGTTTTGCAGCTTCACCGTATTTTTTTACAATATGCATGATCTCGTCTTTCTCTAATGGACGAGGAATCTCTCCGCCTGCTTTAGAAGGTACATCAGAAGCAGAAACCGGCTGCATTCCGATACGGGAAGACATTGCAGAAGCACCTGCATGGTTTAACTGGATAGCGATGCATGCACCGTGTTTGTGTACGTTTTCACATAATTTGAAAAGACGCGGGATATAGTTGTCTAAATCGATACGAAGCTGTGTAGTACCGTTAGAACCCTGAGGGGAATCAACACTTGCGTTTTCCACGATCAAAAGACCAGTACCGCCTTTTGCACGCTGCTCATAGTAATTAATATGAAGGAAACTCATTTCTCCGTTCTGCTCACCATAGTTTGTTCCCATTGGTGTCATAACGATTCTGTTTTTTACGGTCATACGACGGATGGTCATTGGTTCAAAAATATGAGGGTATTTGCTTTTCATGATAAAATCTCCTTTGCATTTAAATGAATAAATTGTGTAGTTGAGATTGTTGGATGGTGAAAACTGCAGCATAGCTTTTAGAATGTCAGAAAACGTGGCGCGGTAGGCGTGCAGTTTTGAGCGGGCAGATAATTGTGTTTTAGATAGTTACTTTTTTAACAATGAAAAAGTCTGTGTGCTCTTTCTGTGATTAATGTACCCCGAAATATTAAAAAAATCCAATTCGTTTTTTCGGGGAAAATGATAGATTTTCTCTATTGATTCTGCGCGGTAAGATTGTTATTCTTATAATATTGAAACAATTCGGAAGAAACCGGGGGATGGATTCATGAATTTAAGTCAGTTACAATATTTTAAGACATTGGCAAAGGAAGAACATTATACAAGGGCGGCGCAGATCTTATCGATTACACAGCCATCATTAAGTCATGCGATCGCACAGTTAGAGCAGGAACTGGGAACGAGATTGTTTGAAAAAAAAGGCAGAAATGTTGTTCTGACACGTTATGGAAAGATTTTTCTTCCATATGTGGAAGAATCCTTAAAAGTATTAGAGGAGGGGGTGCAGCGGACAAAAGAATTAAATGGAAGCAAAGAAGGTATGATACATCTTGCTTATATTTATACTTTAGGCAGTACATTTGTACCGAAAATGGTGCGGAGATTCTTAGATGCTTACCCGGATTACCATATTGAGTTTCATTTTATTGTCGGAACGACAGGAGATATTTTAGAGGGACTGAAAAATGACAGGTATGATATGGTATTTTCCTCTTATCAGGACGGGGAGCCGGATATCGAATTCCGGCAGATCGGCGATCAGAAGTTAGTGCTTGCCGTACCGAAAAACCACCCGCTTGCCATGTACGACACGGTGGATTTAAAAGATACCGTAGATTATCCACAGATCTATTTCCAGAAAGGAAGCGGACTGCGCCCGGTGATCGACCAGATGTATGAACAGATCAGCGTATTTCCAAAGATCGCCTTTGAAATAGAGGAAGATGGCAGCATGGCAGGACTTGTCGCCCAGGGATTTGGCATTGCAGTCATGCCGGATATTCCAATCTTAAAAACCCTCGACGTCAAAACCCTGACAATCACAAACCCGGAATACGAACGCCATGTCTACCTTGCCACCATGAAAAAACGCTACCTCTCCCCCGTAGCGAAATCCTTTATCCAGTTTGTCACGCAGGAGACAGAGTGAAGCGAAACTCACCAATACAGAAAACAGAGTGAAGCGAAACTCACCAATACAGAAAACAGAGTGAAGCGAAACTCACCGATACAGAAAACAGAGTGAAGCGAAACTCACCGATACAGAAAACAGAGTGAAGCGAAACTCATCGATACAGAAAACAGAGTGAAGCGAAACTCATCAATACAGTAAAGTCAGTTGTGAGGCGGGACCCCATTTATAAGAAGGTGCTCTGGAGTCGCCGGTACTTAGCGACCGTATTCTGGTCGCTTAGTACCGCTGCGAGCGACAGGCAGCGTAAGCGTGCCTTCGTTAAATGGGTTCCCGCCTCACAATATTCACAGCCTGCAATGAGTTTCGCGTAAGCTGACAGCCGCATTATCAATGGAATGAGTTTCGGGCAAGCTGACAGCCGCATTATCAATGGAATGAGTTTCGGGCAAGCTGACAGCTGCATTATCAATGGTATGATTTCCGTACAAACTGGATAAACCTCTGCACAGCCGGCAGTTGATATTTTCCACGCATATATCCCATATATACCGTGTGTGAAAAAGTTTCCTGTGAAATGAGCGGCCTGATGCAGATATCATCCCTGTGAATCGTATCAACATCGGCAACGAGAGCAATCCCAAAGTTTTTTGCCACAAGTGAGGCAATTCCGTTTTCATCCGGAGACTCGCAGATAAAATTCGGGATCACATCGTGGTCTTTAAAAAAGTTACGTGTGTATTTGCCAAGACCGGAATGTCTTGCGTATCCAAGCACCGGGTATTTTTCGAAATCCCCGGCTTCAATTTCAGCTTTTTTACCGAGAGGATGTCCTATGGGAAGGATTGCCACAAGGTCCTGCTTTATAATAGGTATAAACTCAATATTTGGTTCATTCGCAGAGTAGGAACCAAAGATCAGATCATAAGAACCTTTCTTCAAACCTTCTATATTCATGGAAGTAATATCCTGAAAAAAATGAAACGTAATATTTTTATTCTGCTCTAAGGAAAGAAAAGCGCGTACCGTATTTGGAATAAATTCACGGGCAAGCGGGGAAACATAAGCAATATCAATATGTCCACCGTTTGTTGCAATCTGCTGCATTTTATTTGAGGCGCGTGTAACATCATCTAAAATCTGCGTGACATGCTCTAAAAAAATCTCCCCGGCTTTTGTGAGCGTGACATTTCGCCCGCGTTTTTCAAAAAGTGTGACACCAAGTTCATTTTCTAAAGCAGCAATGGAACGGCTTAAACTTGGTTCTGAAATATTCATTTTTTCTGCTGCCTGGTTGAAGTGCTGAAGGACGGCTGCTTGGTAAAAATAACTCAATTGATTAAGTGTCATGTATAGATCTCCTTATAAATGATAGATAATATCTATCGATTACAAAATAAAACCATTGTTTTTGTACACATTATATCATGATTAGTACATTAAAACTATTAAAAAAGCATGAAATTGGCATTGGATGTATTGAAAAAAGCGTTGTATAATAATTACATCAGAGGTTGTTAAGTTTTTAACAAAGCGGGCAGGTAATGTTAAAAACATGAAACTAAATAAGAAAATCAAACAAAAAAGAAAAAGGAGAACACTACTATGGCAGAGAGAATCACAGGTCACACAGAGCTTATCGGATTAATGGCTTACCCAATCAGACATTCAAGTTCACCGGCAATGCACAATGAGGCATTTGCATATTTAGGACTTGACTATGCTTACCTTGCATTCGAGGTTGACAACAGTACCTTAGAGGATGCGATCAAAGGTCTTCGCGCATTAAAGATGGTTGGTTCTAACGTATCTATGCCAAACAAAACAGTTGTTGGTCAGTATCTTGATAAATTATCACCGGCTGCAGAGCTTTGCGGAGCTGTAAATACGATCGTTAATGACAACGGTGTATTAACAGGACATATCACAGATGGTATCGGATTTATGCAGGCATTAAAAGACAACGACATTGACGTGATCGGAAAGAAAATGACCATCGCAGGTGCCGGCGGAGCTGCAACAGCAATCGAGATCCAGGCTGCATTAGATGGCGTAAAAGAAATCTCTATCTTCAATATTCATGATAAATTCTGGGAGAACGCAGAGGCAACTGTTAAGAAGATCAATGAGAGAACAAACTGCAAAGCTACTCTTTATGATTTAGACGACAAAGAGAAATTAAGAGAAGAGATGGCAGATTCTTACATCTTCGTAAACGGAACAGGTGTTGGTATGAAACCGTTAGAGGGAATGTCCGTTGTTCCTGATAAATCTTTCTTCCGTCCGGAACTGATCGTTGTAGACGTACCTTATTCTCCACTTGAGACAAAGATGCGTTCCATGGCAAAAGAAGTTGGATGTAAGACAATGAACGGTCTTGGCATGATGTTATTCCAGGGAGCAGCAGCATTTAAACTCTGGACTGGAAAAGATATGCCGATCGAGCACATGAAAGAAGTATTAAACATCAAATACGAATAAAATCCCCCAGTCACATGCGGCGGTATGAAAAAATGCCGCTGCATCACAACTCAAATTGAGGAGAAAATCAATGAATAAAAAATATTTACCGAGCGCACTGATTCTTTATTTAAATTATTTTATCCATGGTGTCGGATGTTCTATTTTAGGACAGGCAGTGATCAAGGAAGCTCTTGCTGCATCCTGGGGTGTGGAAGCTATGGCAATCACAGCTATTTCTGCCGCACTTGGACTGGGAAGACTGATCGCACTTCCATTTGCAGGTCCTCTTTCTGATAAGTTAGGACGTCGTATCTCTACTGCAATCGGAAGCGGTTCTTATGCAGTATATCTGATCGGTCTTGCGCTTGCATTTAATGCAGGAACAAATGGTGGATATCAGATCGCATATATCTGTGCCATCATCGGAGGTATTGCCAACTCTTTCCTTGATACCGGAATTTACCCGGCTGTAGGTGAGATCATTTATAAAGCACCGGGTGTTGCAACGATGGGAATTAAATTTTTCATTGCAATCGCACAGATGATCCTGCCATTCGTACTTGGCGTAACGGTAGCAACAACAGCAGCAGGTCTTACATCTTATAACATATTATTCTTTGGATGTGGTATCATTTATATTGTATTATTAGTATTAGTAATGCTTTTCCCTCTTCCGGATGCGGATCAGAAGGCAGCGGGAGAAAAAGAAGGACTGATCGCCAGCTTAAAACATACACATTTTTCCATCGAGTCTGTTGCAATGATCCTGATCGGTTTTACCTGTACCGGTACATTCCAGCTCTGGTTAAACTGTGCGCAGAACTTTGCAAAAGAGAATGTGGGCTGGACAGATCCTTCCATCATGCAGACTTACTATTCCGCAGGAACAATGCTTGCACTTATCGTAACAGCATTATTAACAAGAAAAATTAAAGATGTCAGATTTATTGTGATCTATCCGGTAATCTGTCTTGCTACATTAATTGTTGTATTAGTTGGAAAGAGCCAGCCTCTTATGATCGCAGGTGCATTCCTGATCGGCTGGGCAGGCGCAGGCGGACTGCTTCAGATCGCTACATCAGTCTGCAACATGCTTTTCCCGAAAATCAAGGGAACGGTAACGGCACTTGTTATGATCGCTTCCTCACTGTGTAATTATACGATCCTGACAGCAGCATCAAAGATGCAGCCTTCACAGGTTATGGTTATGAATATCGTATTAACAGCAGTAGGTGTATTACTTGGATTATTTGTAAATCTTCGTTATACAAGTATGGTTGTGCAGGCAAAAGCAGATAATTAAAAAAGATTCGTGTGAAGAATCATATAAGAGATTTTTACACACAGGAATGGAGGATTCATATGAGCAACTATGTAGAAGTCCGCGGTGTCAGAATCGGTGAAGGCGTGCCGAAGATCTGTGTACCGATTGTTGGTAAAACAAAAGAAGAGATTCTTGCAGCAGCAAAATCTTTTGCAGATGTAAAAATGGATGTTGTTGAGTGGCGTGTTGACTGGTTTGACGGTGTGTTTGATTTTGCACAGGTCGAGGACGTATTAAAAGATCTTCGTCCGGCACTTGGCAATACACCGATCCTGTTCACTTTCCGTACCTCTAAAGAGGGTGGCGAGAAAGCGATCGAGCCAGATGTTTATGTAGAATTAAATAAAAAAGCAGCAGCAACAGGGCTGGTTGATCTGGTTGATGTGGAGGCTTTCACAGGTGATTCTTATGTGAAAGAGATCATTAAAGCTGCACATGAAGCTGGTGTGGCAGTTGTTGCTTCCAATCATGACTTTGACAAGACACCGGATAAAGATGATATCGTAGGACGTCTCCGCAAAATGCAGGATTTAGACGCAGATATTCCGAAGATCGCAGTAATGCCGCAGAATAAAAAAGATGTTTTAACACTTCTTGCAGCAACAGAAGAGATGGTATCTGAATATGCAGACAGACCGATCATCACCATGTCTATGGCAGGAACTGGTCTGATCAGCCGTCTCTGTGGTGAAGTATTCGGTTCTGCACTGACTTTTGGAGCAGTTGGAAAAGCATCTGCACCGGGCCAGATGAATGCAGCAGACTTAAATACAATTTTAAATCTGATTCATGAGAGTATGTAAGAATAGCCATAAAAATGGATGTCCCGTACCGAGACAATTCTCATAAGAAAACAAAACCGGATGTCGAATGGAGTTTTTTGACATCCGGTTTTTGTTAGAATTGCATTAAAAAAACAGAGAAATCTGATAAGATATAATAATAAGTATAAAATCGTTTATTACAAATGAATGATTTTGTATATTGATAAAGAGAAGTTATACGAAGGAAGGAGAAAAGGCTGCATGAAAAAATTTATTCATGTCATAGACGAAAGTCTTGAAGAAATTCTGATGGTTCTCATGTTAGCGGCTATGACGCTGATCATGGGATGTCAGGTATTTTCCAGATATATTCTTGGAGTATCGCTTTCGTGGTCAGAGGAGATCACAAGATATCTGTTTATATGGTCTGCATTTTTAAGTGTGAGTCTCTGTACCAGAAAATGCATTTCTATCAAGGTGGATCAGTTTATCAAAATGTTCCCAAAACGTGGAAAAACTATTTTTAAAATCACAAATCTGACCGTAGAATTTGTATTTTTTGTTTATCTGATACCGTTCTCCTTCCTGTATTTAAAGGCAACGATCGAGAGTGGACAGGTCAGCCCGGCATGTGGACTGCCAATGTATTATGTACAGTCGGCTCCATTTTTCTGCTTTATTCTGACCGCATTCCGTATCGTGCAGCGCTGGTTTGGTGAGTGGCGTATTTTGCTTGGAAAAGAAAAGAAGCCATTAGAAGAGGGTAATATCGCGTCCGTGATCGAGGAAGCAGTGATTGAGGCTCCGGAACAGCCGGATCATGTAAATACAGATGATTCACATTCTGCAGTGGGAAAGGAGAAATAGATGTCAGCAGTTGTTGTTTTTATTATTTTTGCCATATGTCTTATCATTGCAATTCCGATCTCTATTTCACTTGGAATTGTAGCTGTACTGCCGGGAGCATTTGATGCTTCTTTTACGGCAAGTGCAGGATATGTCATCCGTTCCATGGTCGGAGGAATTGACAGTTTCCCGTTACTTGCAGTGCCGATGTTTGTGCTTGCGGGAATCCTCATGGCACACGGCAAGATTTCAGAAAAATTATTTGATGTATTTGTATATTTCCTTGGAAATAAAAGAGCGGGGATTCCATGTGCAGTGATTATTACCTGTCTGTTTTATGGTGCAATCTCAGGATCAGCCCCGGCGACGGTTGCGGCAGTCGGCAGTATGACGATCCCGCTTCTGATCGAGCTTGGTTATGAGAAAGATTTTTCCACGGCGATCGTTGCTGTGGCAGGCGGTCTGGGAGTTATCATCCCGCCGAGTATTCCATTTATCATGTATGCGATGGCGACGGGTGAATCAGTCAGTGATCTGTTTTTAGCAGGAATCGTACCTGGAATGATGATCAGTGCACTGCTGATCTTTTATGCATATTATTACTGCCGCCATCATGGAGAAGACAGAGAAAAGATCCAGGCAAAAATGAATCAGCTCAAAGAAAAAGGTTTCTTCAATATTTTAAAAGAGAGCATCTGGGCACTGCTCAGTCCGGTGATCGTACTTGGCTGTATTTATACCGGTGTGGCATCACCGACAGAGGCGGCTGTCATTTCTGTATTTTATTCTTTATTTGTCAGTCTGTTTATTTATAAGTCCATTAAAGTAAAACAGATCTGGGGCATTATGGTGGAGGCGATGAAGACCTATGCACCGATCTTATTTATCCTTGCAACATCGACGGCATTTTCGCGTGTACTTACGCTGATGCAGGTTCCGCAGGATGTCAGCGCATGGATCATGACACATTTTTCAAATGAGATCGTACTGCTTCTTGTGATCAATGTGGTACTCTTGATCGTTGGTATGGTCATGGATACGACTCCGGCGATTCTGATCTTAAGCCCGATCTTACTGCCGATCGTGCAGCATGTTGGAATGAATCCGATCCACTTTGGTGTCATGATGATCGTAAACCTTGCAGTTGGATTTGTTACACCTCCGGTCGGTGTCAATCTGTTTGTGGCAAGTTCGCTTACGAATGTGCCGATGATGCAGATCGCAAAAAAAGCAATGCCAATGATCGGATATTTCCTGCTTGCACTGCTTTTGATCGCATTTATTCCGGCAATCAGTCTTTGTCTGCTTTAAAAGGAGGGCAAATAATTGAAAAAATATAAGGAAAAAATAGTGTGCGGAGTGCTTGCAGGTACGGTACTTTTGATGAGCGGCTGCGGAAATAAAGACGCACAGGATCAGGTGAGAGTACAACGGTATGCATGGCCGCTTGGAAGTTCGAGTCCGGAGGATACAGTCACACAGATCTATGCGGAGAAATTTGCTGAGGAAGTGGAACGCTTAAGTGATGGAACTATGCTGATTTCTGTTTATCCAAACAGTGTACTTGGCGGAGACAGGGAATTATTAGAATCCTGTAAAGAAGGGGATATTCCTTTTGTGGTGCAGAACACGGCACCGCAGGTAACTTTTATGCCAGATGTTGCAGTATTTGATATGCCGGCAGTGTTTGAAACCATCGATGAAGTGCGGGAACATGTGGATAACCCTGATTTCCTTTCCATGATGCAGCAGGTATATGGAGATGCAGGATATGTTCTTTTGGGATATGCCGATCAGGGATTCCGTGTCATGACGACAAATTGTAATGTACAGTCTATTTCTGATTTTAAGGGACAGAAGATCCGTACCATGGAAAACTCCTATCATATGGCTTACTGGAAAGCGCTTGGTGCAAGTCCGACACCGATGACATTTTCAGAGGTTTATATCGGGTTGCAGCAGGGAACCATTGATGCGCAGGAAAATCCATACGAGGTTATTGTTTCTAATAAGTTGTATGAACAGCAGGACTATGTTGTTGAGACAAACCATCTGCCACACCTGATCTCACTGATCGTCAGTGATGAGTTTTTTGAGGGTTTAACAGATGAACAGCAGGAGATTATCCGGGAAGCTGCGGAGACGGCAAAAGAATATGCCAGAGAGCAGTCGGATGAGCGTATCGCATCCCGTATCCAGACAATTGAAGAGAGCGGTACAAAGATCATTTCACTGAGTGATGAGATGTATAGCCAGATCCGGGAACTTTGTAAACCTGTGTATGAGTCGATTGAAAACAATGTTTCTGAAGATCTGATTGATGCATATCTTGGTGATATGAAAGATGTGGCTGAATAAAAAGCTGTAAAAAATGATATCATCCACTTTAAAACATAAATACTTTAAAGCGTTAAAATATTTTGCTTGCGGAATGCAAGGTATCTTGTTATAATGCTTTTTATAGAATAAAGAGGAAAGTGCAGGTAAATTATAATGGATAAGATAGAAGCAATCCGTGATAAAATTGGAGAATGTGATGATATTATCATCGAACAGCTTGCGGTTCGAATGTCATATATACAGGAAATCATTTCTTATAAGAAAGCAACCGGTATTCCAATCTTACAGCCGGAACAGGAGAAGAAACAGACCGATGCATTAAAGAACAAACTCGGTGACAATGAGTTCGAGGAAGAGATCCTTGATATTTTCAAATATATCATGAAAAACAGCCGCCGTATCCAGGCAAAGAGCCTGTTTGATTACAATATTTTCCTGATCGGATTCATGGGAGCAGGAAAGAGTACGATCGCCGGTGAGCTGAAAGATAAACTTGAAATGGATCGTGTGGAGATGGATCAGATGATCGTAGAAAAACAGGGTATGTCCATTTCTGAGATCTTTGATGAATACGGTGAGGCATATTTCCGTAACTTAGAGAGTAATACTTTAATCGAAATGCAGAAGAGAAAACAGACGATCGTTTCCTGCGGTGGTGGTGTTGTCATGAGAGAAGAGAATACCGATCACATGAAAAAGAATGGACGTGTCGTACTTCTGACTGCAAAACCTGAGACGATCTATGAGCGTGTCAAAGACAGTGATGAACGCCCGATCCTGAACAATAACATGAATGTTGAGTTTATCAGCAGCCTGATGGACAAACGAAAAGACCGTTATGAGGCTGTTGCAGATATTACAGTTGCCACTGATGGAAAAAATGTCACGCAGATCTGTGAGGAGATCATTTCCAAACTGATCGCGTTGGATAATGCAAAAGAGTCAGAAGTATAAGTTTGATTTATGATATGATGAAAAAAGCTATCGCATAAATTGCGGTAGCTTTTTTCGGGTATTATGATGTGATTGGGTTAAATATGATGGGAGCTGCGTGATAAATGATGGTTCGGGTGTGATTTGAGTTCCCCGGCGAAGGGGCGCAGTTTTGTGAGTGGCAAATTGCATCAAGCCGGGACTGTTTTGTTTCGTTGTCCGAAAATAAGGCAAGCTAAGTCAGCCTGATTTAGTGTTTCTCGGAGTGACGTGTGCGTCTTAAACGCCCCGTCCAGGGGCATTAAGACTTGTGCTGCCATCCGTGGCAGCACAACACTGTATCGTGAACAGGCAGACTAAGATTGCCTAATTTTCTCCCAAAGTCACAAAACGAATCCCGGCTTGATGCAATTTGCCAGCCGCTAAGTTGTGAACCACCCTTCGCCGGGGAACTCATTTTACACCCTTGGCGGTACGTAAATTTTTATGGTGTTCATTTCAAAACTGTCGAAATAAACAAATTGTGGTGATTATGGAAAAATTTAAAATATTTCGTATTATTGGTTTGGCAGTCTGTGAAATGATTCGTGTAATGCAATGTGGCAGATAAAAATTCTGGCAGGTCATTAGGCTGAATATCAATTTCAAATGCACTAAAGCGTAATCAGCTTATACTGGTCACTTCCCAGTCCGATCTTCACTGCATGAGAAATGCAGCTTCTCCACTCCGTATCCGGATGTGTCATATGGAAATGATCGTGATCTTTCTCATTGCCATGAACTTTTATATTTTCACCAAGGACACTGTTTTCCACCGGAGTCATCTGGTTGCACAGATCAGCACAGGCAACGTCAAGTGCGACCGGATCGAAAGATGCTAACATACCGACATTTGGAATGATCGGAATATCGTTTTCTGCATGACAGTCACAATTGGGTGAAACGTCGCAGATCAGTGAAACATGGAAACACGGACGGTCTTTGCAGACAGCTAAACTGTATTCTGCCATCTTATAGTTGAGCATGGCGATGGAATCATTGTAATCAGCAGCGATCGCATCCTTCGGACATACAGCTAAGCAGCGCCCGCATCCGACACATTTATCATGATCGATTGATGCTTTATGATCTTTAAACTGTGGTGCACCGTGCGCACAGATCCGGCTGCAGGCACCACATCCGACACATAAGGACTGGTCTACACTTGGTTTGCCATCGCAGTGCTGCTCCATTTTTCCAGCTCTTGAACCACATCCCATGCCGATGTTTTTGAGTGCACCGCCAAAACCTGCCATCTCGTGACCTTTGAAATGCGTCAGGGAAATAAAAACATCTGCATCCATGATAGCATGTCCGATCTTTGCTTCTTTGACATATTCACCGTCGATCGGAACGATCGTCTCATCCGTACCTTTTAAGCCGTCACCGATGATGACATGGCATCCGGTCTGGTAAGGGGAAAATCCATTGACATAAGCTGTCTCAAGATGGTCTAAGGCATTTTTACGGCTGCCGACATATAAAGTATTGCAGTCAGTGAGGAAAGGTTTTCCACCTAGTTCCTTGACATAATCGGCAACGACTCTGGCATAATTCGGACGAAGAAATGCAAGATTGCCATATTCACCGAAATGTATTTTGATCGCTGCGTATTTGTCAGTAAAATCGATCGTTTCAAAACCGGCTGTTTTCATAAGACGGTGTAATTTCTGGAGCAGATTTTCATGCTCTGTTGCTTTAAAAGATGTAAAATAAACGTTTGATGCTTCCATACTGTGTGCCTCCTGTACGTTTCATATAAGGGGAGTGCCCGCTCCCGGATATATGATATTTATTATCTATAATTATATAAGAAAAATATAGAAATGTCAGTAGAAAAAATGTCAGATTATGCTATACTAAAGTACAGAATGTTACTGTTTACCCGAAGTGCAGAGTAAGAAAACGGAGGAAAATCCGATGAAACAGCAGAGCAAACCAAAGAAAAGCAAAAAAGAAAACAATCATATGCCGGGCGATTGGTTATATTTTGCACCTGAAAATGTGACAGTACGTCATATTTTTGATGTGCTTACAAATGCAAATGATGATACAATAACAGCATCTTATGAGGTAGAGATCTGGGAGGATGCTGGTGTATTGGAAGTAGGATTAAGTGATGGAGCAACGCTTGATATTGAACAGACAGAGATTCCGGCAAAAGATGAGATCACAGCGGCATTTGCGAAAGAACATGGATGTGAGTGTGTATTTCTTGTTACCATAAAACCGGAAGAATTTGATATCGCAAAGAATGCAATGCAAAAGATCGTGGCTTCTTTAGGCGGACTTTTCTGCGGAGACACCGAGGATTTTACACCAGTATTGTAGTAGAAAAGAGGAAGAATATGACAGAAAAATTATACGATCAGGATGCATATGCAGTAGAGTTCGATGCAAAAGTTTTATCCTGTGAGGCATATCATGATAAAGATGAGAGTGGTTACCATGTTGTATTGGACAGGACACTTTTCTTCCCGGAAGAAGGCGGTCAGAGTCCTGATAAAGGAACGATAAACGGCATAGAGGTGACTGATGTACAGATCAAAAAAGATGTGGTCACACACAGTTTAAAAGAACCGCTTGCTGTTGGTGAAAATGTACATGGAAAGATTGACTGGACACATCGTTTTAACAATATGCAGCAGCATTCCGGTGAGCATATATTTTCCGGGATCGTACACAGCAGATTTGGATATGACAATGTCGGATTTCATTTAAGCGACAATATAGTTACAATGGATTTTAATGGTGTCCTGACCGCAGATGAGGTCAAAGAGATAGAGACGGCAGTCAATGATGTGATCGTAAAAAATCTCCCTGTGGAAATTACTTATCCGGCAAAAGAAGAACTTGCAGCACTTGATTACCGCAGTAAGATCGAGATCGAGGGACAGGTGCGTATCGTGACGATCCCCGGCGTGGACGTCTGTGCCTGCTGTGCACCGCATGTAAAGCGTACAGGTGAGATCGGAACACTCAATGTACAGAGCCTTTCTAATTATAAAGGTGGTGTCAGAATCAGTATTTTAAGCGGTTTTCGTGCCTTAGAGGAGGAACAGAAAAAATCACAGATCATTTCAGCAATTTCCGGTACACTTTCTGCGAATCAGGAGCTGCTTCCACAGCTTGTGGAAAAATTAAAACAGTCCAACCAGGATCTGAAATACAAACTGGCACAGGCAAAGCAGAAACTCATTGATCAGAAGATCAAAGAGATTCCAGCAGAACAGGAAAATGTGCTTTTGTTTGAGACAGATCTTGATACACCGGTCATGCGTAATGCCATCAATGGGCTTGTGGAAGCACATGACGGGATCTGCGGTATTTTTGTGGAAAAAGAAGACGGTGGTTATAATTTTATCATCGGAAGTAAAACAAAGGACTGCAGGGAGATTGCCGCCCTGCTCCGCGAAAAAACCGGTGCACGAGGTGGCGGAAGTGCGGCAATGATTCAGGGATCTGTCACTGCAGATGAGAAAGTGTTAAGGGAAATATTGATCTGATGTGTATACAGTATGTGTGAATGGCAGCGGTTGTCAGTGCGTTAACAGCACGATATGATTTATCGGATTTTTTACAGCAGTATGTGTGGAAATGGGGAAACTTCAATGGAATTAAGTCAGAAACTGGAACAACTGATTGAAAAATCAGTAGAAAAAAAGGAGATTGCCGGAGCGAATATTCTGGTCATACAGGATGGAAAGGAAAAGGCATTTGCAGCAGGCGGACATGCAGACATTAAAGCAGGCAGAAAATATGAGCGTGATACCATAGTACGGCTTTATTCCATGTCAAAACCGGTTACATCTGCTGCTGCCATGCTTTTAATGGAGCGGGGGCTTCTTGATCCGGGAGCTTTTGTGGAAGAATTTCTGCCGGGATTTCACAATGCGATCGTTGCAGAAGGAGGAAAACTGGTTTCGGCGGAGAAACCGGTCAGAATCTGTGATCTGCTCAATATGACATCAGGTCTGATGTATGGTGGAGATATCACGAGCGTCTGTTCCATGGAGACGGAAAAACTTTTTGACCGTATCAAAGAACATTTATATCTGGAAGATGCGCTGACTACGCAGGAGATTGCAAACCGTCTTGGTCTGATACCGCTTCAGTTCCAGCCGGGAGAAAGTTTTCAGTATGGTACATCTGCAGATGTACTTGGAGCAGTCATTGAAGTGATCAGTGGAAAGTCTTTTGGAGAATTTTTAAAAGAAGAATTTTTTGAGCCGCTTGGCATGAAAGACACTGCATTTTATGTGCCGCAGGAGAAACAGAACCGTCTTGCAAAAGTGTACCAGAGGACGGAAGATGGACTAAAACTTTATACGGAAGATCATCTTGGTATCATGAATGCAATGAAACAGGAACCGGCATTTGAATCGGGTGGCGCAGGACTGGTTTCAACGTTAGATGATTATGCGAAGTTTGCGTCAATGTTAATGCAGGATGGCTCTTATCAGGGAAAACAGATATTAAAAACGCAGACAGTACGATATATGACAAATGGATCATTAATGCCTTGGCAGCAGGAAGTATTAGATCAGTGCTGGGAGGGGATTCGCGGATATACCTATGCCAATTTATTGAGAATCCAGAAAGACCCTGGAAAATCCCCACTGTTTACTTCAATAGGAGAATATGGCTGGGATGGATGGCTTGGGGCATATTTCTGCAACAGCCCAAAAGACGGTCTTACGATGCTGCTTACCATGCAGCTTAAGGATGCGGGAACGACATCATTGACAAGACGTTTAAAGAATGTGATCTGGAGTGAACTTTGCGGAGGAAGACAGAAATGAATTTTGACTTTATGATGGAATGTGAGATAAAAGATCCGAAAATCAAGACTGCGTACGATGAAATTTACAAAGAGCTTGTGGAAGCAGAAAAGCACTACTGGAAGGAACCACAGCAGAGCGGGATTTTGTTCCGTAAAACGGCAGAGCGGATATGCCGCTTTTATAATGATTATTACGAGATCGGATTTTCGGAAGGTACACTGTTAGAAGAGTTTTTATGTTATACCGACAAAGAAGAGCATAATGTTTTAGTGAGCCGTTTTTTCAGCACTGTCAAGGATCAGAGGGATCGTCTGAATAAATTAAGAGTGCTTGGAGATGACTGTATCTGGGGGGAAGAAGGACCGGACCGTGGAATGGAATTTTGTGACCGCATGGCACAGGATGCAGAGAAAATGGCAGATGCGATGATGGAAGTCATTAAAGACATGTGCAGGCATTTTAATGGCAGAACAGATGTAGATGACAGATTTTTTTTCGTTGACTGGGTACCGGATTATTCAGAAGAAGAAAGATTTCCCAAAAAAGAAGAAGAAAAAAAGAGCAGGCCTTCTATTTTTTCAAGATTTTTTTGTGGAAAAAGCAGTACATAAAGAGGACATGATTTGAAGAATAAGATAAAAAACAGGATATCGAATGCGTATTGTATTTTCTACGCAGGAAATAAGTGATACAGGGTATTGTGTGCGTTTTTTTACATCGCATATGGCTGTCTGGGTATATGCGGATGACAAGCTGATCTATTCGGTGGAACAGTTACACTCGTTTTTTGGTAATTCGCCGGGAGTGATATGGAATTTTGTGGATGTACCGTCAGAGACAGAACAACTTACTGTAATCGTCCGGGCAGCATATCCGCAGGTCCGTCAGAAAAAGATTGATTTTTATGCCGGGGATACCGGACGGATGTATAAATATTTGTTATACAGTTCAGGAGCCGAGGTTATTGTCAGCCTGCTCGAAATTATGGTGGGTGTTGTTTTAATCGGATACTGGCTGATGGCGCATAAAAGAGTTCCAATCGAACGTGATATTTCATATTTTGGTGTCTTTGCGTTATTGACGGGGATATGGTCTTTTAATGAAACAAAGATGGCAACGATCCTGATTCCAAGCCGGACGGCATGTGCATTTGTTTCGGCAGTTTCACTGATGTTGATGATACCGCCGTTTGTTCAGTTTATGAAGTGTTTCTGGAAAATAAAAGACAGATGGATTTCAGAGACGATCTGTGTCATGGCATATCTTAATTTTGTTATTCAGATGCTGCTTCAACTGACAGGAATCCTGGGATTAAGACAGATATCATTGGAAGATTTGGTGTGCTGACCGGTCTGTATAACCGTAATTCTTATGATGAATGGGTAAAAGAAAAACAACAGGCAGATGGAACACTGATCGTGACATTTGACCTGAATAATTTAAAACACTGCAATGATACGATGGGGCATGCGATGGGTGATTCTTATATCAAAAATGCTGCTGAGATCATTTCGCGTGTATTTGGCAGCCATGGAAGATGTTACCGCATTGGTGGTGATGAGTTCTGCACTGTCATTCAAAACAGGGGTGGTTTTGATCTGGAAGAAAGACTGAAAGAACTTGAATTGGAACAGCAGGAGTTTAATCAGAGCCATACGATTCCAAAGATACAGATTGCCTATGGTTTTGCCGGATTTGATGCAGAGAAGGATATGGATTTCGAAGCGGCGAGATCCCGTGCAGATGTTAAAATGTATGAAAAGAAAAGAAAAGAGCATTAAAAGGGGGCAGATAATGTTCCATTCTTTTTTGTTTCTTAAAAAGTACCGGCGTCAGACTTTAAAATTGTTTCTTTAGCGTGTATAATAAAAAGAAGTGGATAAAAGAAGAAAGGCACAGGTCACGAAGATGCAGCAGTGCAAAGAAAATGACAATATCATGAATTATGATACGGTGCGCTTAGATGATGAAAATAATGCAATTATTATCATCGATCAGACGAAACTTCCGGGAAAGATAGAGCTGATCGCTTTAAAGACAGCGGAAGAGATCTGGGATGCCATTTACCTGCTTAAGGTAAGGGGAGCTCCGGCGATCGGGGTTGCAGCGGCATTTGGAATCTATCTTCTGGCAAAACAGAGCGGCGCGGCAGATTATGATACTTTTCATGATGAGTTTATAAAACAGAAAGAGTATTTAGAATCTGCAAGACCGACAGCGGTTAATTTAAGCTGGGCGCTTAACCGGGTGCAGGGCGTTTTAGAAGCGCATGCCGATGAGAATGTGGCGAGAATCAAAGAATATTTAAAAGAAGAGGCAATAGAGATCTGGCAGGAGGATATCCGTGTCTGCAGAAAGATCGGCGAATATGGTCTGACACTGGTAAAACCGGGAGATGGCATTTTAACCCACTGTAATGCCGGACAGCTTGCAACCAGCAAGTATGGCACGGCAACAGCACCGATCTATCTTGGGGAAGAAAAGGGCTATCATTTTAAAGTGTTTGCAGATGAGACAAGACCACTGTTACAAGGGGCAAGACTGACGGCATTTGAATTACAGTCCTCCGGAGTGGATGTTACCCTGATCTGTGATAATATGTCTGCAACGGTTATGAAAAATGGATGGGTCAATGCAGTATTCGTCGGCTGCGACCGCGTGGCAGCGAACGGTGATACGGCAAACAAGATCGGAACATCCGTGGTTGCAGCAGTAGCAAAATATTATAATGTACCGGTTTATATCTGTGCACCGACTTCAACGATCGACCTTAATACAAAGACGGGAGCCGATATTAATATCGAGCAGCGTCCGGCAGAGGAAGTGACTGAGATGTGGTACAAAGAGCGCATGGCACCAAAGGATGTAAAGGTGTTTAATCCGGCATTTGATGTGACAGATCATGAACTGATCGCTGGAATTGTGACGGAATACGGAATCGCACGGGCACCTTATACGGAGTCATTGCAGGAGATATTTAAAAAGCGGGCACAGGAATCAGAAAGATAAGATTGGGCAGAATAAAATATCTGCAGGAATGAAGATAAAAAGGAGTGTATGAGACATGGCAGAAAATAGTAGTTGCAGCAGCGCATCAAGCTGTAGCAGGGAGAGCTGTGAAGGCTGTCCGAGCAAAGCAAAAGGTGGAAACGGAATCGCAAAAGAACCGATGAATCCATCATCCAATGTAAAAAAAGTAATCGGAGTTGTCAGCGGAAAAGGTGGAGTCGGCAAATCGTTTGTGACGGCATCACTTGCATGTGCAATGAAACAGGCCGGCTATAAAGTTGGCATCATGGATGCGGATATCACAGGACCATCCATTCCGAAAATGCTCGGTGTACATGGTCAGGTTGTAGGTACAGAGGAGGGAATGATCCCGCTTGAAGCAGAAAACGGTATCAAAGTAATGTCCGTCAATCTGCTTTTGGATAATGAGGAAGACCCGGTCATCTGGAGAGGACCTGTGATCGCAGGTGTGGTAAAACAGTTCTGGAATGAGACTGTCTGGGGAGATATTGATTACTTATTTGTTGATATGCCGCCAGGAACTGGTGATGTGCCGCTTACGGTATTCCAGTCACTTCCGGTCGATGGTATTGTGATCGTTACCTCACCGCAGGAACTGGTGCAGATGATTGTCAAAAAGGCATACAATATGGCAGAAATGATGCATGTTCCGGTACTGGGACTGATCGAGAATTTCAGTTATTTAAAATGCCCGGACTGTGGCAGGGAGATCAAATTATTCGGTGAGAGCCATATTGAGGATGTTGCAGCAGAGCTGACACTTCCGGTATTTGGAAAGATTCCGTTAGATCCTGCATTTGCAGAAAAGGCAGACGAAGGAAAATTCTATGAGACAGAAAATCCTTACCTGCAGACAGCAGTCAGAGCACTTTCTGCAATGAACCGTATCATGTAAAATAATTACCACTTACCATAGAAAAACGAACCACTTGGTGTAAAAACATTTACATCAGGTGGTTCGTTTTTTATAATGATCTTGTCAGTAAGAAAGAAAACCGGTTTGCTTTAAGTACAAAAATGGGTTGCAGATGAAAAGCAGTACAGTACTGGAGAATGATATGAAAAATTAAAGATTTTTCATACGCAAGATTTGTGCTTCGCACAAACTTGTGATGCGCTTAAAAGCAGCGCAAGAATGGAGATTAGTATGAAAATCAAAATCGAAATGGATGAGCAGGTGGCAGAGGAAGAAGTCATCATCCGCTGCCGTGGTATGACAGAACAGATCGCAGCCATACAAAAAGCAGTCAGTGAAGCGGCTGGTGCAGTTCAGAAGATGGTTCTATACAAAGGAAATACCGAGTATTATCTGCCGATGAACGACATATTGTTTTTTGAGACGGCAGACAGTGGAGTGGTGGCACATACGGGGAATAATCTGTATGAGGCAAGATACAAACTGTATGAACTTGAGGAAATTCTTCCTGGATTTTTTATGAGAGTGTCAAAGTCGACAATCTTAAATACCACCCATATTTTTTCCATCAACCGGAATCTGACGGCGTCGAGCGTTGTGGCATTTGAGAATACACACAAAAAAGTATATGTGTCAAGGTATTATTACAAACCATTGATCAGAAAATTAGAAGAAAGAAGGTTATGTCAATGAAAAAGAAAAATATTGCATGGGGACTGTTTTTTGTATTTCTTGCAGCGGTATATTTAGTGACCAGCAGTACCGGGATTGAAATCGGTGTTGGTTTACCCGGTATTTTTATGACGATCATGTTTGTCTGGCTGTTCGTGGATGGAATAAGAGAAGTAAACTTTTATTCCATGACGTTTGCAATTGCATTTATCTGTATTATTTACAGAAAACCTCTTGGCCTGGAAAGACTGAATCTGACAAACTGGACGATACTTGGTGCAGCATTGCTTTTAAGCATTGGACTTTCGATGATTTTTAAAGATGTCCGGAGAAAGAAAAATTCCTGGGAAAAAACGATAAACTGGGATGAAAAAACAGGTGCATCAGACAGTGAACAGTGCAGCGGAGAGCATATCCGCTGTGAAAATAATTTTGGTTCTGCGATTCGTTATATCAATTCGGATCATTTCTGTGATGCGCGGCTTGAAAACAATTTCGGAAGCATGAGTGTTTATTTTGATAATGCAATGATCGCAGGGGATGCTGCATCAATTGAGGTGGAAAACAATTTTGGAGAGACCAATCTTTATATTCCAAAAGAATGGAAAGTACAGAATGAACTGAGACATTCTTTCGGAGCAGTGGAAGCGATAGGACACAGTGAAGGAAGCAGTGTTGCGGCACTGTATCTGCGCGGAGCGGCGAATTTTGGCGTGATTAAGATTCATTATATTTAGCAGATAAAAAATGTAACAGGTGAAAATCATAAGAAAGAAAAATGCGGTATCCGTGTGTTTGCAGATACCGCATTTTTATTTATTACAACTGATTATTTACTCCTCGTCATCTGCATAGCTTGTATCTTCATGCAGATTCGGGATCATATCAAGACCGCGGTTTGCATCGATCTTTGGATCTTTGCCAAAATGATAATCATTACCTGGCAGGATCGCATTTAAAAGAATACCTGCGATCGCAGCGATCGCTAAGGATGTGAGTGTGATGGAAGTTCCGGCAACGGTAAAAGTAAGACCGTCCGAAAAACCAAGACCACATACAAAGATGACACCTGCGATGATAAGGTTTCTTGATTTTGTAAAATCAACGTGGTTTTCTACTACATTCCGGACACCGATCGCTGAGATCATGCCGTAGAGCATAAAGCTGACACCACCGATGATCGCAGATGGCATGGAACCGATCACCTCAGCCATTTTTGGAATGAAACTTAATATGATCGCATAGCATGCTGCGAGACGGATGACTTTCGGATCGTGAACCCGGCTCAATTCAAGAACACCGGTATTTTCACCGTAGGTCGTGTTGGCAGGACCACCAAAGAATGCCGAGAGTGCAGTTGCAAGACCATCTCCGATCAATGTGCGGTGCAGCCCCGGATCTTCGATAAAATTCTGATCTACAGTTGCAGAGATTGCGGAGATATCTCCGATGTGTTCCATCATGGTTGCAAGAGCAATCGGAGCCATCACAAGGATGGCAGAGATATTGAATCTGCAGATGGAAAATGCAGGAACACCAACCCAGGAAGCTGCCGCAATATTTGTAAAATCGAGAATTGCAGAGCCATCCGCATTTGTCATGCCAAGTGCGTTAAAGATAAGAGCTGCACAGTAGGAAATGATAACACCCATCAGGATCGGGATGATCTTAAACATTCCTTTTCCCCAGATATTAAAAATGATAATGACTGCAAGTGCGATCAGTGCTAAAAGCCAGTTTTTGGATGCGTTATTTACAGCAGAGCCGGCAAGGCTTAAACCGATGCAGATAATGATCGGACCGGTAACGACCGGTGGCAGGAAACGCATGACTTTTTTGACGCCGGCAAGTTTGATGATCAGTGCAAGGATCAGATATAAAAGTCCGGCAACGACAACTCCGCCGCAGGCATAGGACAGTTTGTCAGCATTTGACATATCGGCAAACACACCGGAATCCATGGAAGCGATCGTTGCATATCCACCTAAAAATGCAAAAGAAGAACCAAGAAAAGCCGGAACTTTAAATTTGGTGCAGAAGTGGAAAAATAAGGTGCCGATACCGGCGCAGATCAAAGTGACCTGTACATGCAGTACATCTTCCCCGAAGTAACTGTTGACTAAGATCGGGACAAGAATGGTTGCGCCGAACATGGCGAACATGTGCTGCAGACCGAGCAGCAGCATCTTTGGCATGCCAAGTACTGAGGCATCGCGAATGGGTTCATTGTTCTGATTAGATTGATTCATAAAATCCTCCTTTGTTTTGCGGAGCAAAATGCGACTGCCTATGCAGGAGCAGAAGATTTTCCTCCTTTGTTTTGCGGTTTTATCCCATAAGAAACGCACCTTCGATGGAAAGTGCGTTGTGGAATCAAAATTGGGTTGTATCAGTATTTGTATAACTGCGGACTGGAATCCGGTTCAATTCTCCGGTACAGTCCAGATAAAAAATAACGAGTGTTTCTGTCTGGTAAGGAACAACCCAGAGGGATGCGATGCCAAACGAGCAGAGAATTAATAACCCATATCCGATAAAACTGAGCATAATATAAAGCAGACGCATACGGTTGCCGTGCATGAGAAGTCTGCATTCTTTGAATACCTCACGGCATTTTAACTTAGGATGATCGAGCGTAATATATCCGATAAAATGATAGGTAAGCATAAAATAGCAGCTTAAGATCAGGGAAAGAATACCGGTTACTATTGTGATCACAATAGAAGTAAGTGAAAAATCTACGATTACTGCATAAGTAAAACTGCCGATCACAGGAAGCATGGAGACAAAGATCATCAGCAAAAATATAAATCCTGCGATAAAAAAGCGGTCGGTATTTCTTTTGAATGGATCAAAAATATCACGAAGTCTGAAATCATTTCCGCGTGTCATGGACAGATGGACTTTTGCTACACCACATCCTAATACAAAACTGACAACGGATATGAGAAGTTCTGCGATCAGTGAGATCACAAGCTGCATATTTGTCGGATTATCGCCCATGGAAAAGGAAAAAGGAGATTCGATCACAGTTGCGATCAGTGTTGTGGCAACAAAAGCTGCCATAGGAATACGGTATCTGTCATTTAAAATATCACGTGCAATACGTTTGAGTTCTTTTGATGTGCGTTTCATTCAGTGAATAACTCCTTTTAGATCATACAGCAGTTCTGCTGCGATTAGAATAAATTATAGCATAGGTGGCAGGGGGTTGTATAGATACGGATTTCTGATATAATGTGGAGAATGGAAAAAAGAAACACTTATGAACAGAAAAAAATAGATGACATTTTATATATTCTTGGTCTGAGCAGCGCAGCCATCTGCTGCATGTATCTGCTCATTTCTCAAATAACTGGCTTTCGTATTGAAAACTATCTCTACCCATGCCTGTTCCACGCCGTAACCGGCTATTACTGTCCGGGCTGCGGAGGAACCAGAGCGGTACGTGCCCTCTTTCAGGGACATTTTCTGATATCATTTTTTGAGCATCCGTTTGTGTTATACGCAGCGGTATTATGTGGATGGTTTCTGATCAGCCAGACAATTGAGCGGCTCTCACAGCATAAACTATCAGTTGCAATGCACTATAAAGACCGGTATCTCTGGATCGGACTTGCGATTCTTATTGTTAACTGTGCGATAAAAAATTTGGTTCGGTTTTTCTGGGGTATAAATCTTTTATAAAATTTAAAGCCGCTATTTATTTAAAATATCAGAACTCAATTCTGCGGAAACAGCATATTATAATCAATTCCTAAAGACTTGCAGCTCTCCCGCATCATATTTTCAATGCCGCCATAATAAACGTTGGCGAATACGACGGAATAGATTAACAGCAGAATAATGATACCAAGTGCTACGCTGCTTAAAGCAAGTCCAAGTTTGGCACGGCTGCTAAAAGTTGTCTCACCGCCGCGTGAGAGCAGTGCAAATACAATGCCGAGTGCCCCGCAGATCAGTGCAGGATAAATCAGACAAAATGTTGATAGTGCAATGATGCCCATGATAAAGGAAAGATTTTCCATATGTTTTGAACGCCGGTCTGGCATTGGTCTGTAAAATTGATGATCCATAAAAATCTCCATTCTTGCAAATACTAACAATAGTGTATCATGCAATGTGGAAAAAAACAACGCCACCTTGAATCCATGTGGATATTTCGCTATAATAGATATACTGTGCCGGAGAAAAAATGGAGACCGGTGAAAGAAAAAGGAGCAGCTATGGATATTATTGCAAAGATTTCCGAAGAACTCGGAATCCGTAAAAATCAGACTGAAGCAGCTGTAAAGCTGATCGACGAGGGAAATACAATTCCATTTATCGCCCGTTACCGTAAGGAGGCAACCGGAGCACTCAATGATGAGGTACTTCGTAACTTATATGAGAGACTGACTTATTTAAGAAATCTCGAAGAGCGTAAAGAGACGGTTCTTGCAAGCATCGAGGAACAGGGAAAACTGACCGATGAGTTAAAAGCACAGATATTAGCGGCAGAGACGATGGTCGTGGTGGAAGATCTGTATCGTCCTTATAAACCAAAACGCCGCACCAGGGCAACGATCGCGAAAGAAAAAGGGTTAGAGCCGCTTGCCAGTATCATTACCCTGCAGATGTTAAATACATCTTTAGAGGAAGAAGCAGAAAAATTTGTTGATCCGGAAAAAGAAGTGATGAGTGCCTCAGATGCGATCGCAGGAGCAAAAGATATCATTGCAGAAAGTATTTCAGACGAGGCAGATTACCGAAGCCGTATCCGTGATCTGACTGTTAAAAAAGGACGTTTGGTTTCTGCTGCGAAAGATCCTGAGGCAGAGTCTGTTTATGAGATGTACTATGAATTTGATGAGCCGGTAGCAAAACTTGCAGGGCACCGTATTTTAGCATTAAATCGTGGAGAAAATGAAAAATTTTTAACAGTAAAAATTGAGGCACCGGTCGAGGATATTTTGCGATATCTTGAAAAAAAGGTGATCGTGCGTGACAATCCACAGACAACTCCGGTATTAAAAGAAGTGATAGAAGATGCCTATGACCGTCTGATCGCGCCAGCCATTGAGCGTGAGATCCGCAGTGACCTGACCGAAAAGGCAGAGGATGGGGCAATCAAAGTATTTGGCAAGAACTTAGAGCAGCTTTTGATGCAGCCTCCAATTGCAGGACAGGTTGTGCTTGGCTGGGATCCGGCATTCCGTACCGGCTGTAAACTTGCCGTGGTGGATCAGACCGGAAAAGTGCTTGATACCACAGTCATTTATCCGACCGCACCACAGAATAAGGTAGAAGAAGCAAAAGCAGTTTTAAAGAAGCTGATCTCAAAATATCATATTACGCTGATCTCGCTTGGAAACGGTACAGCATCCCGCGAGTCCGAGCAGGTTATTGTAGAGTTATTAAAAGAGATACCGGTGAAAGTGCAGTACATCATCGTCAACGAGGCAGGGGCATCTGTCTATTCTGCAAGTAAACTTGCAACGGAGGAGTTTCCGCAGTTTGATGTTGGACAGCGAAGCGCAGCATCCATGGCACGCCGTCTGCAGGATCCTTTGGCGGAGCTTGTAAAAATCGATCCGAAATCCATCGGTGTAGGTCAGTATCAGCATGACATGAACCAGAAAAAACTAAGTGAAGCACTCGGTGGAGTTGTAGAGGATTGCGTAAACAGAGTCGGTGTTGATTTAAACACTGCGTCGGCATCATTGCTTGAATATATTTCCGGCATCAGCAAGGCAGTTGCAAAAAATATTGTTGCATACCGTGAAGAAAATGGCCGTTTTGAGGCGAGAAACCAGCTTTTGAAAGTTGCAAAATTAGGACCAAAAGCATATGAGCAGTGTGCAGGTTTCCTGCGCATCAACGATGGAAAAAATCCGCTGGATGCAACAGGTGTGCACCCGGAAAGTTATGCAGCAGCAAAGACACTGTTAGAGCGTCTCGGATATACGACAGATGATGTGAAAGAACGCAGATTAGACGGCATTTCAGGGAAAATATCCGATTATAAAAAACTGGCGGAAGAGCTTGGGGTAGGCGAGATCACACTGCAGGATATCGTAAAAGAACTTGAAAAACCGGCGCGTGATCCAAGAGAGGATATGCCAAAACCGATCCTGCGCAGTGATGTGCTTGACATGAAAGATTTAAAACCTGGAATGATTCTGAAAGGAACAGTCCGGAATGTCATTGATTTTGGTGCATTTGTGGATATCGGAGTACATCAGGATGGTCTGGTACATATTTCACAGATGTGTGACCGCTTTATCAAACATCCGCTTGAGGTGGTAAGTGTCGGTGATATTGTTGAGGTCAAAGTACTGGATGTTGATCTGAAAAAACAGCGTATTGCACTGACCATGAAAATTAATGGTTGACAGATACGCAAAAGATGCATACAATAGAACACGAAAAAAATAATATTAATTCTTCGGGGCAGGGTGATGCAGTAAGATTTGCAGATTCCCGACCGACGGTGACGTAGAGAGTGCTGATCTTATAGGATCAGATTCATTTACAAAGTCCGTGACCTGCTAAGGCAGCTGATCCGGTGAGATTCCGGAACCGACAGTATAGTCTGGATGAGAGAAGATAAGCATGTGAATGATAAGACGTCAGCAAAGACGTTTCTGTTACATGAGAACCCCGGATGATTTGTACATCTGGGGTTTTATTGTGTAAACACGCTTACAATCCCTCGTATATTTTCCGAAAGAGAAAAGGAGACGAGTGAAATGGATGCAACAAACAAAACAGTAACCGTAAAAAGAGTCAATGTGAGATATCTGACGGTGACAGCAATGCTCTCAGCAGTGGCATATATCCTGATGTTTCTGGATTTTTCCGTGCCGTTTATGCCGTCATTTATCAAGATGGATCTCTCAGAACTTCCGGCACTGATCGGATCATTTGCCATGGGACCGCTCTGTGGCGTGATCATCTGTCTGGTTAAGAATGTTCTTCATCTGTTCATTACATCTACGGGTGGCGTAGGAGAACTTTCAAACTTTATTCTTGGTGTGGCATTTGTACTGCCGGCAGGACTTCTTTACAAATACAAAAAGACAAGAACGACCGCACTCATCGGTTCCGTACTTGGAGCAGTGATCATGGGAGCTTTCAGTGTAGTTTCTAACTACTTCCTTGTATATCCGGTATATTACAACTTCATGCCGCAGGAGGCAGTACTCGGAGCATATCAGCTGATCGCTCCGTCAATGAAGAGCATTTTACAGTGCCTGATCTGCTTTAACATGCCGTTTACCTTTGTCAAAGGAATGTTTTCCGTAGTCATTACATTTGTGACTTACAAACACATTTCTCCGATTTTAAAAGGAAGACAGTCATAAGCAGTGAAGCTGATTTCGGTATTTGCCGGTATCAGTAAAACAGCAACTTTGTTTTTCAGGAGAAAAGACGCAGGAAATGCGTCTTTTCTTTTTTTTCAAAAAATGTTATACTAAGCTGATTCTAAAATGGCGGGGGATTGACGATGAGATTGGAATTTGATATAACATTGACCGCAAAGGATATGTTTCGTTTTAACATGTACCAGACCTATACCGGTGCATCCGGATGGATTTCCGTGATCGCAGCAGTGATCTGCTTTATTGCGGCAGGTACGAAATATAGTGAACGCGGGTTGTCCTATGCAGTTCTTGGCAGTTTGCTTGGAGTGCTGATCTTATTTTATATGCCGGTCACACTTTATCTTCGCTCAAAACAGCGTATTGCAGCATCTGAGGTGTTGAAGAACAGCCTGCATTACTGCGTGGATGAAGAAGGAATAACTGTAAAACAGGGGGATGCAGACGCGAAGCTTTTGTGGGATCAGATTTATAAAATGGTGTCTACGAAAAATAATGTGCTGGTCTACAGTAACCGCATAAATGCTTATGTGATACCCAGGCAGCAGTTAGGGGAGAAATATCGCAGTTTTGCAGACCTTGCAAAGGATAAGCTGCCGAAGTACAGGGTAAAGTTGAAGTAAATGGAGGACGGAATGATGAAAGAAACCGTTTATGAGACATTTTCCGCAGCAGAGACACATGCGCTTGGAAAGAAGATCGGGGAGACGGCAGAACCGGGAGATGTGTATACACTAGTGGGAGATCTTGGCGTTGGAAAGACTGTCTTTACACAGGGAATCGCAGACGGACTTGGGATTACAGAACCGGTATCAAGTCCGACATTTACGATCGTACAGGTGTATGAAGAAGGCAGAATACCATTTTACCATTTTGATGTATACCGGATCGGTGATATCGAGGAAATGGATGAGATCGGCTACGAGGATTATTTTTACGGGGAGGGTTTGTGCATGATCGAGTGGGCAAACCTGATCGAAGAAATCCTTCCGGATAAACGATATGATGTGACGATTGAAAAGAATCTGGAAAAAGGTTTTGATTACCGGAAAATTACCATAAAAGAGCATGAGGGCTGCTAAAATAGTTTATTCATGCGGGAATGGAGCTTACAATGAAGATTTTGGGATTAGACAGTTCAGGACTTGTGGCAAGCGTGGCTATCGTATGTGATGATAACATGCTTGGAGAGTATACTGTCAATTATAAAAAAACACATTCACAGACACTTCTGCCAATGTTAGATGAAGTGGCAAAAATGATAGAACTGGATTTGAATACGATCGATGCGATCGCGATCGCAGGTGGCCCTGGATCATTTACCGGTCTTCGGATCGGCTCGGCAACTGCAAAAGGGCTCGGACTTGCATTAGATAAGCCGATCGTCAATGTGCCGACTGTTGATGCGCTTGCCTATAATCTGGTCGGACATGCAGGACTTGTGTGCCCGCTTATGGATGCCAGAAGAAATCAGACTTACACAGGTTTGTACTCTTTTGAAGGCAATGAGATGGAAGTGTTGAAAGAACAGTGTGCAGTTGGTATAGATGAAATTATTTCGATTGTAAATGAGTTTGAACAGCCGGTCACATTTTTAGGGGACGGAGTGCCGGTATTCAAAGAATATATTGCAGAAAACTGCAATGTGCCGTATACGTTTGCTCCTGCACATGTCAATAAACAGAGAGCAGGAGCCGTTGCAGCGCTTGGCATGAAATATTTTTCTGAGGGAAAAGCCACGACCGCTGCAGAGCATAAGCCGGAATATTTAAGATTGTCCCAGGCGGAGCGGGAACGAAAAGAGGGCGGATTAGCATGATCACAGTCAGAGCCATGCAGGTAAAAGATGCAGAACAGGTAAGCGAACTGGAAAGAGCCATTTTTTCACAGCCTTGGAGCTATCAGGGATTTGTGGATTCATTAAGTCTGCCGAATACGGTTTTTCTTGTCGCAGAGGAAAATAATAAGATCCTTGGTTATATTGGAATGTATCTTTCAATTGATGAAGGAGAAATTACTAATGTAGCGGTTGCACCGGAAATGCGGTGCAGGGGAATTGGCGGCATGCTGCTTGCGGAAGCGAAAAAAGAGGCTGAGAGCCGTTCAGTTGGCAAAATTGTACTTGAAGTCCGCTGCTCGAACGACAGTGCAATCCGCCTGTATGAGCGCAATGGGTTTGTGAATCATGGTGTGAGGAAAGGGTTTTATGAACTTCCGAAAGAGGATGCCTATATTATGATATATGGCCAGTAATTGTGACCGGCAGCCAGTAATTCCCACTACATAAGGTATGATATTGCTTATATAATATAGATATCTAGTGTACTGTACATGAATGTTACAGCATGCCGGGCATTCATAGAAAATGTCTGCCTGTATCACAGAATGGGAAGGCTAAAAAAAATGAGCAGAAAAGATCAGAAAATTTACTGTAACTGTTGTGGAAAAGTAATTTGTATGTTATCTGAAAAAGACCATACTTCATTTCTTACTGTGGAGAAGGAATGGGGATATTTTTCTGATAAAAAGGATGGACGGATACACAGAATGGATATCTGTGAGTCCTGTTATGAAAAAATGGTGGGAAAATTTGTGATACCGCCGGAGGAAGAACAGGTAACGGAATTTGTATAACCTGCATTTTGCTCCGCAAAACAAGGAGTAAAATCCTCTCCTCGCCAGTGGGCTCGGATTTTGCTCCGCAAAACAAGGAGGATTGTATGTTAGACGTATGTCTTTTGGGAACTGCAGGGATGATGCCATTGCCGCACCGGTGGCTGACAGCGTCATTGATGCGTTATAATGGAAGCAGTTTACTCATTGATTGTGGGGAGGGAACCCAGATCGCGATCAAAGAAAAAGGATGGACATTTAAACCGATCGATGTGATATGTTTTACGCATTATCATGCGGATCATATCAGTGGATTGCCGGGATTACTCCTTTCTATGGGAAATGCAGAGCGGACAGAGCCTCTTACTATGATAGGACCAAAGGGATTAGAACGCGTGGTCGGGGCACTTAGAACGATCGCACCGGAACTGCCGTTTGAAATACGATATATTGAAATAACAGAACCGGAAGCCGATATAGAAATAAACGGATATCATATCCATGCATTCCGTGTTAACCATAATATTATCTGTTATGGGTATACGGTGGAGATCAGACGTGCCGGAAGATTCTCTGTGGAGCGTGCAAAAGAGCATGAGATTCCGCAGAAATACTGGAACAGACTTCAAAAAGGGGAAGAGATCACCACAGAAGATGGGGCGCATTATACCCCGGACATGGTGCTTGGTGCAGCGCGAAAAGGAATCAAAGTAACGTATTGTACCGATACAAGACCGACAGAATCATTGGTTGCTTCTGCAAAAAAATCAGATCTTCTGATCTGTGAGGGAATGTATGCAGAAAAAGAAAAAATCGCGAAAGCAAAACAATACAAGCATATGACATTTTATGAAGCGGCAGAAGTGGCAAAGAAAGCAGAGGCAACAGAGATGTGGCTGACACATTTTTCACCGTCACTTGTGCATGCGGAAGATTATATGCCGCGGGTAAGAGAGATTTTTCCTAACGCATTTCTCGGAAAAGATGGAAAGAGCGTGGAGCTGATGTTTGAGGAAGATTGAGAGGGGGATTCATATGAAAAAAAATGGACAGAAAATCATTTTTGCAGTTGTCTGTGTTGTGGTTATTATCGGACTTTTCTGGTATGCTACAACGAAAAAAGTCAATTCAGCGGAAAATAGTGATAACCTTACAGAAGTACAGAAAGTGATCACTAAAAATCTTGAAAAAAATTATCCGGAAACACCAAGAGAGGTTGTGAAATTTTACAATCGTATCATCACCTGTTTTTATGATGAGGAGTACACAGATGATGAGTTATATCAACTCGGAGATCAGGCAAGGCTTCTGATGGATGACGAGCTGCTTGAAAATAATTCCAGGGATGATTACTTTAAAAGCCTGAAAGCAGATATTGAAGACTATCATGATAAGTCGAAAAAAATAGAGTCCTCATCAGTATGCGGCAGCGATGAGGTGAAATATCAGAAGATTGATGGGGATGACTGTGCTTATGTGACGGCATCTTATTTTGTGGACGAAAATAAAAGTTTTACACGTACAAATCAGACCTATGTACTTAGAAAAGACAATGATGGAAAATGGAAGATTTTAGTATTTTATCAGACCGAAGGAGATACGGAAGATGAGTGACAGGGAGATAAAAATTCTTGCAATAGAAAGTTCATGTGATGAAACTGCAGCAGCAGTTGTGGTAAACGGCAGGGATGTAAGATCCAATGTGATCTCATCACAGATTGCACTTCACACATTGTATGGTGGTGTCGTGCCGGAGATTGCTTCGCGTAAACATATTGAAAAGATTAATCAGGTCA